>JAQBBZ010000414.1:0-15408 GCA_032125735.1 Labilibaculum sp.
TTTAGCTCCTTAATTATATCCGAAGCGTAAGCATCATTTCTTGATAAAATGGATAGAATACAATATTCCAGCACTCCTTTTCGCATTTGGGCTTTAGTGTTATCGATATTCATGGTTGGAATAATTTAAATTATTGATTTCGTGTTTCCCGGGTTATTCCAGATGCTTTTGTGTTTTTTCTTCTCAACAACTTCAGTGTCTTTCTTGATTAGAACAGAATCTTTTTTAATATGAATTTGTTCTTGTGCTTGCGATGAATTCTTGTTGGTATCAATGCTTACTTTATTGCCAGATAAAATATCTTTACATACTTGTATGTTCTCCTCAAAAAAGAAAAGGCTCGAGTTCAAATAGCTTTTTTCTCTATCGACCTCTGATCCCACATTTGGTATTTTCGATTCAGCTCCCAAAATAAAATCAGATACAATCTTTACAATTGGCGATAGTATTTTTGATTGTTTCGCAACATTAGGAACGAACTGGGCATTTGATTCTGTTGTCCAGGAAAATAGAACAATTGTAATCAGGCATATTTTCCAGAGCGAATTGGTTCTTTTGTTCATGATGTTTATTTTTATATCATATAGTACTGTAAGAAGCATGCAAGCTTGTTATACAAATATACGGATAAAGAAAGGTAATATGCAAAGCATAGTACTAAAATATTTTAATAGAAACATGTAAATGTCTGAAGGAAAGTGATTTGAAATTGAAAATAAATTTGTGTTATATTTGTATTTTTAAAGAATCTTAAAGAAAAAGGAGAATAATCACCTTAATAAATGGCAAAAATCAAGCATTTTAGAGGCAAGTGTATAGGATGTGCTTATTGCATAGAAATTGCGCCTGAATTTTGGAAAATGAATGTGGCAGATGGCAGATGCGACCTGATGGGATCTTATGTTCGTGGCAACTGTTACGAATTAGAAATCTTTGAGGATGAGATTCAAAGAAATCAAAGAGCTTCGAATATTTGTCCAGGTAAATGTATACGTGTCGAAGTTTAATGAGTGTGATGTCTTTTTGCTCCGCAGAAAAATTTAGTGAATGTTTTAAATGAAAAAAGCGATTTCCTGTTCAGGAAATCGCTCATTTTAAAGTGTTTTCGATTAAAATTTTAATCGAAATTATTTTGCTGATCTTTTACGATCAGTTTCCTTAAGGAATATTTTTCTTAAGCGGATAGAGTTTGGTGTAACTTCAACATACTCGTCGCCTTGGATGTACTCCAATGCTTCTTCAAGAGAGTGATTGATTGGAGGTGATAATCTCACCTTTTCATCAGTACCAGAAGTACGCATATTGGTTAGTTTCTTCGTTTTAGTAACGTTAATAACTAAATCACCAGCACGATTGTTTTCACCGATTACCTGACCTTCATAAATTTCAACAGTTGGGGCAACAAAAAAGGTACCGCGATCTTGTAATTTATTTAAAGCATAAGCAAAGGTTAATCCAGTTTCCATTGCAATTAATGAACCATTAATACGTCCAGGAATTACACCTTTGTGTGGTTGGTATTCTAAGAAACGATGTGAAATTACCGCTTCTCCGGCAGTAGCTGTCAACATTTGATTTCTTAAGCCAATAACACCTCTTGATGGAATGTGGAATTCAAGGTGAATACGATCACCTTTACGTTCCATGCTTAGCATTTCACCTTTACGTTGAGTTACGATATCAATTGCTTTTCCTGAAACATCTTCTGGAAGATCAACAAATAAAAATTCAATAGGCTCACATTTTTCACCACCAATTTCTTTGATGATAACTTGTGGCTGACCAACTTGAATTTCGTAGCCTTCACGACGCATTGTTTCAATTAGTACTGACAAGTGAAGAACACCACGTCCATATACAATAAATGAATCTGCAGATTCAGTTTTCTCAACTCGAAGAGCTAAGTTCTTTTCAAGTTCTTTAGTTAGTCGGTCAATTAAGTGACGAGAAGTAACAAATTTACCATCTTTTCCATAAAATGGAGAGTTGTTGATGGTGAATAACATACTCATTGTAGGCTCGTCAATTGCAATTGGGTCAAGAGGTTCTGGGTTTTCGATGCTGCAAATAGAATCTCCAATATCAAAACCTTCAATACCTACTAAAGCGCAAATTTCGCCTGAGGTTACAAGCTGAACTCTTTCTTTACCTAAACCGGTAAAAACGTGTAGTTCTTTAATGCGTTGCTTTTTGATGCTGCCATCAGGCTTAACCAAACAAACATCCATTCCTTCGCGAATTTCTCCTCGGTGAACACGACCTACGGCAATACGTCCTACGTAAGCAGAGAAGTCAAGAGAAGTTATAAGCATTTGTGGTGTTCCTTCGATAATTTTTGGCGCTGGAATAAATTCAAGTACCGCATCTAATATTGCTGTGATATCGGTTGTTGGTTTTTGCCAGTCCTTAGACATCCAACCTTGCTTAGCAGAACCATAAATGGTTGGAAAGTTTAATTGATCTTCCGTAGCATCCAAATTAAACATCAATTCAAAAACTTGCTCCTGAACTTCTTCTGGTCTGCAGTTTGGTTTATCAACTTTATTAACAACTACAACCGGTTTTAGACCCAAGGCCAAAGCTTTTTGTAATACAAAACGAGTTTGAGGCATAGTTCCTTCGAAGGCATCTACCAGCAGAAGAACACCGTCAGCCATGTTCAAAACACGCTCAACCTCTCCACCAAAATCCGAGTGACCAGGAGTGTCGATAATGTTGATCTTTACACCTTTGTACTCAAGAGAAACATTCTTCGACAAGATGGTGATTCCTCTTTCTCTCTCCAGGTCATTATTATCAAGAATTAAATCACCTGGGTTTTCATTTTTTCTAAAAATATTGCTGTGCATTATCAATTTATCAACCAAAGTAGTTTTACCGTGGTCAACGTGGGCGATAATCGCAATGTTTCTCAATTTCCTCATCTTGTATTTTATTAATTTGAGAATAAATATCCGCTGTAATCTAGTGAAATGGGATACTATGTCCTCTTTCTTTTTATTGTATTCGTTGAATTGAACATTTCAATTGATTGTCACATTCGTTGAAATTGTTGTGACTGAATCAATTGCACGACTCAAAATGCGGCTGCAAAAGTACGCTTTATTTTTGTGAATTATTCTTTTACCGAAGATTTAATTTTGTTTTGGTAGTAAGTTTAATTCTTTCCCTTTTTTTAATGTTAAATTAACAGATGCTTCGTAATGAAATGGTTCCTTTGCCCCGTCAATGATATTTTGGTGATTGTTTAATTTAGAATAGAAACAAGTAGCAGTTGTGGTATTGAATTTGAAACTTTACATTCCTTGTATATTCTAATCTTTTAATAATTACTCTTTTATCATGATATTAAAATGGCTTGTAAACTAAGTTCTTGGTTGGTTTAGTGATTATGGATTTCGAAAGAAAAATATTACCTTCCGTACCCGTTTTAAACTATCCATTTTGGTTTTGTGAGAATGTTTATTTAGCGTGTAAAATGAAAAACGGTCCCAGTTTCAGGTTTGGAATTTACTTTTTCGATGAAACGCTAAAAAAGGATGATGAACATTGATAATTAGTTTGTTATTTTTTTGTTAATAAGTTAAAAAGCAACCATTTTTGTGATCCTTTTCTCTAGGAAATGTGAGAGGATTTTGTGGCAACTTTGCCCCACAATTACTAACCTAACAAATTGTTTTATGAAAAATGCTATGAGAAGTATTTTGACAATGGCAGCAATCATGATGCTGTCCATTGCAGCTATTGCTCAAACCACTGTAAAAGGTGTAGTCGTAGATGGTAGCACCAACGAAAGTTTACCAGGTGCTTCTATTGTTGTTACTGGAACAACTTCCGGTACCGTTTCGGGTTTTGATGGTTCTTTTACTTTTGAATTGCCGAAAGGAGCTTCAAAGCTTGTTGTAAGTTTTGTTGGATTTCTTGACAAAGAAATTGACTTAAAAGGTGCTCAGGATCTAGGAACTATTAAGTTGGAATCTGACGCTGTTGGTTTGAAGGAAGTTAGTATTATGGCTTCAATTGTTACCGATCGTCAAACACCAATTGCAGTATCTACTATTTCTTCGGATATAATAGAGAATAAATTAGGATCTCAGGAATTTCCTGAAATTTTAAAGTCTACTCCATCTGTATATACTTCGAAAGAAGGCGGTGGATTTGGTGATGCTACAGTATATATTCGTGGTTTCGACTCGAATAATGTAGGCGTATTAATTAATGGTATTCCTGTTAATGATATGGAAACTGGTAAAGTATACTGGTCAAATTGGGCAGGACTTTCTGATGTTACTCGTACGATGCAGGTTCAGCGTGGTTTGGGAGCTTCTAAATTAGGTCTTTCTTCAGTTGGAGGTACTATTAACGTGCTAACTAAATCTACTGATGCTAAAAAAGGTGGCGTAATTAAATCTAGTATTGGAAACGATGGGCTTAAGAAAAGTTTAATTTCTTTATCTACCGGTTTAATGGATAATGGATGGGCTGTTACTCTTTTGGGTTCTCATACATCTGGTGATGGATATGTAAAAGGAACAGATTATGATGCTTGGTCATATTTTGCTAATATTTCTAAGGTAATTAATGACAATCACACTTTGTCTTTCATGATTACTGGAGCTCCACAATGGCACAATCAGAGTGGAAACAAGCACACCATTCAGCAGTATCGCGATCATAAAGATGAATTTAAGTACAATTCAGATTACGGAATGCGCGATGGAAAGAATTATGGTGGTGCTTATGGATACAATTATTATCACAAACCTCAGGCACAATTGAACCATTACTGGAAAATGGATGAAGAGACATCGTTAACTACTTCTCTTTATGCATCAGTAGGTTCTGGTGGAGGACGTCGTGTATACGGAACTCAAGCTAAATTATTAGGTGTAGATTACAATACTGGTGCGGATTATGATGTAACCATGAGAACTCCTGATGGTTTATTGGATTTCGAAGGTGTTGCGGCTATAAATGCAGCATCTACTGTCTTAGGTTCTCAGGCGATTATTGCAAATTCTGTAAATAATCATTCTTGGTATGGTTTGTTGTCTACATTAACACGTGAATACAAGCAATTTACTTTCACTGCTGGTTTAGATGCCCGTTACTATAAGGGAGAGCATTATAACGAAATTCACGATTTGTTGGGTGGATCATTCTTCCTAAATTCGGGCAATAAGAATCGTGATGCGAATACATTGTTAAAGGCTGATGATAAGATTAACTATTATAACGATGGTGAAGCATTGTATACTGGTCTTTTTGGTCAAACAGAATATGTAACTGACGACTATTCAGCATTTATATCTGCTGCTGTTTCAAGAAAAGCCTACAGACGTACAGATTATTTCTTGTATGAGCCAGGAAACCAGCAGTCTGATTGGGAAGATTTCTTGCCTTGGAATGTTAAAGGAGGTTTTAATTACAAAATCAACTCAATTCACAATGTATTTGTAAATGGTGGATATGTGCAAAGAGAGCCATACATGTCAAATGTATTTTTGAGTAATACAAATGAGGTGAATAAGAATGTGAAGTACGAAAAAATCATTACTGCTGAATTAGGCTATGCATATACTTCCCCTAATTTTACTGGAAATGTTACTTTGTATCGTACCAACTGGAAAGACAGAGGTCTTGTGAAAAATCTTGGTGGTACAAATGTCAATATTTCAGGTTTAAATCAACTTCACCAAGGTATCGAGGTTGAGGGAGAATATAAACCGTCTAAGAAATTAACTGTTCGCGCAATGTTATCGGTAGGCGATTGGGTTTATCAGGATGATGTTCATGCAGTTACTTATGATGAGGAAACTCGCGAGCAAACAGGTGAATTTACAGCCTATTTAAAAGATGTTCATGTTGGTAATTCAGCTCAATTGTCTGGTTCTGCTTCTATCGATTACGAAGTTCTTCCTAAATTAACCGTAAGTGTTGATTATAACTACTATGGTAATCATTATGCGGATTTTGATGCTACTCAGAGAACTAATATTACTACCAGTGGTGATTCATGGGAAATGCCTGAAGCTGGGATCGTTGACGCAAGTTTCCGTTATAAGTTTCAAATCGCTGGTCTTGATGCTACTTTAAATACAAATGTTTACAATTTGTTTGATACAGAGTACATTTCTAAAGCAAAAGATGGTGTAAGCCATACAGCTAGCGAAGCTTTAGTGTATTACGGATTTGGAAGAACTTGGTCAACAGGTCTTAAAATTAAGTTTTAATCAGACTTTTGTTAATTTAAAAAATAGAAAGATGAAGAAATTATTATATATGGCTTCCTTCCTTGCTTTGGTTTTCACTTCTTGTGACCCAATGGAAGATGTCTATAGTGAATTGGATAATATTAATAAAGGAACAGAAAATATTCAGAGTATTGATTACACTCTTACTGCTGATGATTATTCTGCCATTAGTAAATTAGCGCTTAAGAGTGCTGCAAATGCTGAGGATACTACAAAAGCAAAAGCGATTGCTTCTTTGCTGAGCTTTAGTGATAGTCGTCCAGTCGCTGATTATATTCCTGCTTATTTTAATGAGAAATATAAAACTTTAGACCCAACTTCTGCAGTTAGAGTGACTTATACTTTTGACACCAGAGATTTAGAATATTTAACCGATTATACCGGAGCTGCATATTTTAATTTAGGTGATGATGAATATGCTTCTGTTGGTGAAACAACTGGTGAAGCTGGATTTTTCACTCCTGCATTTCCTGCGGAAGATCATTTGAATGATATCTTAAAAGTTAAATATGCTGATGCGGTTAAGGGTGATGTAGTTCTTGTAAGTTATGATTCTAGAGAAACCAATTATGACCCATCAGAAGTTGATGTCGTAACAGTATTTGAAGCTGATTTTTCTGAAAATCTAGATCAGTTTGAGCAACGTTCAGTTGCTGGAGATCAAATATGGAAACAATCTTCATATAGTGGAGCTGGATATGCTAAAATGAGTGGTTATGCTGATGGTGCTCGTCATGATAATGAAGACTGGATGATTACATCTGAGATTGATTTGACTGCAACTCCAGATGCAATTCTTAATTTTTCTCAGGCACAAAACTTTTTGTCAGGCGATTGGCAGCAAACATTTATTTATATCACTGAAGGTTATACTGCAGGCGATGCTCTTGATGCTGCTAAATGGACTGAAGTTGTTTTAGCTGATGAAAATAAACCCGCTGGTAATAGCTATAGCTATGTTGAGTCTGGAGATATTTCATTATCAGCTTACAATGGTAAGAAAATTCACATTGCTTTTGTGTATAAGTCTGCAGCACCCGATGATGCGTCTACTTGGCAAATAAATCAGTTGAGCGTTAAAGGTTTTGGTCGTCCAGAGGGTAATAACTCAAAGATTTATTATGCATTTGATGGTAGTGATTGGGCTACTCCAACAGGTGTTTATAATTTACAGCGAGATGATTATACTCAAATGGGAAGTGGACCTGGTGCATATGGTAATTTTTCAAGTTCTGTTTTAGCAGAAGACTACTTGCCTACTTTCTTAAGTATAAACAAGCCTTACGCTCAAGAAGGAGATGTAATGGTGATGATTTATAAGTATTATTCAGGAGGGACTAAAACTATTGCTGCTGAATATACCTACTCTGGAGGAATGTGGAATTCTATGCCTGAGAAGATTGATCAATTTGTTTATGCAGGTACTACTATTGGGTGGATATTTGATCCTACGGTATCGTTTACGATGACTTCTGCCGATCATGCTTTGTTGTATAATTATGTAGTTACTCAATTGAGTGACACTTATGCTGAAAAAGGTGATAGAGAATATTACTACGGTGCTAATTCAAAATATGTAAACTTTGGTCTGCAAATCTCTTATCGTGAATCTTTTAAGATTCCCGGATTTGAAGGATTAAGTGAAGAAAAAGCTATTACTTTAACCTATACCAGAATGGCAGAAGGTGTTGCCAAGTTACTCGAGCTAAAATATCCTGATGCAGTTGCAACTGTTAACGGTATCGATATTTATTACATTGTAACATGTGTTGCCTACGAAAATGATGCGTCTTCCAATTCTTATTCATTGAAATTTAAATGTACTAAATCAGGTCCAAATCCTGAATTTACTTACATCGAAGGATTACCAGAATAATTCAAAGAACTATTTTAACCAAGCCCGAATCCATTGGATTCGGGCTTTTTTATGCTCTTTTTTATCGATACACCGATAAACATGCTCAATAACATAATAATTTAATGATTCAGATCTTGACTTTTTTAGGGAAGTGTCGGAACTTCTTGTTTTAATTAAAATTAATCAAATCACACTGTTATGAGTAAATTAAATGTTTGGTTATACGATAACCTCTTAACTCCCGACCCTAATGACTTTTACGGAAAGGTTAAACCTCAGGGAACGCTTTACAATGGCGATATTGCCGATGCAATGATAAAAGAAGGGACCGAATACCAAAAGGAAACGATTTTAAATATCCTCGATCGCAGCGACCGGATTAAGGTTGATAAATTGGTAGAAGGATACAGTGTTAACACAGGGGTATACCACAGCCATATTGGTATTAATGGTGTTTTTCACGGAGCAACCGATCGTTTCGATCCCAACGAGCATCGTATCACCGCCTCCTTTATCAGCAGCCTTGCTTTGCGCGAGGAATTAAAAAGAACACAAGTAGAGATTATTGGTACCGCCACTACCGAACCTGTAATTGGGAAAGTAATCGACAGCCTTACCAAGGCCGAAGACAGCACCATTACCCCGGGTAATGTGATCTCGATACAGGGAAACAGACTAAAAATTGCAGGCGATGATGCCATTGTTGGTGTGTATTTAATCAATCAGAATGATAACAGCCGCCATAAGTGTACACAAATGATTACCAACGAACCCAGACAGCTGCTGGTGATGTTGCCTGCGTTGGAGGTTGGGAATTATGCTCTCGAGATTGTTACACAATTTTCTGCGAATAGCCTATTGCTTAAAGAGCCCCGGGAGATCCAATTTGATCACATTTTGATTGTTGATTAAGTGGATGTTTTATATTTTAATCCGGATAGATGGTATTCTGTCCGGATTTTTTTGGGCTTCAGATGTAAGTTTTTGGTATAAAATCCACCCATGCCAGCGCATGACTACCCCTTCATGTGTACGCATGACCACCCCTTCATGTGTACACGTGACTACCCCTTCATGTGTACACATGACCACCCCTTGGTGTGTACACATCGTGATTTCCCAGATTCAGGATTATAGCTCAGCATCCGAACAAGCAAAGAACAAAAAAAGCTGAATCCATTTATGAATTCAGCCTTTCCGTTTTGAAAAAGTTATAATACTACTTCTCTCTTATCAGGTAAACATACACCGGAAGGTGATCGCTGTATCCACCATTAAATGTTCTTAAAGGGTAACCTTTGAAAGAACCTTCGGTTTGGAGCATAAATTTTTCCTTGAAGATTTTACAGGTCAAATATTGATAACCAGCAGCCTTTCCGTCAAGCAAGGGGTTCGAGATTAGTATCTGATCAAACAGATTCCATGTATCGCGGTAGGCGAGTGTGCCAAAGCCTTTTTTCAGGATGTTTTCCCATGGATTGTAGAAAAACTCTGCACTCATCTCTGATTTTTCAGATTTGGTTTTCATGTGTTTCTTTACGCTGTCGTTGAATGGGTCATCATTTAAGTCACCCATAAGCATAATTTTTGCACTTGGATCAGCCTGGCTTAAAGAGTCGCAAATTGAACGGCAAAGATCAGCTGCTGAATTTCGGGAAGGGCGGCTTATTTTTTCACCACTACTTCTCGATGGCCAGTGGTTTACAAGAATATGAATTTTTTCGTTGTCAAGAAAGCCTGTCACCAAAAGTGGATCCCGGGTAAAAAGAGTATCTCCATCATTTTTAAATGCATTTAATCTGAAACTCTTCGATTCGATGAGTTTAAACCTGCTTGGGTTGTAAAGCAAACCCACATCAATTCCTCGTTTGTCAGGCGATTCCGCATGAACGATTTGAAGGTTCCTGTTCACAAGAGCCGGTTGTTTAACCAAATCTTCCAATACCTTGCGATTCTCAATTTCGCTCACTCCTAATAAGGAAATTCCTTCGGGGCAGCCTTCCTTGCCTAATAAGGAAATAACATGCGACATGTTGAATAATTTCTCCTGGTACTTTTTTTCATTCCAATTATTTTTTCCTTCAGGAGTGTAGTCTTCGTCAAATTTTTCAGGATCATTAATTGTGTCGAATAGGTTTTCAAGATTATAGAATCCGATGCAGGCAAGCTCCTTTTCTTTGTGTTGAGCAAAGCTTAGGTGTGCACCAAAAAGTAGAACCGCAAGAAGTAAGAATGGTTTTAATTCTTTGAACGTATTATTTTTCATTTCTATGTATTTAAATTTAATTTTCATCTGGACTTACTTATTTACCATGGATTAAAAATAGGTAATCCTGTAATCTATCACTAAAAATCACCAAATGCAGGTCGTGTTTTTGTTCCCATTCATCTGAGTTCTTTTTATTCGAGACATCACTGCATATCCAGTTAAATGTGTAAATCTTTCGTTGTTCGAGGAGTGGATTAAAACAAGCAGAACAATTCCGGGGGATTGAATTGATTCTATTTTGAAACATTTAAAATGGTTGTTTATCAGGTGACGAAAATAAAACAAATTTTGAGAATTGCCTAATTCATTTTCCGAAAGGTGGCAATTGAATATAATTTAATGGATGTCAATGAAGCTGGAATTTAAAGCATCAAGTTGCCTGAATTTAGTATTATGTTTTGGTGTCAGTTTAAAAAAAAAATGTACATTTGCAGACTCTAAACCACCATTTTATACCATTCGATTCGCGAATGGGCTATATGCATCTGCGTATAGTTTTAATGTATCAATAAACGTCGATTGAAATACATTTATCGACAGTTCATATGTGATACAATACTCCATTTTTTGAAGTGAATTTGCATTTTATATCGCAATCTTTTGTGTTTCGGGGGAGACACGGAAACGATTGAATGAGTTTTATTGAATATTTACATTAAACTTTAATTGGTCTTATGAAGAAGTTTTTACTATTCCTCATTTTAGGAACTTTGATGTCTTTTACTTTACAAGCCCAAACAGGCTCGGTGAGTGGAAAGGTAAAAAGTGCGAAGGATGGACGTTTTCTTGAACAAGTTCAAGTACAGGTTCTAGGTACAAGTATTACGGTGTTTACCAATACCGAAGGTTATTTTTCAATTGTTGATGTATCAGCTGGAAAACATTTAATTGAATTAAGTCAAGAAGGATTCATCAGCTTGACTGCGGCAATTGATGTTGTTGAAGGAAAAAACACTTCAGTTGGAACTTTGATTTTAGAAGTGAACAAATTTTTACCATCACTTAATGAGTTGGATGTGACGTCTATATCTGACGAAGAAGTTGACGCTGATATGGGTGATATGGCTGTGTCGGGAATTTTGAGTTCCTCAAAAGATCCTTTTAATGCAGCAGCAGCTTACACGTTTAGTTCGGCGCGTTTTCGTCGAAGAGGTTATGGTTCCGAGGAATCAGGTGTGTTTTTTAATGGCGTTCCGATGAACGATATGGAGAATGGAAGAGCTTATTGGTTTTTATGGGGAGGTTTAAACGATGTAACCCGTGAACAAACCGTAGCCGATGGTTTAGAGCCAATCGATAATGGGTTTGGTCTATTTGGTGGCAATACCAATATCAATACAAAAGCAGATTCTTACCGAAAAGGAACCAAGCTGGTTTACTCCATGTCGAACCGCTCGTACCGTAACCGTGCCATGATTACTCATTCAACAGGTTTGATGGACAACGGATGGGCATTAACTGTGTCAGGATCGAAACGTTGGTCGGATGAAGGTTATATCGATGGAACATCGTATGATGCTTATTCTTATTTTGTTTCGGCACTTAAGAAAATTAACAGCAAGCACAGTATTGGTTTAACTGTATTTGGAGCACCCAGCACACGTGGTGGTTCTGGTGCTTCTACTCAAGAAGCTAATGATCTTGTCGGATCAAACTATTACAACCCGAATTGGGGATGGCAGGATGGCAAGAAGAGAAATGCTAAAATGCAGAAATCTCATACTCCTGTTGCTATTCTAAAGCACTATTGGGACGTGAATTCGAAAACTAAACTTGAAACCAGTCTTGCTGTAATTAAAGGCGAAAGTGGTCGTTCAGCTTTAAATTGGGTGAACGCTCCAGATCCTCGTCCTGATTATTACCGCAATCTTCCCAGCTACTCGGGTAATTTAAATAACCCTAACGCTGCTGCTGATTTTAAAAACAACTCTCAGATCGATTGGGTTAAAATGTATGATGCAAATACATATAATAACCCTACCGGAGAAGCTCGGTATTTTCTGGAAGAAAGAAGACAAGATGTTGAGCAAATTATAGCTGATGTTAATATCAAACGTGAGTTGAATAAAAATATCCAATTAGTTGGCGGTGCTAACTATAACTCATACAAAGCTCATAACTACACATTAGTAGATGATTTATTGGGTGCTCAGTTTGTTGAAAACACCGACAAATTCGCCGATAGAACAGATCCTAACTATGTTTACACAGATGAGGAGTTTGAAGAAAGAATTCAAAACGATTTGGATTATTACCGTGCTAATGGTAAAGCTCAAGTGTTGAAAGAAGGTGATAAATATGGTCATAATTACGATGCTCATGTGGATAAGATTTCTGCTTTTGCTCAAGCTAATTTTGCCTACGACAAATTCGATTACTTTGCTTCATTAGGTGTTACTCAAACTACCATGTGGAGAGATTCAAAAGTGAGAAAAGGAATTTTTCCTGAAGGAAATGATTCATATGGCGAAAGCGAAAAGTTGGATTATTTCAATTATGGCCTTAAGGCAGGTGCAACCTATAAAATGGATGGTAAAAACTATTTCTCTGCAAATGCAGGGTATATGACCAAGGCACCCGTTTTCCGTAATGTGTTTTTATCACCACGTTCTCGTAATTTGACTTTAGCAGATAAAGGACAAAATAAAGACGAGACCATAATGACTGCTGATTTAGGATATCAGTACCGTTCTCCTGTTTTTAAGCTGAAAGTGAATGCTTATTATACCAAATTTACCGATCAGATTAAAACGATGGGGCTTTATAATGATAGTGAGAAGAATTTTGTAAATCAGATTCAATCAGGTATCGATAAAAAGCACATGGGTGTTGAGTTAGGATTCGATTACAAAATATTGGATGAACTTTCATTAGTTGGGGCCGTTGCAGTTGGTGATCATACGATTGAATCGAGACCTCTGGTGAGCATGTATGCTGATAATCGAGAAATTGCATATATGGAGAATGAACCCGTTTACGTAAAAGGTTTTAAAGAGACTGGTTATCCTCAACAAGCTTATACAGCAGGATTGAAATATTCCAGCGATAAATACTGGTGGATTGGTGTAAATGCCAACTATTATCGCGAAATGTATTTAAGTTATAACCCTCTAAGAAGAATAAAAGACGTTTTTGATACATTCAAATCAGATCCTGCTGGCTACAATAAAGTCATTTCTCAACAAGGACTTGACGATCAGTTTACCTTAGATCTTAATATTGGTAAATCGTGGAGAATCGATTACAAATACTATATCAATATCAATCTATCGGTTTCTAATCTATTAGATAATACTGATTTTGTAACAGGAGGTTATGAGCAATCGAGAGTTGACTATGGCGGTAATGCAGATGAAATGTTGCAAAGTGTAGATAACTATACTCCAAAGCAATATTATGCTTACGGAAGAAACTTCTTCTTAAACATGAGTTTCAGATTTTAATACATTGATATAAAAGAATAAAAGATGAAAAAGATATCATTATATATAATTGCTGCATTATTTGGTATGCTATTTTTTAATAGCTGTATCGATGATGACTTTGCAGAGCCGATTATTGGAGAAGCGGTCTTTACTTTGCCCGAAGGTGCTATTGTAAAAACAATTAAGGAGCTTAAAAAGATTTATACAGACGCAAATCCTAGAGCTGCAAATCCAATTAAGGATACTTCATTGTTTGAAGTGATAAAAGAGGATATTTATGTGTCGGGTTATGTGGTTTCGAATGATGAGTTTGGAAATTTCTATAAAAATATTGTAATACAAGGCGAGTTAGATGGTTCTTCTGAAGGGATTAATATCTCAATAGGGGAGTCTGACCTTAATTCAAAGTTTGCAATAGGACAGAAGGTTTTTGTGAAATGTAAAGGCTTAAGCTTAGGATTGTATGGAAACAATGTACAAATAGGTGGTGGTAACTACTGGTACAAATTTAAAGAGTTCCGTTTGGCTCCAATTTTGTCTTCTGCTATTTCATCTCATATTTTTAGAGATGGGGCTATAATGGAAGTTCCTGTTAAAAAGGCAAGTATTGCAGAGTTGAAATCAGATGATACACACGCATTTACTCTGGTAACGATTGAGAATGTTCAGTTTAAAGGTGCTGATGCAGGTACTACTTGGGGAAATGTATTAGCAGATCACTCAGAGATTTTTCCTTTCAAATCAACTCTTATCGAAGATGAGAATGGGAATACATTAACTGTGTTCACTTCAAATTATTCAGATTTTGGATCAAAATTAACACCTACTGGTAGTGGGACTATAACCGGTGTTCTAAGCTCACACAATGGAGAGCCTCAGCTTGTTATTAATGGTTTAAACGATGTTGATATGGCTGGTGAGCGTTTTGGTGCTGGTAGTAATAGTCCCGAGTATTCTGGAACATTAGTAGAGGTAGATAACTTTAATGCTGATTTCACAGCACAAGTTACTGAAAAGTCAATCACATCAGAAGGATGGCACAATATCAAAGAAAAGGGATCTCGTGACTGGATTGCTAAGATTTTTAACAATGATACATATGCTCAGGCAACGGGGTATAAGGCAACCGATGATGAAATAATATCTTGGTTAATTTCTCCTGCAGTAAGTGTTTCTACTCAGAAGGTATTTAGTGTATCTACTTCAAAGGCTTATTGGGCACATGCCGATACGAAGCATCCTTTTGAAATTGTTTATTCTGAAGATTTTGATGGCAGTAACTACAAAACGGCTACTTGGCTGACATTAACTGCTACTGTTGCTCAAAAATCAGATGGTGATAATGTCTGGATTTCTTCAGGGAATGTGAATTTGCCAGTAATTGCTGGCAAGCATATTTCTATTGCATTTAAATATATGGGTAGTAAAACTGAAACGACTACCTACCGTATCGATAATATTAAAGTAACAGAATAATAGCATAAGCAAGTCGTGCAGTATGGCTTGCTTTTTTCGTTTTTATATTTATTAAACAAATAATTATTAAATCTATTTAGAGATGAGAAAATTACATTATTTATTATTTGCCATGATTATGGGACT
>JAQBBZ010000415.1:0-2578 GCA_032125735.1 Labilibaculum sp.
GCGGAGCGTAAAGAACCAGTATGCATAACATTTGCAACACCATTTCTCACTGCAACCAAATGCAATTGATCATCAGCACTTCCAATGCCACTTGCGCTTTCGTCTGTCCATGAGACTTCGACTCCCGAGTTAACGGCTCCATCATTGATTTGGAGGTTTGCAGGAAGAGCTAATGAACCAACCGAAGCATGAAATTGTGAATAGTTAACCAATTCACCATCTGTATCAAAAGCATTCATGTTGGTCTTAACAAAGAGGTTGCTGCCAGTCATTTTAACAGCCGACTTATTCCACACCGGGCGAATTAATGTGCCCTGTAATGAGGATGCTAAGCTTACAACAGACTTGAAACGTCCTCTTTGCACTTGTTGTTTTACAGTGTTAGATGTGTTAGGCCCTGGTAGTGATTTAATGTAATCAACACCTTTCCAGCTACTACCTACAACAGCTCCAACTTTTCCTGAGAATGGGCCCAGGATTCCCTTTGTAATTTTACCCATCTTTATAAATATTAAATGAAACAATCTAAAATACATTCGAACGTGGTAGGGACTTGGTATGTACCAGACCTTGTCTTTCTGTACTTCAGATAAGATATTACAATTAGTATGCAAACCCCTTTACTTGTAGGCGTTTGCGTTTAGTTGCATCCTATTGCCAGCAGGAAAATATGTCTGATGTCATAGAGTGTCTGCTTGTCAGGTGTGATGGAGAGAAAGCATCAAGATGAGGAGGCTTCGATCAGGGTTTTTCTTCTTTCCTGATAAGCATCAACAATTGCCGTTACGCGGGTGGGATGTCAAGGTTTTTGACTGATTTTTTTATGTGCCAACAATTTAAAACAAGAGAATAAAAAAATCTGTTAAAACAGGAGGCTTGACCTTTACTTGTTAAAAATGGCAGGAAATTTTGTGCGTGTGCAAAAGATAAATTTCCTGCTTCCAAGGAAATATCTTTGTTTGTCAGGAAAGAAGAAATTAAAGGTGAAAGGGAAATGGTTTCCAGCTAATTGGACAATAGTTAACTGTTTATTGATTTTGTTTTATCCTGATTCATCTCTTAACTAATTTCTAAATTTTTGTTTTTAATGCCTAGCATTAAAAAAGGGTGGTGGTGGGGTTTGTTGGTGGTCATTGAGCTACCGTATCTTACAGGGCGCGAGCCTACTGCGAGTGGGAGGGCGTGACAGACAGGTAAAGCAGGTTTTTCTCCTGCGACTGACTGCCAGCTGTTTTTGGCGGTTTTTTTGAGGCAGGGATAGATGCTGCCGGGTGAAGGATTGAGTGGGAAAATGCTTTTCTTTTGCGTTGGGGTATTGTGTTGGGAAAAGAAAGCATTCGCGCTGGAGATCCTCGACCCGGGTGCGTAGGGAAAGGGCTTGCCGTGAAGGAAAAATTATGCGAGTGAATGTTACAACTATCTATTGAAGGATTTATGTAATCAAGCTTGTTGTGGTTTTATAGTGGCTGATGAAAGCATGATTTTTACAAGAGGCAAGTACTGCCCGTGGCCACTCAAAAAAGATGACAAAAACGGATAGCGCCCGACCTAGCAGGCGAGCCTAAAGTTAGCAATGGAGGCTTTTTTGCCTGGTGGTTTTTGGATGATTAGAACTACTAACTTGTAATATACTACTATTGTTGGATTGGAATGCCGGAAGTTGATACTTAGACCACGAGGCAAGGAGGCCGGGAATTGCTGTGAAAGACGAGTGGTTGAGCGCGAAAAGTGTGACAGGGTGAACCCGATTTAAAGGAGTGGAAAAATGAATACTGCCAAAGCTTAACAGTTTTAATACCTTACGCACCCATCTGACGTAGGGTGAATACCGTGACAAATGCCTGTTGGCTGTGCAGCTCCTTTTTTGAAGATAGAATGCTCATTTGGAAAACAAGCGGAACGGCCAACAGGATTTTGGAACCCCTGGCGGACTTTTTACCGATGCCCGAGGAGAGAACGCCATATTTCCTGTTTTTATTTTTTTTTAGTAGGGCCAGTAGATGATGTTTTTGAAGTAGTTGAGGAAATTTACTGCAAATAAGCCAACATCTTTTAGCTGCATGTTTTTAACAGAGTTATCTTTAATATATTTAAACGTTTCAGCTTGGATTTCACGGTGGTTGTGCAAACTATTGGCTAATTTGTAGGCTTTGTATTGTTTCCTGATGATTTTTGATTCAACAAACAAGAATTGTTCGAGCTCATCGCTGATTAAATATTCTTTTTGGTAATCGATAATAAAGAGCAGGAAGAGTGGAGCGAACTCCCCTAACTCGTGATTCTTCCTCCAATCAGGAAATTTATCGTTTAAATTATGAACTATGACAGTATATAATACTGTGCCAACATAGTTTTCTAATAAAATTGATGCAGCTTTATTTTCCTTGAAAATTTTACGTGTTGGTTGTGCACTAGCATGCTGTTCCATCCTACTGATCTTTTTGATTTGGAATTACAAGAACCATAAATTTGTACGGCCGAAGGTTGGAATGACCTGGCTATCGAAATGAGGAAATATTTCAGCAAGCATTTCGGGGTATTTGATGGTTACGGGCAAATTTTGCTGTGATACGGATTT
>JAQBBZ010000416.1:0-3965 GCA_032125735.1 Labilibaculum sp.
CATTCTTAAATAAGCACAAATTCGTAAATCTTTAGGTGTTAATTGCGGATGCAACAATCGAAGTCTTTTCAGGAAATCTTCATGCACCTGATCAAAATGCACCTCGAACTGCTCCCAATCCTGATCGCTATTGAATTCAGCATCGATGGTTTTCATTAATTGCCTTACTTGAACAAGTGCTGTTGGATCTTTAATCTTTTTCAAGGCTTTTTTCAATTCTCCTACAGAATAGGAAAGCACCTCATTTTTATGAATAATATTCATGGTAGATCCAGCCAGTTCACGAGTTTTAAATTCAACTTCGCTGCGCAATTTATCATTACGGAGTTCTACAATTTCCTTTTCACTAATAAGTGCCTCTTCCCTAAACTTTTGTTCCTTCAGTCTAAGCTCTTCTTCCTGCTTCTTTTTCAACTGATTTTGCAAATACTTAATTCGATACCTTATAATAATAATGGTAACGTAAATGCATAGTAAAGCCAATATAACATATATAACAAATGCTGCACGAGAACGATACCAAGGAGGTGAAATGGTGAAATTAAATGTATCCTTAGCCGATTGAACTCCATATTGATTCTCTGAAATAACCTCAAATACATATTTCCCCTCGGGAAGATTAGTATATTCTTTCTGGAAATTATTTGTCCATGGGGAAGGAATTTCATCAAAACCAATCAATTGACATTGATACCGAATTAATTCCGGATTGCTATATTGAGGAGCCGAATATCGAAAACGAATGGCATTACTTTTATAGGCTAACTCAATTCGATTTTCACCTTCCGAATCAAATTGAATTGCTTTGGCATTAAAATAAGTTCCATAGTAAATAACAGAATCCTCTGTCCCACTAATGTGAACCTCTCTAATTAAAGCCTGATAAGGATCGTTGTATTTTTTTACAACTGTAGGATCGTAATGTACAAAACCATCCTCATTCCCAAACAATACATTTTCCTTATCAATAACTGTAACATTCTCGAAAGCTCCAATAAAAGTAGATTTTAAGGGTGCAAATGGCTTTATCAACATTTCATATGAATTGTCAACTTGCGACTTTAACAAGCCTACATTTTCAGCTTGAAAAAACCAGATATCACCATTCTTTTGCTCAAATAATTTATTCACAGGTTCGCCTCTATTAAATAAATTATTTAAAGACTGATGAGGTTCAAATCGATCCGATTCTGCAACATATTTATAAAAACCATCGCTACATGAAAAAACAATATCATCCCGGAGTTTGTGGACATCGATACCTAAGTTTGACTGAAAGCCATCTTCAACTCCATAGTATCGAGATTTTATGCATTTATCAAATCCTTCATTTAAAAACAAATGATATACACCTTTGTAACCATGACACATCCAAATGGTATTGTCGCTATTCCAAACCATTTCTCTGGATGATTCACTGAAGCCTTCGATTCTTTGAACAAATTTCCATTTATCATTCGTTTGCTTCGATTTCTCATAAAGGACTAAACCAGTATATGTCCCACCAATCATTACATTCGGAAACTCTTTTTTATACAGATAGTTCCAACCCCCAGCTATATCAGAAATCAACTTTCCTTCCTTTTTATCAATACTAAATGTTCCTTTGTTGTGTCCGCAGATCAACTCACCATCAACAATTTGTAAATTCCATACTTGCCCCGAAGTATTCTTAACCAATTCGAAGGCTCCTTCTCCATTCTCAGTGCCCAGTGAAAAATCATATTTGCGGGTGAATAAGCCTGTATTTGTTCCCAAATACAAATACCCATCATGAACTATTGAAGCATAACCTGCTCCAAGATCTTTATCTTTTGGAAAAATGGAAAGAGGAGAACTAATTTCCAGATAATCGATTCCGTTGTCCAATCCTACCCACAAATTTTCCTTTTGATCCAAAAACAGACTTAATACGGTATTGTTTTGTAAACCTTTTTCTGTATTAATATTTTGAATTATTTGTCCCTCCTTATTAATGATATAAACACCGTTTCGAACTGTTCCAAAAGCAAATCTTGAATTGCCAACTGATAATCCTGTAAATACCTGATCTCTTTTGAATCTTTGACTGAGATCATTGTTCCAAGGGATAATCTGAGTTCCATCATATAAAAACAAACCATCTAATGCCGTAGCAATAAGAATCAAATTACTTGACAAGGGAAGCAAACTAACGATTTCTATATCAGCAAACAATTCACCACCTTTCACCAAATCTACAGATCGACCATCAAGCACACAAAGTCCTCTTTTTTGTTCTCGTACATAAAACCGGTCTCCTACAAGAAAACTAAAATGAAATTCATTTTCATTCTGAATTTGGGAAATAACACCATCGCGATAATAGAATATCTTTTGGAATGAATGAAACAGAATTCCCTTCTTATAAGGGAATATTTGCCAAACTTCTTCAAATTCACGATCATCATCAGGCAATAGATCAACGAGAGAGTGATAGTTTAACTTTCCCTGATTATCAGGCTGTAGATATCCAAATTCGTTGGATGCACCTACAAATACTTGCCCCAAACTATCTACTGCCAAGGAACGAACTACAGAGTTATTTGGCATTGGAATTACACGCCAATTGTTTCCATCAAACTCTAGTACTCCTTCATTATTGGCAAAATAAAGAAGACCATTTGGAGTTTGTGTAATGTCCCAATTTTGGGTTCCTCCTTTGTATTGACTTCTGGGAAAATTCTTTATAAAAGGAATCCCATTGTTCTTCACCTTTGAAAAAGCAAAAAGGCTGGAAAATGAAATTAAAAGGAAAATAATTGAAATTCTTTTCAAGATAGGATCTGTTTTGTTTCGCTGAAATTTAAGATGATTCTAAGAAAGATCCAAACAAAAAGAATTTTGGTTTTTTTATTCCGTACTAAATTACCTCATTTCAATTCTATTTCGAACATAAAAAAAGCAATACAAGCCTTATGGTCTTAAGCTTAACGTTAAAAAGCCCATCAAACAATTAATTTGATGGGCTAATGAGTTATTTTATTTTCTATTGTTTACAAAAAAGAGGCAATCCCAACCGTTGACAAAAAACGAATACATGTCTGAAATATACGGGATTGCCTGCTTTACTGAAATTTGCACCCTAAATAATGGAAGTTATTTATTTAGCCCAAAAAGTGCCATTGGCTATATTTTTTTAGTTCATTTCAGAAAGATATCTTTCTGCCTCGATGGCAGCCTGACATCCTGATGCTGCTGAAGTAATTGCTTGTCGGTAATTTGGGTCTTGAACATCGCCACAAGCAAAAATGCCTTTAATATTTGTCATCGGAGTGCCTGCCTGAGTCAAAATATAACCTTGTTCATCAGTATCAATATAATCAGCGAATACATCTGAATTTGGGTGATGACCAATTGCCAGAAAGAACCCATCAATAGCAATTTTCACTTCCTCTGCCATAGGAGTTCCGGCTCTTTTAATCAATGTGCAGCCTTCTACTCCATTTTCTCCTGTTAATTCCTTGGTAGAGTGTTCGAATAAAATTTCAATGTTCTCAGTTCTAAAAACCCGATCCTGCATTGCTTTGGAAGCTCTTAAAAAATCCTTACGTACTATTAAGTAAACCTTTTTACACAAACCTGCAAGATAAGAAGCCTCTTCGCAGGCGGTATCACCACCGCCAACTACTGCAACATCTTTTCCTCTGTAGAAAAAACCATCACATGTAGCACAGGCCGAAACACCAGAACCTCTATATTTTTCTTCACTTTCTAAACCCAAATATTTGGCCGTTGCACCGGTCGCAATAATTACCGAATCAGCTTCAATATCTTTGTTTCCGTCTACCTTCAATTTAAATGGCCGTTCGTTCAAGTTCACTTCCGTGATAATTCCCCAACGACAATCACAACCGAAACGCTCTGCTTGCTTTTTTAATTCTCCCATCATAACCGGCCCGGTAACCCCTTCTGGATAACCTGGAAAATTATCAATTTCAGTAGTT
>JAQBBZ010000417.1:0-8809 GCA_032125735.1 Labilibaculum sp.
TAAATTAAAGTCGGAACCAGAAGCATGATCGGTTGTTCCTAGGAAGAAAAGCAAGAGTGAAACCACTAATATGGCAATAACAAAATACAAAGCTTTCACCCCTAAATTGGCTCCTTTTTTCAAGATTAATATCGATAATAACAACATCGCAGGGACACTTATCACCTGACGTGGCAATTCATATCCGTATGTACTAAAAGCCCAGTTAAATGCCGGTTCAAATGCCTCTGTAAAAGCAATTACATAAAACGCAACACTTATTGCCTGTGAAAAAAACAAGGCGATTCCAATTGTCGCACCAATATTTAAACCAAACGAACGAGAAATAATAAAATACTCTCCCCCTCCTTCAACGCGTTTGTTTGTTGCCAACTCCGAAATAGCAAGAGCCGTTGGAATGGTAACCAAATGTCCTAAAAGAACAACCAAAATTACGCCCCAAAAACCAAGAGTTCCAACGGCATATCCAAAACGAAGAAATAAAATTGCCCCTAATATGGTAGAAATGGCCGTAAAAAAGACCGGAGCAGTTCCAAATTTTTGAGAAGAAGAATTTGTAGCCATAGACTTTAAGTGTGAAATTTTGTTTATTAAAAATACGAAAAATCACCGTTAATAATGTGTGCAATTGGCTGATAGGTGAAATAATACGAACGTCTTAACAATTATCAATACAATGCGATTGAAATAATCTCATATTCTGTGTATCTTCTGATAATTTATTGAAAATGATGACTGCATTAAAATCGGCAATAGGCTTAATATTCATTTTACATGAAAAAAAAAAATGTTTTAATCACAGGTGCCTCATCAGGAATTGGTAAAGCCACGGCTCTACTTTTTCTTGAAAAAGGATACTCTGTATATGCAACAGCACCATTAACCGTTGCAATGATAGATTTGGAGGCTAAAGGTGCACGAATTCTGCAACTCGATATCACTAATACTGAAAATTGCAGGCAAGTTGTAAATCTAATTTATAAAGAATCCGAACGCATAGATATCTTAGTAAACAATGCTGGCTTTGGCCTATACGGCGCAATTGAAGATGTTCCTATGGCTGATGCCCGACAGCAATTCGAAGTCAACCTTTTTGGTTTAATGCAACTTACACAAATGATTCTACCCAAAATGAGAATAAATTGTGATGGGAAAATTGTTAATATTAGTTCCATTCTTGGAAGAATGACACTTCCTATGGGTGGATGGTACCACGCATCAAAATATGCACTAGAAGGAATTTCTGATTGCCTTCGACAAGAACTTAGAGCATTTGGAGTGAAAGTAATTTTAATTAATCCTGGTGCAATCGAATCAGAATGGGCAGATATTGCCTTATCTAAAGCGATTGAATATTCAAAGAACACCGCTTATGGCACAATTACAAAACAACTTGAGAACCTTCTTTTAAAGTCAAGGGAAATTCAAGTAAAAGCAGTAAAAGTTGCTGAAGTGATTGTGAAAGCGAGCGAATCAAGAAATCCACGAATCAGATACATCGTACCAACACATGCTAAACTAATTTGGTTCCTTAGAAAACTTATCACTGAAAACAGTTTTGATTATTTTAAGAGAAGATTCTTTAAATTCAATTATCCATATAAATAATAACTGTCTCTATTTTAGAGTATTTTAACATTTCCTTCATTAAAAATTTGCAATCCAAACTCTTAAATTCCGTAAGTTTGGTATCCATAAAGATTAAAAAATGAGCATAAACCAACCAGCTGGTCAAAAAAAACTGCTTAACGGTGTTCGTCCAAGTAGAATTGTATATCCTATTCTTATTGGAATTGCTGTTGTTGTTTATATGTTGGCAAATGAGGTTGATGGCACAACTCTTTCCCTTATCGAGTTTTCATGGCAGTCTCTTTTTTGGCTTTGTATCGCATTAGTCATGATGGTAATTCGTGATTTAGGCTATATGGCTCGTTTACGCATTCTAACAGATGGAACGTTCAGCTGGAGCAAATCCTTTCGGATAATCATGCTTTGGGAATTCACATCAGCAATAACCCCTTCGGCAATTGGAGGAACATCAGTAGCAATACTATACCTTAACAAAGAGGGCTTAAAAGTAGGTAAAAGTTCGGCCATAGTAATGTCCACTTCGTTTCTCGATGAGCTGTATTTCATTCTCATGTTTCCTCTACTGATATTGTTTTTGGATGTCAACCAACTATTCATGACAGATGCTCCAGAACATTCTTTATGGCTGGATTCTCTTTTATATTTTGCTCTTATCGGGTACCTTGTAAAAGCAGGTTATTTTATTGTTTTAACCTATGGCTTATTTTGGAATCCAAGAGGATTGAAGTGGCTTTTACTTTGGATATTTAAACTCCCGGTTCTTAGAAAGTGGAAACGGGGAGCAAACCAAGCAGGCACCGACATTATAGAAAGTTCGAAAGAACTTCGGAGAAAACCTTTTTGGTTTTGGATGAAAGCATTCATGGCAACTTTTTGGTCGTGGACTGCCAGATACTGGGTTGTAAATGTAATTCTTCTTGCATTCATATTTCAAGGATATAGTATTACAGAACATGTCATGATATTCGCAAGACAACTAGTAATGTGGATCATGATGCTGGTTAGTCCAACCCCTGGAGGAAGTGGATTTTCAGAATGGGTTTTCACAAAATATTTGGGCGATTTTCTTCCATCTGCTGGAGTTGCAGCAACTATGGCATTAATTTGGCGACTCATTTCATACTACCCTTATCTCTTAATTGGTGTTTTTATTCTTCCTAAATGGATCAAGAAACATTTTAGAAAATAAGCTCAAACTAATTCTTCAGTAATTATTTTGCATTCTTTCAATCAATAAATAAATTATTAGAAAGCTCACATAACAATAAGCAATTCACTAACGTATACAATCCATTATCATCTCTTGAAAACAGGTAGAATACCAATGATTCCTGAAGGTGAGAGACTATTTAAGAAACGAAAACAACACTTTTAAAGATGTAGCAGTCAATACTTTTAACAAAGCTACTGACAAGTCTTAGAGAGTATTCGTCAGCAAAAAGCATGATTTCATCAAAACTTTTTAATATTTAACCATAATTAAACTTTACATTTAACACAAACAATGTAACTTGCAGTTTATAACATAAAAATGATATTAAATTAAAACAACAAATAGTTATGAGAAAATATCTATTATTAATGATCGGGCTTTTCATAATTGTTTCTTCTTGTTCGGACAATAATGATGTCAATCAGCAAATCGATCAAAAGAAAACAATTCAAGAAGGCATTGCTATCAACAACGATCCTGCGGATCTTGCCAGCAGAGTGTCTACGATGAATGAATTGGTTCCAATCAACAATCTTCCTGCCGGGACTACAAAAGAAGGAACTACAGGAATTGAAATTGATTTAACCAAGAACTATGCATTTAAATTAAGAGCTGAAGTTGAAGCTCCTAAAGTAAAAGGTGAAGCAGTTCAAGCTACCCACGTTAAAATTATTGACGACATGGCATTTGTTTCCTATAATACTAAAGGAAGCAAATTTAGCGGTGGTGTTGATCTATTCGACATTTCGGATCAAGACAATCCTGTATTACAATCTCAAGTATTGTTTTCAGATGTTGATGTTAGTGCAGTTGATTATTACGATGGTGTAATTTATCTTGTTGGTGCCTTAGATCCAGAAAGTGCTGGTTATGTTCTTGAATCACCAGCAATACTATTGGGTTTGGAATTAAGCAATTCTAAAAAAATTATATCTGTTATTGAATTAGTAGATCTTCCTTCTTATGTTGCAACTGACGTTGAAGTAGACGAAAATTACATTTATGCAACTAGTGGATCGGATGGAAAACTTACTATTCTTAAACGGAGCGATTATTCTTTGGTAACTGGCATTGATATTAATGACGCCAGATCTTTAAGCATTAATGCTGATCAAATATTCGCATTGAATGCTACTAACGAAAAAATACAGCGTTTTGCAAAAACTGATTTTACTGAATTAGACGCAATTGAAGTTCAAGGACCAATAACAGACGAGTCAAAAACTGAAATTGATGTTACAGGTAATTATATTCTTGCTGCTTTAAACCAATCAGGATTAGAAATTCATAATCTGGTAGGTGGTACTCTTAAAGAGCGTTTTAATCGTCCTGAAACACCAGAAGGTGGTCTTGATGAAGATTACGTAACCAACTCGGTAAGTTTAAACGAAGAATTATTACTAATTGGTAACGGTGGTGCTGGTGTTTATGTTGGTGCAATGATTCCTGAAAATGACAACAAAGTAACTCTATTAGGAAGTATGGATTTTGGGACATCAGTAAATTTTGTTGAATCGAGAGGTAACTATATTTTTGTTGCAGCCGGAACAGGAGGACTTAAAATTCTTACCATCGAAATGGACGAAGGTGTACCTGATGATATCATTGAAACGAAACCGTGTGCTACTTTGGTGGATAACATTATTGCAATGTTCCCTGCAGGTAAAGATAACCGCTCAACTAATTCCGAATTATTCTCTGATGAAAACAACTTGATTCTAAAACTAACTAAAGAATCTCCTGTTTATCTAACTTTCGTTGATGAAGGTGCTGGTTGGAAAAATTCATTGGCATATTATACTTATAATTGCGAAAATCCTCCTGCAAATGCAGACGAATTAGAACTTCACATGCTTTTCCCTAATGTTTCAAAAGTTGGTGAAGGAGGAGGATTAAAAACCGGAGATCGTGTTCAGTTAGGTGATGGTAATTTTGAGGCAAATACGGTTATTGGATTTTGCTTAATCGCTCAAGGTTGGAAAAACGGAGCTACAGTTGATGGTGTTTATCGTCATTACACCAATATTGCCTGGAACAAAGACGCAACACAACAACATGTAATGTTCAAAGAGAAAAACTGTAAGGATATTGTTTTGTGTTTTGAAGATGTTCAGTTACCTGCTGGAGACAAAGATTTTAACGATATTATTTTCACGGTTAATGATAACGAGGAAGATGCTAATGTAGCAACTGCTTTTGACCTGACAAATATTGTAGAAAAATAAAATTGATCTTATAATATGGAGTGCCATTTCTTAGGAGATGGCACTTTTTTTTTATCCAAAAAAATCGGACAATATTCCTTGACAAAACGAAAGAGTAAAACAATATCTTATCAGAAGTATTCCTCAAGCAATCAAGTTGTACGTGTTTTGAATATATTCAAATAACAAACTGATACACTTCCTATAGGATACGTATTACAGAAAGAAATTTCGCTAACTAGCTTGAAAACAATATTGAAATGAGGAAATAAGAGAATCCATATAAGAATATCATTTTAGCAGATTGAATTGGTTTTTATTTAATAAAATGAATGAGAATACTTGAGGCCACAAGAATATAAAACCAAAACTCACCAATCCAAGAATGCTTTTGCAATACGAAATAATGGCTGGTAATGTATGTAACCGGAATAATACTTATAAAATATTGCTCAACACCTGCTCCTTTAAAAAACACAAAACTAAGAGCTGAAACAATAAAGAAACTCAGTAAGACAATAAAGTATTTACGCGAACTAATCTTTTTCTCCTCGTAAACATTCAGCATGTATAAAGATGACAAAATCACTAGAAAACCGAGAATTCCCCAATAAGAATATTGGAATACCGACACTGTACCTAATTGGTTTTTAAATGAGAAAAGCTTACTGATTGTATTTAAGATTTCCGCTAGACTATCGTTCCAGACACACCAAGAAAACATCAAAAATATTGGTGCAATAAAACCTATTAAACCAGCCAAAATCTCCTTACTGCGTAAATAACCTAAAACTGCAAGTGCCATCCAAAACCATAGAATATATATACCTGCAAACAAATAAAACAGACTTGCTAATCCAATTAAAAATCCAGCTTCAAAAGAATTTGAAAGAGTTGCGTCCCCTTGGTAAATTTTAAATACCCTCCCAATTGAAATAAACAGTAAAAAGGCCGCGAATAAAGACGGATGCATTCCCCCTAATACTATAGTTCCGGCAGAAATAAAGGCAAAGATAAAAGCTGGTAAATCTGTTCGTTGCCTAATGAAAATGTAACGTTCATTCAAACGAAACATCCCAAATGCCATCAATATAAGAAGCAGGCAAGCAAATAAGTTTAAAACAAAACTATTCCCAGCACTTAGAAACAATAACAATTCATACAATGGCATTTGATTCTGTCCTTCAGTTAAGGATATCGGATTAATGAAGGTGCCAAACCAAAGCAAAATAATAACTACTGGTACAAATACCAATAAAATTGAATTACGGCCTTTAAGTATCTTTAATAGCATGAATTTTATCTTTTAGCGTATAGGCTAAACAAATTAGTAACTACCACTCAAATTTCAAATAAAATTCAGTGGTAGTTTGTATACATCGATTATTTTAAATCGAAACCGATATCTTTTCTGTAATATTTTCCATCGAAATCGATTAACTCGGCATTTTTAAAAGATTTATCCAAAGCGGACTGCATGGTATCGCCATATGAACTTACAGAAATAACACGGCCTCCATTAGTTACAATATCATTGCCCGAAAAAGTTGTTCCTGCATGAAATACAATACTTCCTTCCACCTCATCTAATCTGGTAATAGTTTTGCCCTTTTCATACTCTTCTGGGTAACCTCCTGCAACCAACATCACAGTTGTTACAATTCTATCATCCATTTCAAAATGCACTTTATCCAATTCTTGTTTCGCAACAGCTTCCATCAATTCCAATAAATCTGATTTGATTCTAGGAATGATAACCTCCGATTCCGGATCGCCCATTCGAACATTGTATTCGATCACAAATGGATCTCCTCCAATATTCATCAAGCCAATGAAGATAAAACCTTTGTACGGAATATTATCTTTTTGAAGACCTTCAATTGTTGGAACAATTACGCGATCTTCCACTTTTTGCATGAAATCAGCTGTTGCAAAAGGAACTGGCGAAATTGCTCCCATTCCACCTGTATTTAAGCCAGTATCGCCTACGCCAATACGTTTGTAATCTTTCGCTTCGGCAAGTATTTTGTAGTTTTTACCATCAGTTAATACAAACACCGACAACTCGATACCTGCCAAAAACTCTTCAATCACAACAGTACTGCTTGCATCACCAAACATTCCATCGATCATCTCTTTTAGAGATTGTTTCGCCTCATTTAAATCAGAAATGATTAAAACACCTTTACCGGCTGCAAGACCGTCTGCTTTTAGCACATAAGGAGCTTTTAGGCTTTCTAGAAAAGTAAAACCTTCCTCTAAATTTTCAGATGTGATACTTTTATATTTTGCGGTTGGAATATCATGTCGGAACATAAATTCCTTGGAAAAGTCTTTACTGCCCTCTAATTGAGCACCTAATTTTTCCGGGCCAATTACAGGAATACTCTTGATGGCCTCATCGGCAAGAAAGAAATCATGAATTCCGTTTACCAACGGATCTTCTGGGCCAACAACGACCATATCAATTCCTTTATCAAGAACAAAATCTTTTATTTTTTCAAAATCGTTAGGATTAATAGCTACGTTTTCTGCAATAGTAGCAGTTCCGGCATTTCCCGGAGCAACATATAATTTTTCCAATTTTTCACTTTGAACAAATTTCCATGCAAAAGCATGTTCACGGCCTCCGGAACCCAAAAGAAGTACTTTCATTGAATAGTATTAATTAGCAACCACTCCCACTTTGCTATCAAGAAGTAAGCAAAACGAGAATTTTCAAATGGTTTTGGTTATAAAATGGTATTAATAGTTTGATCGAGAGCAAATTTACGTATTCAAATGCAGTTTACCTGATGGAAAAGAAATGTTTTTTTGATTTCTTATTGGCAAACGTCAAACTCATAACCCTGAAGCTTCAATTCATCAATCAAACGAGGTACTGCAAAACGCATATTCGCTTCCGTTTTATGATGATTGTGAAATGATATTATTGATCCGGAACGAACATTTTTAAGAACATCCTTCAAACACTCTTCAGGAGTAATATCTTTCCGATAATCACCACTCAAAACATCCCACATAATAATCTTATACTCTGGAAGTAAGTGTTTTGCCTGAGATCTTTTTATTTGCCCGTAAGGTGGTCGAAATAATTTAGAATCAATCACATCCGATGCCATAATTACATTCTCGATATAACGTTGTGTATCAACAGACCAACCTTTTAAATGATTATATGTATGGTTTCCTACTGCATGACCAGCATCCAAAATTTTTTGAAATAGTTCGGGATATTTATGCACATTCTCGCCAACGCAAAAGAAAGTAGCTTTTACATTCTTCTCCTTCAGCAGATTCAATGTCCACAATGTAGATTCTGGAATTGGCCCATCATCGAATGTCAGATAAACCTTTTTTGCTCCAGAATTGTATCGCCATATAAAGTCCGGAAATAAGATTTTGAATATCCCCGGAGCTCTCAACCATCTCAACTTCATCATCCCTTTTTATAGCTTTCTAATAATCTCTTAAATTCCAGTTCAATTTTCTGATTCAATTCTTCCTGATCGTATTTTGATGTAATGCGATACAATTCCTGCAACAAAGCTAAATTCCTGCTCTTTAATCGAGGAAACTCGGAAGTAGAAACCGGAGTTAGGGTCATATAATAATCTAATTCCTGCACCAATCGCTCTGATATGGTTTGAATCATTTCATTGCCCTTTTCATACTCCGCAGCACGATAGTAGGACTGAGCCAAAAGAATGGCTAAATAATCGAAAGGCACTTTCTCATTAGGCACCAATTCTACACATTTATCTAAAACCTGAACCGCAGAATCTCTTTTTCCCTCATCCAA
>JAQBBZ010000418.1:0-7379 GCA_032125735.1 Labilibaculum sp.
ATTGATGTAATTCGCGATGTAGATCAGGAATTTGCAGAGAAATTTGGTCGTAAGTACTACGATATGGTGGAAGAGTACCAGTGCGAAGATGCCGAGGTGGTATTGGTAGCCTTGGGAAGTGTTTGCGGAACCATTCGTGTGGTGGTTGATAAGATGCGTGCCGAAGGTAAAAAAGTTGGTTTGCTAAAGATTCGATACATGCGTCCGTTTCCCGAAAAAGAAGTGAAAGATTTGGCCCGTCGCGTAAATGCAATCGGAGTCATCGATAAGGATATTTCTTTCGGATACGAGGGAACCGTTTATACCAATGTGAACTCGGCAATTTCGAAAATTGACAAGTACGTTTACAAGAGCAATTTTGTAGGTGGTTTGGGCGGACGTGATATCACCAAAGCTGAGATTGAAGAAATGTTCGAGAAGCTGTTCTTCGGAGTGGCAAATAAGAGTGAAGAAAAAGTAGAATTTTTTAGCCTAAACGTAGAAACCAATGACTAATCTAGTAGATATCCCAAAAGTGAATGCGAAAAACATGACCGAGAAGGAATTTTTCTATGGTCATAAGGCTTGCGCCGGATGTGGTGGAAGTGTTGCCGTTCGTTTGGCATTAAAAGTTTTGGGTGAGCGCACCTATACAGCATTACCAGCCGGATGCATGTCGGCGGTAGGATTTATTTATCCGCAAATGGCATTCAATACCAATGCCTTGATTACCACATTTCCGGGCGCTGCAAGTATGGCATCGGGAATTGCAGCCGGAGCCAAAGCTTTGGGGCAAAAAGATGTGAAAACAGTTGTGTTTGCCGGAGACGGGGGAACTGCCGATATCGGATTTCAGGCTCTTTCAGGAATGATTGATCGTAACGATGATGTTTTGTACATCTGCTACGACAACGAAGCTTATATGAACACCGGTATTCAGAAAAGTGGCCTGACTCCTTACGGAACAAAGACCACAACTACGCCTGCCGGGGAGAACCTGCCGGGAAGCATCACTCATAAAAAGAATATGTTTGAGATTATTGCTGCGCATGATATTGCTTACGCTGCAACGGCCAGTATCGGTTATCCTCAGGATTATTTGAATAAGGTGAACAAAGCCAAGCACATTAAAGGGGCAACTTTTATTCATGTGTATGCATCATGTCCAACAGGTTGGGGAACACCCACCGAAACATCTATCGAGATTGCAAAAGAAGCTGTAGACTGTGGTCTGATTTTCTTAGCAGAATTTGAGGATGGCGAGTACAAATTGAACCGCAATCCGAAAGAATTTGCTTCAGTAAAAGATTATTTGAAAAAGCAGGGCCGATTCAAACACATGAATGATGAGAACATTCAATGTGTGATCGAAAACCGCGATCGGAAATGGGCACGCATGCGTAAACAGTGGTTGTAAGGAATTAATAATTATCAATTAGTAATGAATAATTACATCCTTTAAAAGGGAAAGATATTGAAATTACACATTCTCCCTTCTTGAGGGGAGATGTACGAAGGACAGAGGGGTGTTTTTATAGTACCCCAAACCCCTAAAGGGGCTTACCTCAATGTTGCAGAGAACTTTAATCGAAGCGAAAAGTCCCCTTTAGGGAAATGGAGCGCAGCGAAATTCGACGAAGTCCATTAGGGGTAAATAAGGCAAAACTGAGGGCCTCACTTTAAGTGAGACTTTCAGTAATATGCTTAAACAATTAATAATTATCAATTAGTAATTAATAATTAAAAGAAATGATCAGCGATTTAAAAGGAACTTTTTCTCAAATCAGCAATAACAACAAACGATCAGCCATTCGTGAGATTTTGAAATTGACTCAAAATCCGGAAATTATCTCTTTTGCAGGCGGATTGCCGGCACCGGAATCTTTTCCGGTAGATGCGTTGGATAGCATTGTTTCGAAAATGTTGCGTGAAGAAGGAGCGGCTGTATTGCAATACGATGCTACCGAAGGCGTTACTGAGTTAAGAGAATTGCTTTTGAAAAAGTATCAGGATGAAGGCATTCAATGTTCTTTGGATAACATGATTATTACAACCGGATCGCAGCAAGGATTGGATTTGGTAGGCAAAGTTTTTGTGAACCAAGGTGATGTTGTGATCTGTGGTTTGCCTTCTTACTTGGGAGGTATTGGTGCATTTCAGGCTTATGGCGCAAAAATGGCCGGTGTGCCAATGGATGAGCATGGCATGAGTGCCGAACTATTGGAAGCCAAATTGGAAGAACTGAAGCAGCAGGGAATCAAAGCAAAGTTTATTTATGTAATTCCTGATTTCCAAAATCCAACAGGAATTACCATGCCTGAATCACGCCGGATAGAAATTATCGCATTGGCTCATAAATACGATGTACTGATTGTAGAAGATTGCCCGTACCGCGAAGTCCGTTTCGAAGGAAAACCTCAGCGTTTAATGTATGAATTGGACAATGATAATCATGTAATTACTCTGGGAACTTTCTCGAAGATTTTTGCACCAGGATTCCGTATTGGATGGGTTTTGGGACCCAAAGATGTCAACGAAAAGATTGTTGTTGCCAAGCAATCGGCAGATTTGTGTACACCTACATTCGTACAGAAAATTGCCATTGGCTATCTAAAATCGGGTTTGTTCGAAAGCAACCTTCAAAAAACCATCGATCTGTATCATCAGCGCAGAGATGTGATGCTGGCAGAATTGGAAAAACACATGCCTGAAGGGGTAAAATGGACACATCCTGAAGGTGGAATGTTCCTGTTTATTACTTTGCCGGAGCATATGGATGCTTTGGATCTGTTCCACAAAGCCATTGAGAAAAAGGTGGCCTTTGTTACCGGAAATGTTTTCTATTGCGATGGCAGCGGAACAAACACGATACGATTGAACTTCTCCTACGTGAATAACGAAAAGGCAATTGAAGGAGTAAAACGTTTGTGCGAGATTGTTACAGCAGAAATGTTGGTAAATAATGAGGAATTGGTAATGAATAATTAATAATTGTTGCCACAATTATTTTGAATGCATTCTGTAGGGACATCGCCGTGGCGTGTCCGTTTCCAATTTCATTGCCTGAAGGGCATATATAATACAGCCCAGGGCAAGGCCCTGGGTTTGATTCGATAACGGAAATCCGTCGCGTCTGATTGGTTGATTAGGAGAAGGAATGTTGTTCCGCGACGAAAAATATCAGGCTCAATTTGCAGCAATTAAATGATTTAAAAGATGTATTGAATGCATTGCCCCAGCTAAAGCAGGGGACAAAGGAGATGAGAATCATTGTGTTATTTGATGATAATTATTTGATGTTTTAATGCATTGCCTCATGTTGTGCCTCTGGCTTCAGCCATAGGATTATTGAAGTAAGGTTTTCATATATTTTTTGACTAATTTTTCGGCAAATTTAACGTTCCACTCTCATGAAGTTAATTTCCTCTGCTTGTCCGCGAAATTGCTACAGTACTTGCAGCATAAAAGTTCGGGTAGAAAACAATACGGTTACCGGTATTGAACCGCATGCTGAAAATCGGGCAACACCCGAGGGGCCGTGCATCAAAGGTCTTGCTTATGTCGAGCGGGCCAATTCCAAATCGAGAATATTGCACCCACAAAAAAGGGTTTCTGAAGGGAAATACGAACGAATTTCCTGGGAGGAAGCTTTGGATACCATTGCTGAAAAACTGACTCATTGCAAAGATAATTTCGGTCCTCATTCCATCTTGTATTTTGCATCCAGCGGCATGTCGGGATTGTTGAATGGGGTTAGCACAAATTTCTGGAAACTATTCGGAGGTGCAACAACCACCTATGGCAATTTGTGCTGGCCTGCCGGATTGGAAGCTGGACGATTGACAATGGGAGCTAACAAACACAATGCGCCCTGGGATTTGGAACACGCCAAACTGATTGTTTTGTGGGGAAAGAATCCAGCCGAGACGAATATTCAGGAGATGATTCCTATCGAAAAGGCTCAGGAAAAAGGGGCGAAATTTGTAGTCATCGATCCCAGAAGAACACCATCTACCGAACGGGCAAATTCCTTGTTTCAGGTAAAATCGGGAACCGATGCGGCATTGGCATTGGGATTGGCACGGGAAATCATCAAAAATGATTGGATCGATCATGAATTTATAGAGAATAATGTATTGGGTTTCGAGCCGTTTAAAGAGCGGGTAGAAGCCTACACCCTAGAAAAAGTATCCCAGATTTGCAGAATTTCTGAAGATGCCATTCGCAACCTGGCCAAACAGATTGGAATCATTAAACCCATGACTCTGATTCCGGGGTATGGCTTGCAGCGATACGAAAATGGCGGTCAGACAACCCGTTGTTTATTGGCACTTTCGGTGATAACAGGAAACATTGGCAAGCAAGGTGCCTGTTGGCATTACGCCAATTTGCAAAGTTATGTTTTTGATGATTTAAAAGAGCCGGAATCATACTTTCCAGGTTGTGAACATCCTAGTTTCCGCAGAAAAATATCAGTAGCCAAATTGGGTGAAGATTTACTAAACATCAAAGATCCGGAAGTGAAATTTATTTGGGTGGAGAGAGGGAATCCTCTTTCGCAAAATCCGGATACCAATTCCATTCGCAGGGCATTTCGCAAAGCGGATTTCCGAGTGGTGGTAGAGCAATTCATGACCGATACGGCTTACGAGGCAGATATTGTTTTGCCTGCCAAGAACATGTTCGAGCAATCGGATATCATTGGTTCGTATTGGAATCCATATGTACAGTTGAAACAAAAGGTTTTGGAACCTGCCGGAGAAGTGAAGCCTGAAACAGAAATCTATTATTTGCTGGCGAAACGCCTGGGTATGGATGAGTCTGAAATAAGCAAATACATCCCGGAACCAACGGATGAGGCCATTGAAGAATATTTGAATGGATTCTTAAAAGACTTTCCTGAGTTAAGTTTGGACGCTTTGAAAAAGGGACCGCAATTGGCGGATTCTTTCGAGGAGATTCCATTTGCAGATCATCAATTCCCGACTCCATCGGGTAAAATTGAATTGTATAGCGAACAGGCCAAGGACTTGTGGGGAATTGATGCCTTGCCCGATTATGTGCCCTTGCCCGTACAAAATGAGTTTCCCTTGCAGTTGATTTCACCCAATTCTAAAAACAGAATTCATTCTCAGTTTGGCAATTTAGAGGTCATCAAACAATTCGAACCGGAAGCTTATTTGTACGTTCATCCTTTGGATGCCGAAGCAAAAGGAATCGCAAACAGGGAAAAGGTCGAGATTTACAATCATCAGGGAAAATCAGAAGTAAGAGTGCAATTCGATTTGGGATTGAGACAAGGGAATGTGGTTCTCACTAACGGACACTGGGGCATAAATGGTGCTGCACCAAACCTATTCACCACAGGAAAAGAAACAGATATTGGGCACGGAACGGCCTTTCACAATACTTGGGTAGATATTAAGAGAATTAAGAATTAGTAATTATGAATTATTAGTTGTTCTTGCTGCTTTTACTAATGGTGTAGCTAGTTTTGATTTAGGAGAAGTTAAGGTGAAAATTAAAATTTTGGACTTGTTTTTTTTGAGCGTCGTAAGAGATGGCATTTTTTTAAATAGCTTTTGTTTTAACGAAGACTTTAGAAAGACCGGGAAGTTGATGCCGATATAGAATTTGTAAGTGTTTGTAAAGAAAACGCCACAAAATTCATAATCGGGAGTAAATCACCCGGCCGCACTTAAGTGTGAGATAAATAAGGGAGTTATTTTAAAAGTAGCCTTGATTTTTTTTGCTTCCGTTTTTTGGATCAAGCCAAAAAATGAAGTCGGGCTTGGGCGGATAGCCCAATACAAAAAATAAATAGGACAATGTTGGTTTGAAATGTAAGTCAACTTTAAGAACTAATTTTAAAGGATTGTGGAAAAAAATGCATTCATATTTAACACGAATAAATGTGTTGGCTGTATGGCTTGTGTTGCCGGTTGCAGTATCGAGAACGGTACTGATTTACAGGTGAATTGGCGGGAGGTAAACTGCCACAACAATTTGAAACATCCCAGCTTGCCAGTCTTTCATTTTTCATTGGCCTGCAATCATTGCGAAGATGCTCCCTGCATGAAAAATTGTCCGGCGCTCGCATATACCCGCGATCAGGAAACCGGAGCTATTATTCATCATGCCGAAGCTTGCATTGGCTGTAAATACTGCACTTGGGCTTGTCCGTACGATGCGCCAAAATTTAATGAGAACACTAAGATTGTTGAGAAATGTAATTTTTGTGTCGATCGAATCTCTGAGGGGAAACGTCCGGCCTGCGTTGAGGCTTGCCCTGTTGGAGCCTTGGAATTCGGACAGAAAGAAATTACAGAGGAAGATCATATCACTCCGGGTTTTGTAAATATCGGTATTAAACCATCCATTCAGTTGATTCCATTGCGCGAAGAGCATACAACACCAGCAATTGAAAATTTAGATGCGGTGGAAATTAGTATTGAAAAACTGGAAAGCTATCTGCCAAAAGCGGAATCGAAAGTGTCTCTCGATAAAGAATGGACCTTGGTACTCTTTACTTTGGCTGTTGCCGGATTGGTGAGTTGGCAGGCATCGTTCCTGTTTGGGTTCATGGAAATGAAATTAATTCCTTTTGCGATAGTCTCAGTATTGGCAATTGCATTAACATCTCTGCACATTGGTAAGAAATTACGCATGTGGCGATTTATTTTGAATCTGAAAGGATCGTGGCTGAGTCGTGAAATTGTTTCCTTTTCAGTATTTCTTGGAGTAACGGGTTTGCAAATTATCACTGAAAATCAGATGATAGGCTATATTGCATTGACTTTTGGCATATTCAGTCTGATATCCGTAGATAGGGTCTATAAATTTCTGAAGCGAAAAGATGGATTGGTATTGCATTCGGGAATGGTGAGCACAACAGCAATTTTGTTTTTTGCCTGGCTGGCTGATATTCATATCTTGCTCGAATTAATAATTTTGGCAAAAGGGAGTTTGTATATTTGGCGAAAAGCAGCCTTACAAAAAAAGGGAATCAGGTATTTTCCTGTTCTTTCATGGGTAAGAATTATTTGTTTATTGCTGCCGTATATTTTATTGGATCTTGAAGTCGTGATGATTTCACCTGTTTATTTGATTCTCATTTTTACAGGAGAAATAATTGACAGATCGGAATTTTATTACGAATCGGATGTGATAACGCCAATTGGCGAGTTGAACGAGTTGTTAAAGGAGAAAGGTAAAAGGTAAAAGTATTTGCGAAAGAATCTGGGTGATTTCTCCCTTAAAGGGGATCCCGAAATTCGGGACGAGAGGACATAGGGGTGTTTTAAAGTTTCAATACCCCAAACCCCTAAAGGGGCTTTAAAAGAATTACGGCTCAATTTGTTTTGCATATTGGAAAAGTCCCCTTCAGGGGATTTAGGGGT
>JAQBBZ010000419.1:0-5276 GCA_032125735.1 Labilibaculum sp.
AAAACATGAAGTGCATGTAAAGGTAAAAGTTATTGAAGATGGCAAAGAAACTATTATCGATACTGTATTTTATGATGCTGATGGTCATGATAAAATGATAGAGATGAAAGGAATGTCTGATTCCCTGATGAAAAAGCATCACATTTGGATTTCAGATGAGGAAGGTGAACCTCGTGGCACGCACAAAAGGATCATCAAGAAAATTCACCTTACTTCTGATGGTGATCACGAAATTGATGAGGATATCGAGATGGAAATAACCAGGAAATTTAAATTTTCGGATGAGGATGGAAATGTGATTATTCATTCAGGAGATTCATGCTTACAAAAAGACATACGAATTGAAATGTTAGAGGGAGGCGGTCACAAAATGCACATGATAGAGTCTCATGGTAAAAAAGGAGAGAAGATAATTATTATCAACGATTCTGATGACGTTGAAATAACGGAAGAGGATGGCTATAAAATCATTAAAATTAAAACTTCGGGTGACGATAAGGTTTGGATAGAAAAGGATACTGATGTTACGGTAGAAGTAGTGGTGGATGACAAGGATGGTAAAAAAGTAAAGGCAATCAAGAGAAAGAAGAAAAAGGAATAAACCCGAAATGGATTAAAATAAAATGCCTCGATATTATCGAGGCATTTTTACTTATATCATATTGATCCTTACTTCGACTTCTTTCTGTAGTCAAGACCCAATTCAATCATTTGTGCTTCGGCAATTGGCGATGGAGAATCAATCATTACATCACGACCCGAATTGTTTTTAGGAAATGCGATTACGTCTCTAATCGAATCAATACCTGCAAACATAGATGCCAAACGGTCAAATCCAAAAGCGATTCCACCGTGTGGTGGTGCACCATATTTAAATGCATTCATTAAGAAACCAAACTGAGCTTGTGCTTCTTCGTCGGTAAAACCAAGATGCTTGAACATGCGTGCCTGAAGATCTGTATCGTGAATACGAATAGAACCGCCACCAATTTCAACACCATTAATTACCAAATCGTAAGCATTTGCACGAACTTTACCCGGATCAGTTTCCAACATGTGGAAATCTTCTTTCTTAGGTGAAGTAAACGGATGGTGCATGGCATGGAAACGTTTCGAATCTTCATTCCATTCTAAAAGTGGAAAATCAACAACCCAAAGCGGAGCATAAACAGTCTTATCGCGCAAGCCTAATTGGTTACCCATTTCCAAACGCAATTCGCTTAGTTGAGGTAATGTTTTGGCTTTTTCACCCACCAAAATCAGAATTAAATCGCCTGGTTTTGCATTACAAGCTTCCGCCCATTTTTGCAATTGCTCTTCACCGTAAAATTTATCAACCGATGATTTATACGAACCATCTTCGTTGTATCTCAGGTAAACCATTCCTTTTGCTCCAATTTGTGGTTTTTTCACAAAATCGGTAAGCGCATCCAATTGTTTACGAGTATAAGTAGCACATCCGGTGGCACAAATTGCTCCGATGTATTCTGCGTCATTAAAAATTGTAAAGTCACTTCCTTTAGCAATTGCGCTAAAGTCAACAATCTTCATATCAAAACGGATATCCGGCTTGTCGTTACCATAAAATTCCATGGCATCAGCATAATCCAATCTTGGGAATTTGTAATCCATATCCACATCCTTCAATTTCTTGAATAAATGTTTGGTCAATCCTTCGAAAGTATCCAGAATATCGTCTTGCTCTATAAATGCCATTTCGCAATCAATCTGAGTAAACTCTGGCTGACGGTCGGCACGTAAATCTTCATCACGGAAACATTTTACAATCTGATAGTAACGGTCAAAACCCGCAATCATCAACAATTGTTTGAATACCTGTGGCGATTGAGGCAAAGCATAAAATTCACCCTGATTCATTCTCGATGGAACAATAAAGTCACGGGCACCTTCAGGAGTCGATTTGATTAAAACAGGAGTTTCTGTTTCAATAAAATTCAACTGATCCAAATAGTTACGAACCTCCATACCCATTTTGTGACGCAATACTAAATTCTCACGAACACAAGCACGACGCAAATCAAGGTAACGATACTTCATTCTTAACTCATCACCACCATCGGTATTGTCTTCAATGGTAAAAGGAGGGATAGCCGATTTGCTAAGAATATTTATATTGTCAGCGATGATTTCAACCTCACCTGTAGGTATTTTATCGTTTTTACTTTGTCTTTCAGCAACCTTTCCAGTAATTGCAACAACGAACTCACGACCTAGCTTTCTAGCCGTTTCGCAAAGTTCAGGATTGCTTTCCATGTCGAAAACAAACTGAGTTATACCATATCGATCACGAAGATCAACAAAGGTCATTCCTCCCAGGTTACGAGCTTTTTGCACCCAACCACTAAGCGTTACTGTATTGTTTACGTTCTGAATTCTTAATTCTCCACAAGTATGAGTCCTGTACATCTTATACCATTTAATTATTTAACAAGCTATTAGCCATTCGCTAATCCCTATTATTTAGGTTTGTTTCGTTAGATTTAAAATTTATTGCCGAACAATTATTCAGATCAATCGCGAAGGCTAATCACCAACGGCTTTCTGTTATCAACATCGTTCTTTGTTATTGGTTTTGTTAACTTTGCGAAATTACTAACAATTTGCGAAATTGAATACGCTTTTATTAATAGATTGTTAGATTTTAGCGATAAGAAATGAAATTAGGTTTTCTGTTGTATGAAAACAGTAGTTTACGCAGCTCTGTTTTTGCGGATAATTACAATATGAACAGTCTGCCGTTGTTACGGATAAAGGATTTCTTCTCACATCTAAAATCTCACATCTTAGATCTTAACTAATATGAACCAAGAGTCAATTATATCTCCATTTTCCGACGAATATTTTATGAAGCAGGCCATGGAGGAAGCGCACAAAGCTTTTGAGGCCGATGAGATTCCGGTAGGCGCTGTTGTGGTATGCAACAATCGAATCATTGCCCGATCGCATAACCTTACAGAACGATTGAATGATGTAACTGCACATGCCGAAATGCAGGCCATTACATCGGCAGCCAATTTTTTGGGCGGAAAATATTTGATCGATTGTACCCTATATGTAACACTGGAGCCATGTAATATGTGCGCAGGAGCCTTGGCTTGGGCGCAAATTTCAAAAATTGTATATGGTGCAAAAGATGAAAAAAGAGGTTATACCCGTTTTTCTCCTAGTCCAATGCATCCTAGAACGGAAGTGGTTTCGGGCATTATGGAGCAGGAAAGTGCCGATTTAATTCGCGATTTTTTCGCTCGTAAAAGAATGTCTTTATAGAAAAAGAAGAAAGTGTTAAGTAAAAGGGAGCAAAGTCAGATAAAATTATTATTTTTGCCAACGGTAAGTGAAAAGTGACCATAAAAGTTTAGTTGGGATAATTCTTCTTTTAACACTCTTAACTCACTAAACTACCATCCAACCAATTTAAAATCCATCTTCTTTTTTAAGTATGAATAGTATTTAATGCTATTTCTGTGCGTGGTTCTTTCGATCCTTAGCAGAAATCCATTATCTTGTATTTGTAAATCTTAAATCTATATATCATGAGTGCACACAATGAAGCCAAAATGGGCGATATTGCTGAAACTATCCTTTTACCTGGAGATCCATTACGAGCAAAATACATTGCAGATAATTTTTTAGAAGATGTTGTTTGTTACAATAAAGTAAGAAACATGCTTGGTTTTACAGGAACATACAAAGGCAAACGTATTTCTGTGCAAGGAACAGGAATGGGCGTGCCGTCAATTTCAATTTATGCTCATGAGTTGATTACACAATATGGTGTAAAGAATTTGATTCGTATCGGAACATGTGGTTCTTTTAACAAAGATGTTCACGTTCGCGACGTAATTTTGGCGATGACTTCCTGTACCGATTCAGCAATCAATAAGAATTTATTTAGAGGCATGGATTATGCTCCATGCGCCGATTTTGGAATGCTTAGCGATGCTCATAAGGCTGCTGTCGAACAAGGCGTGAACATTAAAGTGGGCAGTACATTATCTTCCGATATTTTTTATCACGATTTAGAAAATAATCCTGAACCATTTAAAATATGGGCAGATTACGGTGTTTTGGCGGTAGAGATGGAAGCAACAGCTTTGTACACAATCGCCGCTCGAAACAATGCGAAAGCTCTTGCAATTCTTACCGTTAGCGATCATATCCTAACTGGCGAAGAAACAAGTGCTGAAGAGCGCCAAACAACACTTCACACCATGATTAAAATTGGTTTGGAAACAGCAATAAGACAATAAGTTTAGATCAGATACATTTATTGTATACAGCGGAGGAGCTTTGGGGAGTTTCTCCGTTTTTTTATGCCTGTAATTCATTGTGCTTTTCGATAAGCAAATTAAAGTTCTATATTTGGGATGTCTGAAAAACTAGTCCCCATGAGAATTCTATTAAGCTTTTTACTCGTTTTTTTATTTGTGTTCTCTTTTGCAGAGAATGCGACTTTTGTTGATGAGGAAAGAGTTGATAGTCTGGAAACCAGACTGATGCTTGTTGGTGGTGATGAGAAGCTGGAACTCTTATTAAAAATTTGTCAGGAACTGGTTGAGAAGGATTCTGAGAAATGCATTGCCTATGCAGAGGAAGCTTTAAGTCTGTCACAAAAGCTAAATCGTCCCCAGGCTCAGGTTAAAGCATTGATTTTTCTTGGCAGAGAGGATTCTAATTTAGGCAATTATTTTGAAGGTTTACAACACTTCAAAGAGGCTGCCGGCATTGCTGAGCGTGAAAATGATGGGAAAGGCCTGGTTGATTCCTGGAACGAAATAGGAATTACCTATTTCAATATGAGCAGCTACGAAGAGGCACAGACTTTTTATTTTAAAGCCCTCAAGAAAGCTGAAGAAATTGCTTATAAGGAACGGGTGACAGGAGTAAAGAACAATATTGCCATTATCTATTCCATTTATAAAGACCATGAAAAGGCTTTGGAATTATTTAATAAGCTCTTGGAAACCTATGAAAAAGAGCAGGATTCGTTTCATTTTGCGCTAACCTCGGTAAATATTGCCAATATTTATGATGAGATTGGTGAGTACGAAAAAGGATTTAAGTATTTAGACAAGGCGATACCCATTTTCACGGAGTCTGGTAATAACCTGATGCTTACATCTACCTTGAATAATAGAGGAGTAATCTATCTTAAGTTGAATAAAAGAATAGAAGCTCTTGCTGACTACCACAAAGCCCTTGAAATTTCGGAACAAAACAATTACGAGAGTGGAATCATATCTTCGTCCATCAAT
>JAQBBZ010000420.1:0-11166 GCA_032125735.1 Labilibaculum sp.
AGTCAAGCTTATGATGTTTTTTATAGAAACCTTCCACTATTCCTCGAAGAGGAGGATTATGGAATCATTGCCAAACGAATTGATGAATCATCCATTAAAAATACAATAGAAGGGAATTTTAAAGCTTTAATGACACCTGCTGGCATTGGAATGCGTTCCTATATTTTAAATGACCCGCTTCATTTTACGCCATTGGTTTTGGAGAAGTTAAAGCGCTTGCAACTTGGCGATTCCTATAAACTGCACCAAAACTATCTGTTTTCCGATAATGGTTACCATTTGTTCTTTTTTATGGAGTCGGCTTTTGCTTCTTCTGATACAGGAAATAATGCCCTTTTGGTTGAGAATATTGCTCGAGCTAAAACCGAAGTCGACAATGCAATTTGTACTTTAGATTATTATGGTGCTCCGGTTGTTGGAGCGTGTAATGCAATTCAAATAAAGAGAGATATTCTGCTGACAGTTAGTTTGGCATTGGTGCTTTTAATATTACTAATTAGTCTGTTATTTCGCTCTTGGCGGATTTTCATACTCGTGTTTTTGCCTGTTGTTTTTGGTATTTCTGTCAGTCTGGGATGCTTTTATTGGGTAAAAGGATCTATATCAGCAATTGCTTTAGGAGTTGGATCTATTTTAATGGGAATAACAATAGATTATACGCTTCATGCCTACGTCCATTTTAGATCAAACCAATCAGTAAAAAGTCTTTTACATACATTGTCACAACCCTTATTGATTAGCGGTGTTACAACTGCTATCGCGTTCTTGTGTTTGTATTTTGTTGATTCTCCTGCTTTACAGGAACTTGGCGTGTTTGCTGCTCTAAGCATTATTAGTGCCGTATTGTTTGTTCTCATCATAACCCCTCAGTTTTTAGAGTCCGAATCGACCGTAAAAAAAGTAAATCAAATTCCATTCTTAGATAAAATTGTAGCAATAGAATTTGACAAGTTTAAGTTGACGAAATGGATTATTCTTGCTTGTACTATCGTTTCGATATTTACATCAAGTAGGGTGATTTTTAATACCGATTTGGATACTTTGAATTACCAAACTGAGTATTTGAAAAATACAGAGCAGAAATTAAAAAAGATTAGTTCTGTTGCTTTTCGTTCTGTTTTCTTTGTTGTTGGAGGGGAATCGGTCGATGCTGCTTTAACTAAATTTGAGACATATACTCCGGTAATAGATTCATTACAAACTCAAGGAGTTATTCGCAATATTTCAAGTCCTTGTTCTATTTTAAAATCAACGAAAGAACAGCAAATAAGACTCGATCGTTGGAATTCTTTTTGGACAGAGAATACGAAGACGAATAGTGTTCGGTTAGTAAAAGAAGCGGGTGCTCAAAATCATTTCAAACCGGAAGCTTTTTCTTCTTTCGAGAATTTATTGGCAAAAGATTATACCTACCTGTCAGAAAGTGATCAGGATTTCATTATTGATGGATTGTTCTCATCCCTGCTCAAGAAAAAGAATGATAAAGTTTATCTTCTAAATACCCTTCGGGTGGATCAGAAGGATAAAAAAAGCTTGTATTCAGTAATTGAAACAGATAATGATGCTGTTCTTTGGGACAAACAATATTTTTCAAATCATTTGGTGGATACCTTAAAAGATGATTTTAATCGATTGGTATGGATTTCACTGTTTGCAGTATTCTTTGTGCTTTTAATCTCTTACGGGCGGTTTGAACTAGCCATAATTGCCATGATTCCTCTTTTACTTAGCTGGTTGTGGACACTTGGCTTAATGGGTTTGTTTGGCATTGAATTTAATATCTTTAATATCATTATTTCAACCTTTATTTTTGGTTTAGGCGTTGATTATGCGGTGTTTATACTAAACGCACTGATCGAAAACCGAAAATATGGAACGAATGAACTAAAATCCGGTAAGCTTTCCATTTTATTATCGGCAATAACAACTTTTGCGGGTATCGGAGTCTTGATATTTGCCAAGCATCCTGCACTACAATCCATTGCCGCCTTATCAATTATCGGAATCGGTTCCATTCTGTTTTTGAGCTTTACATTATTACCTATTTGTTATCGTTTCTTGTATTTTACGAATGGTAAAGAACGAACCAGCCCGGTAATTATCTCCAATTTGTTTTCTTCTGTATTCGCATTTATCCAATTTTTAACCGGATGCTTAGCTTTAACATCACTGATACCTGTTTTACTGATTTTGCCCATTCGAATGAGAACGAAGAAGTACATTTTTCATTGTTTGGTTCAGTTCTGCAGTAAATTTATAGTCTACAGTATCTTTGGAATTAAAAAGAGGTTTATCCATCTCGAAAAATTCGACCTAAGTACTCCCAAATTAATTGTTAGCAACCATCAATCTCATCTCGATTTGGTTTTGCTTTTCATGTTACATCCAAAAATTGTAGTGATTACAAATAATTGGGTTTGGAACAATCCGTTTTATGGTTTTATTGTGAAATTTCTTGATTTTCATCCAATAAGCAAAGGGATGGAGGAGGTTGTTGAGCCTCTTCAGAAATGTGTTAACAATGGATATTCGGTACTTATATTTCCCGAAGGACGCAGAACCAGAGATGGTGAAATAGCTCGATTTCATAACGGAGCCGTATTTTTGGCTGAGAAATTATCACTTGATGTATTGCCTGTTTTAATTCATGGGGCAAATCATTGCATGGATAGAAATGAATTCTTCCTTAGAAATGGTCAGATTACCCTGCAATTTTTTGATTTGATAAAGAAAGAGGAGTTTTCTAAAACAGAAACTTACGTTCAGCGAAGCAAACAATTGTGTTCTTTCTTCCGATCAGAATTTGATAGAATGAGACAAGAGCTGGAGACTCCTGATTATTTTGCCAATAAATTGGTTCAATTGTATATCTACAAAGGCCCGGTATTAGAATGGTATTTGCGTGTGAAGATTAAATTGGAACGCAATTATAATTTTTTCGACAAGATAATTCCCAGAGAAGCTGTTGTTTGTGATATTGGATGTGGATATGGATTTTTAGCATCCATGCTTAAGTTTGTTTCTCCAAAGCGCGAAATTTATGCTCTGGATTATGATGAGAAAAAAATTAAACTGGCAGCACAAGCTCACGCTAAAATTGAAGGATTACATTTTGAAATTTGTGACATTTCAAAAGTTGATCCGCCCAAAGCGGATACCTATATTTTAAATGATGTACTGCACTATATGCCTGAATCGCTGCAATCGGTTTGTATTAAAAAGTGCATGCAGAATATTAAGCCTGGCGGTCAGATTATTATTCGTGATGCAGATACAGATTTGGAGAAGCGTACGAAAGGAACAAAGCTAACGGAGTTGTTCTCAACAAAATTATTGCATTTTAACAAAACAAAATACGAGAACTTATTCTTCTTTTCTGGAAAAAGAATAGCCGAAATTGCTCGTGAAAACGGATTCGAACTTGAGATTTTTGATCAATCCAAGTTTACTTCCAATATCATTTACAAACTAAAAAGGAAGACTGAAATATAAGTGGGGGAATTCGATGTTATCGTAATTGGAAGTGGTTTAGGAGGTTTAATCTGTGCCAACATTCTTTCGAAAGAAGGAATGAAGGTTTGTGTCCTGGAAATGGACCAACGAATTGGTGGAACACTTCAGTCTTTTGCTAAGGAAGGTGTGCTTTTTAATACAGGTCTTAATTACACCGAAAGTTTGAGTGAAGGCGAAGTCTTGTATCGATATTTCAATTTTCTGGGTTTAATGGATGATTTAAACATTCAAAGATTAGACATAGATGCTTTTGATAAAATTTCACTTGGGGAGGATGGAATCGAATATCCATTTGCTCAAGGGCATGAGAATTTTATTGAGCGAATGAGCGAGTTCTTTCCTAAAGAGAGAGCTAATCTTCAAAAATATATCGCTGAGATGGGCAAAGTATGCAATGCTTTTCCTTTTTATAATCTGGAATCGGATAATTATTCTTTGCAAACTTTGGGCAAGCAACAAAGTGTTTCCGAGTTTTTAAGAACGAGTACAACGGATGGGAAACTTCAAAAAGTGTTGGCCGGAATAAATTCATTATATGCCGGTGTCGAAGGACAAACACCAATGTATATTCATTCTCTAATCAATTATTCATTTGTGAAATCAGCATGGAGATTGGTGAATGGCAGTTCTCAGTTGGCTCTGTTATTGGCAAAAGGGATTAAAGCAAATGGTGGCGTAATTAGAACCGAAGCCCGTGTGGTTGCGCTGGAAGGGGAAAAGAATACAATTCACAGAGTACGATTAGAAAGCGGAGAATATTTACATGCAAAACAAGTCATTTCTAATGCTCACCCGGCCTCTACAATAGAGCTTCTTTCTGAGAATATGGTTCGTAAAGTATATCGAAACAGAATTCTGTCCTTAGAAAATTCGGTAGGAATGTTTAGTCTCTATCTGGTGCTTAAAAAGGATAGGTTAGATCAGTTCAATTACAATTACCATCATTTTCCAAATTCGAATGTTTGGGGAACTCAATATTCTGCGGAAACTTGGCCGGAGCATTTTATGCTCTACTCACCTGCAAATTTGAAGGGTGGAAAACATGCCAATGGTTTAACTGTAATCAGTTACATGAATTTTAGTGAGATCAGTCAATGGCAGAATACAAGTCGTGAATCCAGACCACAGGCATATTACGATTTTAAAGATCAGAAATCAGAAATATTGTTGAAAGCAGTAGAAAAAAGATTTCCTGGTATTCGTGAACACATCAAGTCGGTATATTCTTCCACACCTTTATCTTATCGTGATTACACAGGAACACCAAATGGTTCAGCCTACGGAATTAAGAAGGATGCGGAGAATCCAATGCTGTCATTGCTTACCCCAAAATCAAGGGTGAACAACCTTTTATTTACCGGTCAGAATTTGAATATGCATGGCATTTTAGGTGTTACAATCAGTGCGGTAATGGCGTGTCAGGAATTATTGGGAAGTGAGTATTTAATTAATAAGATTAGAAAATACTAATTATACCATTTTGAAATCAAAACAAGTCAGTATAATGCCGATATATATTTGACAATCAATATCAAGCTTGCTCAGATAGAGATTATTTCAAATATATATCGGTATTAATAGTAGTTTCAGGAAATAAAATATGACGAAAGAAAAATACGATATTGTAATTGTTGGTAGTGGACTGGGAGGACTGGCCTGTGCTTATATATTGGGCAAATTTGGCTACAAAGTGTGTGTGCTGGAAAAACATTTTAAAACGGGAGGAAACTTACAAACCTTCAAACGTAAAGGATGTAGGTTTGACACAGGCATGCACTATGTTGGAAGTTTGGGTGAAGGAGAGGTCTTACACAAGTTTTTCAATTATCTTGATTTACTGGGAAAGGTAGATGCCCGTAGATTAGACGAGGATGCCTTTGATGTGATTAATATTGCCGGGCGGGAATACAATTATGCTATGGGGTACGAAAAGTTTACTCAAAGCTTAGTTCATGATTTTCCCAACGAAGAAAAGGCTATTCTTACCTATGCAGATAAAATGAGAACGCTTGGTGAAGGTTCTGATATCTTCAATTTGCGTGAAGTTGATTTGATGGATACATCCAATATGTCTTATTATGGACAGAGCACATCCAGTTTTATTGCTTCGCTTACCGAGGATCTTGAACTACGATCGGTTCTGGCTGCATTGAATCCTTTATATGGCGGTGGTGAACATACTACACCCCTTTATGTACATGCTTTGGTTAATCATTTTTTTATAACCAGCGCCTGGCGATTAACCGAAGGAGGAGATCAAATTTCCGATGCTCTCGTTAATTCCATTCAGGGGATGGGAGGTAAGGTCTTAACCAAAGCTGAAGTTGTGAAATTTCATTTTGAAGATAAGCTCCTGTCTGCCGTGGAAACCAGCAAGGGTGATATATTTGAAGCAGACTATTTTATTTCAAACATGCATCCTTCAGTCACAATGGATTTAGTTCCTGATGAGAAAATCAGAAAATCGTATAAATCAAGATTGACTAATTTAGAAAATACCATATCCGCATTTAGCGTTTATATCGTATTGAAAAAAAATCAGATTCCTTATTTGAATAAAAACTATTATTACTACAAAACAAATAATGTTTGGGGTATTGATAATTATGGTAAAGGTGAATGGCCGCAAGGTTTAATGCTTTATTTTGCTGCCGATAAAAACAATCCAGAATATGCCGAGAGCCTAACAATTATAACTTATATGAAATATGAGGAAGTAAAGAAATGGGAGGGTACTAAGATTGAATGTCGCGGGGAAGAATATTTGGCCTTTAAAGCCGAAAAAGAAAGAGAAGTGATGGCTTGTGTATCGGAGGTGTTTCCAGATATTATAGATGCCGTTGATGCAAGTTATACATCCAGTCCATTAAGTTTTAAAGATTACACGGGCACCAAGGAAGGCAGTATGTATGGGATTGTAAGGGATTGTAACAAGCCAATTGAATCCTACTTACCATCGCGCACCAAAATATCGAATTTACTTTTAACAGGGCAGAGTGTGAATTTGCATGGTATAACCGGAGTACTTTGCGGAGCCTTATTAACTTGTGGACAATTGGTAGATATTAATACGATTCTTCAAGAAATTAATTCTTGTTATCCTGAAGAATATAAGATATAAAATAGAATAGATGAGAAAAAGGACAAAACTGTTATTGGCTTTAATCATTTTGCTTGGGGCATTTTTCATTTACCTGTTTACGGTAACAAAAATGGAAGAGCCAGAGCACAATCAACTAAATGATCAGGATTTACCAGTACTCCAACTAAGTGATTCATTAGTAGTTTGTGGAGACAGTTGGATGAAGTTAAACGAATATGGTTTATGGGAATTGTTTGTACAAGGTGATCCATATACCATGGGATTTAAAAACGGGCGTTTAAGTCAAAAATTAGTGCATTATCAAGAGGAAGCTTTTGTTGCCCAAATTGACGAATTGGTGCCGTCAAGATTCTATCTTCAATTTCTTCGTGTCTTTTTAGGTTGGTTTAACCGCGATTTACTAAACTACGTTCCCAAAGAATATCAGTTGGAAGTAGCAGGTATTTCCAAATCTGCTTCTAACGAATTTAATTTTATAGCACCCCCTTTTCAGCGAATTATGTCGTATCATGGAGCTCATGATATGGGACATGCTTTGCAAAGCATGTGTCTGGTTGGATGCACATCTTTTGGCCTTACAAATGATTACAGCGCTGATTCAAGTGTACTGATCGGGCGGAATTTTGACTTTTATGCTGGAGATAAGTTCTCAGAAAATAAGATCATTGCTTTCATGAAACCCGATGAAGGTTATCCATTTATGTCGGTTACCTGGGGAGGGATGATTGGTGTGGTTTCTGGAATGAATTTGGAGGGCTTAAGCATTACCCTAAACGCTGAACCTACCGGAATACCTTCTATTAGTAAAACCCCGGTTTCGATTCTAGCCAGGCAAATTCTGCAGTATGCTTCCACCATCGACGAAGCCTACGCAATTGCTCAGCAATACGAAACTTTTGTTTCAGAATCATTCTTAATCGGATCGGGCAAAGAGAATAAATTTGCCTTAATTGAAAAAACTCCTGATAAAATAGCTCTTTTGTATCCAAAAGGAAATTATTTGGCGGTTACGAATCATTTTCTTGATTCGAGTATGATGGTGAATACAGAATATGAGGCATCTAATTTTGTGAATGCTTCTCATTATCGATTAAATCGAGTTGAAGATTTAATTGATAGCACGGGTAAATTCTCGGCACAACAAGTAGCTGATTTGCTTCGTGATCGAAAAGGGACTAATGGGGCTAATATTGGATTGGGGAACGAAAAAGCAATTAATCAGTTAATTGCTCATCATGGAATCATTTTTAAACCTGAAGAGAAAAAAGTTTGGATCTCTGCAGCGCCCTTTCAATTGGGAGCTTTTGTGGCTTACGATTTGGATGAGATTTTTGCCGACCCGCAAGCTTATCGTTCTAAGAACCTGTATCAATCGGATGATGTAATTGCCGCCGATGCAATCTTGCAAAACGAGGAGTATACTAACTTTTTGAAATATAAAGCGGAATTGTTGAAAGTTCAGAAAGGAATAAAGGAAGAAAGAGATTTTTCCAAAGAGGAATTAGATTCTTTTATTTCTTTAAATGAGGCATTTTATTATCCATATCAGGTGGTAGGGAACTACTATTTTGAAAAGAAAGAATTTGCTTTAGCAAAAATCCATTTTGAAAAAGCACTCAAATTAGAAATTCCGCAAGAATCAGAACACGAAGAACTATTGAAATTAAGTAAGGAATCGGATGAGCTCATGCTCAAAGAAAAATAAATTAGAAGCATAACAAAACTAAGATCTAATATTTAAAAAATTATAATCATATGAATAAAACAGTTTTAATTATCGCCATTATTTTATCTTCTTCAGTTACCTATGCATTGGATACAATAAAGCCAATACGAGGTGAAAAAACACCGACAGAAGTGATTGCTTATGAGTGGTCTTGTAACTCAAAAGGATCAAATAGCTCCATTGAAATTGATGATTTTTCACAATTAACAAAGGCGAAGAATAAAGTTTTTATTGAAGCCACAGATAAGAACGTTATTATTCATGCAACTAAGGCTCTTGGTGCTTGGGGATATTGGATTATTACTGACAAGAAAGAGGAGGCTGATTTTATTTTAAATTTCTCATATCAATTTACAGGCTTGGGAGATGTTTTTGGATATGCAGAATTCGTAAATCCTGAAAATGGAAATGTATTGAAGACAACAAAGGAAGTAAATTCAATGATGTCGATGGATTTTAATGCAAAAAGAGCCGTTATCAATAAGCTTGTAAAGAAGGAGATTAAACCCTTATTTCGTTAATAAATAGGAGATTAACTTCGATTCTTGTTTACAATCAGAACTAATATCCTATTCTTACTGAATTCTGATTAAAATCCTTACTAGAAAAGAGCACACGATTATATTTCTTATGAATAAGAATTTTAAATTTGTGCGAATACAAAAAAAGACCATGTTTATACCCGAAATAGAAAAAGCCAGTCAGGAGGAGATCGTGAACTATCAGGAAGCTCGTTTGCCCGAATTATTTACTTATTTGAATAATAATTCTCCTTTTTACAGCCGGTTTTTTAAAGAGAATCATATTAAAATTGAGAGCATAAAAACCATGGCTGATTTCGCCACTATTCCTGTAACAACAAAAGAGATGTTGCAGGAATTCAATATGGATTTTTTATGTGTAGACAAAGGCAAGGTAATTGATTACATAACAACATCAGGTACTTTAGGCGATCCGGTTACATTCACCATGACCGATTTGGATTTGGATCGATTGGCTTATAACGAATACATATCCTTTTTATGTGCGGGAGGATCTTCGGCGGATATCTATCAGTTGATGGTTACTATGGACAGACGATTTATGGCTGGAATGGCTTACTTTTTGGGCATTCGAAAAATGGGAGCGGGCGTTGTTCGTGTAGGTCCTGGAAATCCTGAACTGCAATTCGACAGCATTCAGCGCATTCAACCAACAAGTATTGTAACCGTACCCTCATTTTTGATTAAACTGATCGAATTTGCCGAAGCAAACCATATCGATCTGAATAAAACTTCAATCAGGAAAGCCATTTGTATTGGTGAAGCCATACGTAACAACGATTTCTCATTAAACAAACTGGGAGCAAGAATAAAAGAGAAGTGGGATATTGAATTGTATTCAACTTACGCTTCAACCGAAATGGGAACAGCTTTTACCGAGTGTGAATATGGAAAAGGAGGACACCATCATCCCGAAATGATCATTGTTGAGTTTTTAGATGAGAACGATCAGCCGGTTAAAGAAGGGGAAGCCGGAGAAGTGACCATTACCAATTTAGGTGTTGAAGGAATGCCGCTGCTTCGGTTTAAAACCGGAGATATTTGCCATCATTATACCGATACTTGCGGATGTGGAAGAACAAGTATGCGTTTGGGACCGGTAATCGGCAGAAAAAAACAGATGATCAAATTTAAAGGAACGACCCTTTATCCACCAGCCTTATACGATATTTTGAATGATATTAAGTTGGTTGAAAATTATGTGGTTGAAGTTTCAACAAACAGTATTGGAACCGATAATATTTTACTAAAACTGGGAGTTAAATCTCCATCGAAAGAGCTTGAGAAATTGATTAAAGATCATTTTAGAGCTAAGATAAGAGTAGCACCCTTTATTGAGTTTGTAGATATTCTTGAAATTCAAAAAATGCAATTCCCGAATTTGAGTCGAAAACCAATCACATTTATCGATAAGCGATAGCGATCTGGTTCTGAAAGGGGAGAAATAGTAAATATTTACGGTACAGATAACAATACAAATGACAAATCACACCAAGGAAAATACTTTCGATAGAATTAGATGCTACAATGATTTGGAAGCCGTTACTGCATTAAAAAGAATGGTTGAGTACGATGAGTTTTATCTGGTGTTTAAGCATGTATTTCCGAAATTAGATCAGTTGGCACTTACCGATTTATTCTTATCGATTACTGGTTCTTACGATTTTCAAAAGAGAGTGATGGATGATGCTGTGAAAACAGTAATCAAATTCAGTATGGATGAATTTTCCTGCGAGGGAATCAAAAATCTGGATAAAAATGAAGCTTATCTATATGTAGCCAATCATCGCGATATTGTGATGGATGCAGCATTGTTACAGCATAGCTTGGTTACCCATGATATGAATACCACCCAAATAACCTTTGGTGATAATTTAATGTCTTCCGATTTCATCATCGATTTCGGGAAGATAAACAAGATGTTTACCGTAATTCGCGATTCGGACAGACGAGAGGCTTTGCGTAATTCTCAGGAGCTTTCGGAATATATGCGGGATGTAATTCGAAGCAAAAAGGAATCGGTATGGATTGCACAGCGATCTGGACGTACTAAGAATGGACTGGATGAAACTCAGCAAGGTTTACTAAGAATGTTTGCCATGAGCGGCGAGGGGAGTTTTAAAGAGCGTTTAAAAGATCTGAATATTGTTCCATTGGCTATTTCTTACGAATTTGAACCTTGCGATTACCTGAAGGTTTATGAGCTTTGCGAAACAAAAAAAGGCAAGTATATCAAGAAAAAGGGGGAGGATTTTAATAGTGTTGTTGAAGGAATCAAAGGA
>JAQBBZ010000421.1:0-3923 GCA_032125735.1 Labilibaculum sp.
GCTACAGGACGAAATCATGGTTTGTTGCATAGTGGTGCTCGATATGCCGTGACTGATCCTGAGTCTGCATCGGAGTGTATCAAAGAGAATATGATTTTACGCCGTATTGCCAACCATTGTGTGGAGGGAAACGATGGATTATTTATCACTCTTCCAGACGATGACATCGCTTTTCAGTCTCAATTTGTAGATGCCTGTAAAAGTGCCGGCATTGGAACTGAAATTATTGATCCTCATTTTGCTCGTCACATTGAGCCTTCGGTCAATCCTAATTTGATTGGTGCAGTGAAAGTACCTGATGGTTCAGTGGATCCTTTTCGCCTTACAATGTCGAATGCCTTGGATGCCAAAATTCATGGAGCTGTTCTTTTAACCCGACATGAGGTGAAGGGGATTGTAAAAGAGCAGGACAGGGTTATAGGTGTAGAGTTATTCAATCATGAAACAAACGAAAATTTAAACTATTACGGCAAAATAATCGTGAATGCCGGAGGTATTTGGGGCCATCATATTGCGAATCTTGCAGGTGTCCATATTAATATGTTTCCAGCGAAAGGTTCTTTACTAATTTTTGGTCACCGTGTGAATAAAATGGTATTGAACAGGTGCCGAAAGCCAGCTAATGCTGACATTCTGGTCCCTGGCGATACAATTTGTCTGATTGGAACTACATCGGAACGTATTCCGTACGACCAAATTGATAACATGTTTGTATCCAGGGCAGATGTGGATGTACTTATCCGCGAAGGTGTAAAGCTTTCTCCAGCATTGGCAACTACACGTATTTTACGTGCCTATGCAGGTGTTCGGCCCTTGGTTGCTGCAGACAATGATCCAACCGGACGAAGCATTAGTCGTGGAATTGTACTTCTGGATCATCAGAAGCGTGATGGACTCTCGGGTTTCATCACAATTACTGGTGGCAAGCTGATGACATACCGATTGATGGCTGAAGAAGCTACTGATTTAATCTGTAAAAAACTTGCTGTTGATAAGCAATGTGAAACGGCTGATAAGGTATTGCCAGGAGCTGAAAAGAGTGAACATCCGCTAAGTATTGCTACGGAAAAAGTTTATACTGGGGCTAATATCTCTCAAAAATCTGCGAAAGATCGTCATGGAACTCTTGCGAAAAACATTCCAAATGGTGACGACTACGAAGATTCATTGGTTTGTGAGTGTGAAGGGGTATCAGTAGCCGAAGTAAAATATGCGATTAATGAATTGCATGTAAAAAATCTGAAAGACCTACGACGTCGTACCCGTGTTGGTATGGGAACATGTCAGGGTGAATTATGTGCTTGTCGTGCTGCCGGACTCCTTTGCGAATCCTCTGAAAAACCGGGTAAAGCAAAAGATGATTTGGCTAGATTTCTTCAGGAACGATGGAAGGGAATGTTGCCAATTACTTGGGGAGAGGGAATTAATGAGATTCAGTTTACCTCTTGGATTTACGAAGGCATATATGGTTTGAAACCAGATAACAATTAAGCAGGGATTACTATGAAATTCGATAATATTATTATAGGAGGTGGCTTGAGTGGACTCACCTGCGGAATTAAACTGGCAGAACAGGGACGAAGATGTGCGATTGTTTCATCGGGTCAGAGTGCAATTCATTTTTTTTCTGGTTCGTTCGACTTGTTGGGGCGGGTAAATGGACAAGAAGTGGTGAATCCGCTGGAGGTGATGAATACATTACCAAATACACATCCATACCAACGTGTTGGTATGGAAAATATATCCCGTTTGGTTGTTGAAGCACCTCTGTTTTTGAATCGTGCGGGCTTGAAGTTTTTAGGTCAGGCAGAGCAAAATCATTATGTCTTAACTCCAATGGGAATCATGAAACCAACATGGTTAACATTAGATGATTTCACTCGTTTTGATCAAAAAGAAACATTCCCTTGGAAGAAAGCTGTAATCCTAAACTTTAGTGGATTTCTGGATTTTCATACCTTGTTTATTCAGGATGGACTCAAGAAATTTGACGTGGATGCGCAGATTAAAAACTTTGCAATGAAGGAATTTGAAGCAATTCGCCGCAATCCGAGTGAAATGCGTTCTACTAATATTGCTAAGGTATTCGATCAGGGAGAAGATGCTTTGAGCGAATTTGCCCAAAAGGTAAATTTATTAAGTGAGGGATTTGAAGTTGTGATTCTGCCAGCAGTATTTGGTTTGTTCAATAAAAATGTTGCTGCTGATCTAAAATACAAAATAAATAAACCACTGGTATTGCTTCCGGCCATACCTCCATCAGTACCCGGTATACGAAGTCAGATATTGCTGCGAAAAAGATTCGAAGAATTAGGAGGAACTTATTTCTTAGGCGATAATGTCGAAGAAGGTACTTTCGAGAATAATCGACTAGTCGCTATTCAGACCCAGAACCATGGAGATATCAAGCTTGAGGCCGACCAATTTGTTTTGGCAAGTGGAAGCTTCTATAGTAAAGGTATTGTTGCCACCCGCGATAAGTTATACGAACCTATTTTGGGGCTGGATATTGATGGTGATACAGATAGTGAAAAATGGTTGGATGAGAAATTCTTTAACGATCAGCCATATATGCATTATGGGGTTAAAACGGATAAGGATTTCCGTGCCTTGATGAACGGTCAGCCAATAGAAAATTTATATGTAGCAGGTTCGGTACTAGGAGGGGCTAATGCTCTTAAGGAAGGAAGTGGAGCTGGTATCAGTTTGTTGACTTCGCTGCATGTAGCTGAGCAAATTTTAAAATAAGGGGACGATGAAAAAGGAAAAAATTGAACCATTCAATATAAGCGAAAATAATTTTGAACAATGTGTGAAATGTACGATTTGTACTGTCTATTGTCCTGTTCTGGAGGTAAATCCAGATTATCCAGGACCTAAGCAGTCAGGTCCTGATGGAGAACGATTACGCTTGAAGGATCCAAATTTTTTCGATGAGTCATTGAAATTATGCCTCAACTGTAAACGTTGCGAAATTGCTTGTCCACATGGGGTGAAAATTGGAGATATTATTCAGATGGCACGTATCAAATACAGTAAGAAAAAGCCAAAATTCAGAGATATGATTTTGGCCAATACTGATATTGTTGGTACCATGGCGAGCACATTTGCACCAATTGTTAATCCAATTGTGGCCTTAAAGCCTGTTCGACGCGTTATGGATGCTGTTCTGAAAATAGATCATCACCGTATGTTCCCAGAATATACAGGGATGAGGTTTGAATCTTGGTATCGCAAATATGCCGCATCTAAGCAGAACGATTTCAAGAAACATATAAGCTATTTTCATGGTTGTTATGTGAACTATAATTTTCCTCAATTGGGTAAAGACCTGATTAAGATTATGAATGCGGCCGGTTATGGTGTTCATCTTTTGGAAAAGGAAAAATGTTGTGGTGTAGCTTTAATTTCTAATGGTCTTATCAAACAGGCTACGAAACAGGCAAAACACAATGTTGAAGCCTTTAAGAAATCTATTGTTGACAAGAATATGCCGGTAATATCTACATCTTCAACATGTATATTCACCATTCGTGATGAGTATCCGCATTTGTTGGGGGTGAAGAATGACGAAATTCGTGATGAAAGCGAGTTGGCTACTAGATTCCTGTTCCGATTAATTGATTCGGGAAAGCTTAAATTGGTTTTCAAAGAGACTTACAAGAAACGCATTGCTTATCATACGCCATGCCACATGGAGAAGCTCGGTTGGTCTATTTATTCAACCACATTACTTAAAATGATTCCAGGAATCGATTTTATGTCACTTGAATCAAGATGTTGCGGTATTGCAGGTACCTACGGATTTAAGAAAGAAAATTATGAAACTTCACAGGGAGTTGGGAAACAACTCTTCGATCAGATAGATAGCTCAAATGTTGATTTTATAGCTACCGATTGTGAAACCTGTAAGTGGCAAATTG
>JAQBBZ010000422.1:0-2876 GCA_032125735.1 Labilibaculum sp.
AAGGCTGGTTCCAGGCATCGGTTGATCCATGGGTTTTCGGAATATCCCGAAAGGAACCACAAGACCTTCCACTACCTGATCAGGAAACAGTTGCTTCAACTGTCCCAGATTTGCCGCCTTGGGACCGCATAATTTCCCCGATTTGGTGGCATTTACATTCCTGAGGTTTACCAATCGGGTTTGGTTCAGCTCTATCCGTTCAACTGGAATCCTGATTTTTTCCTCGCTTCGCTTTTTTACTGTAAATAATTTTTTCTCCTCATCGCTCATTTTACTTTCGGGTTTAATGATCACCTTACCTTTGGGCGAAACCACGTAGAAAACAGATGTTCCTGAATATTTTTTCAGATCAGAAAGATTTTGCTGTGAAAGTACTGCATTGGGTATCCCCAGATTACGCGCCAAAAGTTGAACGTGCGAAACCATATTTCCCTCCGAAACTGTTGCGATCCCTGCTACGGGTTTTAAATCCGAAGGAGGTTTGCTAAACAAGTATATTTTATCTTTCGATACATCAACATCTTCCACATTCCCATCTACAACAACCAATTCGCCCTTGGCAAAACCAGGATTCAAACCCCGAAAATGACTTTGATTACTGATGTCCATCACTTCGTTGGATTGATTGGAGATCACATTCATAAAATCACCCAATCGGCTTACCGAAGCACCCAAAGGAAGCAGAACCGAAGAACGAATTCGATCATCTGTAAAATGGTACGCAAGAGGTTCAAAACCGACAAACAACATGATCGTCTCCTCAAAAACGGCACTGTTCATGCCCGTTCCCCATTCAATAATTCCCCGCGCTATGTCGTGAACTTTACGAAGCGATTCCTGCGAAATATTTGTTGTTTCAGTCACCTGCAATTGATCTTTCACCTGTTGCCATTCCCACATTTCGATGTATCCACAAGCAGTTGCTGCCTTGGCAAGCATTTCATTCAATTCAATTACTCCGTTCAAAGTTTGCGGTTTCCAACTGGTTAACTCATAAAACAGAATGTCTTCCAATTGAATAGAAACATCCAAAAAGGCCAAACGATTTGCTGGACTTTCCTGCAAAAGGTTTTCCCGAATTTCATACAACATATCACTAATGGCTTTCACCCGTTGCTCTCCTTTTGTATTGGCCTGCTGTTTTGTGAAATTCAGCAAACTTTGCTTTAGCTTCGAGTTCGCAGAAACTTTTACTAGATTTCGCTCCAGATCTTTTAAATTAACAGGCTGGTAATACAATTCCAATTCACGGATCAACTTGTCAATCTGCTCTTTTGTCCCTTCATTCAGCTTGCTGTATTTTTTGGTTTTATATGCTTTTACCCGCTCAATATCCGATCGATCGGGCTGACCATGAATTTTGATCCGTGCATCCATGAACTCTACATCCGTATCTGCAATTAACAAAGACAAGGAGCGAATGTTCTGAAGGCTTTTGGTTTCCTGCAAGTGAGGAATGCTTCTTACAGCTTCCCTAACTAAATAATATTGACTTTTAACAGTCTCACTATCGGCAAGCAACCAGTTAAAAAATTTGATTCCCCAGGCACTCTCATCTTCTGCCTGAATGGCTCCCCGGTAAAACTGCCCCCTGCGAAGTACCCATGCATTGTCGGCTGTCTGCAAATATTTCTCCAGCAAATACTGTTTCAAACGTGATTGATGATTCGACGCATCCCAAAAATCCTCATTCGGGGTCGTCGCCAAAATCTGACCTAAAAACACATGATTTGTTTTCGCCAGACGCACTACTGCATCCTTGTATTTTGCACGCTGCACGCCACCAGGTTCCGGGCAACGATCTTTAGGTGGCACCATCGATCCATCGGGGCAAAACCACATGATTTGCTGATAAGGTCCCTTAGGATCCTTCTTAAAACTTTCAATCATCTTGCTGATTTCAAGATTGGAAACAGGTTGCGCATTCCCACGAATTCCCAGTAAACACATTCCCAAAATAAACACAAGTCCCCTTATCTTCATAACTATCTTATTATTCAATTTGCAATCAAATTTATCATTTTCAACAACAACTTTTCTTTTCTTAACAGATTATCTTATAACAAAAAACAATCCAAAATAATTCATTCCATAAGTTTTAAAATTACAGAAATAAATCATCCAAATGCATTAAAAAAGAAGCTGTATTTTTAAAATTTAGTACTGACTCAAAGCCTCAACAGCCTCATTGTAAGAATGGGGAAGCTTTTTGTTCATAAATATATTATTAGGGACACTATCTATTTGGAATATTTACAGCAAATTTTGAATTTGCATGCTATAATTGTCAAAACCTATTCCTATTATGTATGAGAAATTAGATTATACATTAAAACCCCACTTCATTATAGGAGTGGGGTTTCTTCTTTATAAATCTTTGGTAATCAACAGGCCATATATATATAGCCCTTTAGCTCAAATTTTCTTAAATGAAAATAGTCAAAGGATAGCCTAACCAAGTATTCTGATTATCCTTGAACATTACTTCACTTGTAGTATTAGTATTTAAATTTGCTTTTAACATTCTTTCTGTTCCATCGTCATCACCTTCCAAAAAGAAAACAAACTCATCTACACTTTCACAATAACACGCATTAGCATACCACTCTTCACCATCCTTAAATTGAATAAATAATTCATCTGTACCTTTTTCAAGATCAATTTTCAAAAGACTTTCCTTGTTATTATCAGAACTAACACCAAAAACCTGATCCTCACCATTAGTAATTATACGGCATAAGTGTTTAGGGTAGTTTAAAGAAATCATTTTTACCGTTTTCTCTGAAAAATTCAAACTCATCAATTTATAATCATCGCCATAACTATTCCCATTTAGAAACAACATCTTCTTTCCACCATCATAAATATCAGCACCA
>JAQBBZ010000423.1:0-4316 GCA_032125735.1 Labilibaculum sp.
AGATTGATGCTCGATTAAAACAAAATGTACAGGAGCAAATATTTTCAGCTCGAAAAAGAGAGAGTACATCTACAGGATTCCTTCGGGAATTGCTTGTGCGATCTCAAAAGCAAAATTACAAGGATGAATTGCATTCCAAACGAAAGCAAAGACCGCGAAAAAAATCTAAGAATAAAGGTCTAAGGCGGTAATGAAAATTAGAAAGGATATGAAAAAGGATGATTTTGTACCAGCAATGTTCGAGGAAATTAAAGAAATAATGGTGGCTATCAATAAGAAACTGCAACAAGAAAAGCCAGACGAAAAAGAGCCTCAAAAAGTGATCCCAAGACAGCTGTTGGAATTTATTTATCAGTCAATTCATAAATCTGTTCATGAGAATATCTCCGTTTCGGAGCAGTCTACAAGAAAACGGTTAATTACCAAATCATTACATCAACTCATCCCATAATCAACATCTCATACAAACAATAAAAGATCACCTAAACAACCTATCCCAGCAGATAAATATCCTGATCAGTTTCTTTCTGGAAAACGAAGCGTTATTATCTCCAGGCCTCACTTAAATCCTGGATCAAGTTCAACTGGACTCATAATATTTTAGAGCTGAAATTTGAATTGAAAGGAGGTGTATTGGAATCAATTGCAATTTAATTTTGTACGCCTTGTTCTTTTTCGCTATTTTCGGACTATGTAGAAAAATCAGAAAATATGACGCAACCTTTGTTGACTTATTTCATCTGTGTGAATGAGGCTGCAATTTTGCGTGATTTGTGAACCCAATGGTAATGCCAGTGTATTTTAAATCTTGCACTTCTTTGAATCAACCAGATTTGTTTTAAGTGCAATAGAATAGAGAAATAAAGCATGGAAATTGAAAGCTATTTTAAATTAGTTCTTTTACTGGGGGCAGCATTTATTTTTCTACTGTCGATGTATTTGATGTTTTACCCTAATAAATTTTTTGCGAACAAGGTTTTGGGCGCATTAACTTTTTCCTGGTCCATTACTGTTTTTGGATTTATACTACAATCTCCTGAATTTTTTGCGAAATACCCACACTTATTTGGGACCCTTGATGTTTGCACCTTGCTTTTCTTTCCTCTGATGTTCATCTATATAAAAACCTATTTATATAAAGATGCGCGTCATTTTTTTAAGGGAATAGTTCATTATATCCCGGCTGTATTATACATCTTGATTTTTATGCCTTTCTTTGTTCTCGATGCAGATACAAAGGTGAATATGTACCCGGATAAGCTGCCTTCCTGGTTTCGCCCCATGCAAAATGTGTTTAATGTGGTAATTATATTACAAGGCATCTTTTATACCATTATCTCTCTTAGGACACTTCATCATTTTCAGTATTTCAGAACGAGGAGGCTTTCTCAGTTTCAACTTTCCTCATTGAATTGGCTAAAGTTATTTGTCATTTCTAATGTAGTGTTGTGGATTATTGGTACTACGGGTGCATTTCTCGGAATTTTTGGAATAGCCATACTTATTGACTTGTTTGATGTGTTTTATCTTGGGTTGACAATTTTGACATTGTTGCTGGGAGTTTTTACCATCCAGCGTCCGGAGCTTTTTGCCGAAGAAGAGGATATTCGAAAGTTGAGCATTTCGAAGCAGGTGGATATTCCTAAGGATGCTGATAGAGCGAATGATACTGAAGGTTATGAGCTACTTTTGAATTATTTAAAGAATGAAAAGCCATACCTGAAGAATGATCTCAAAATGCAGGACCTGGTTGAGGGGACCGGATTATCCTACAAGCGAATTTCAGAGATGTTTAATAATGAGTTCAAGAAATCATTTTTTGATGTGGTGAACGAATATCGTTTGGAAACTGCTATTAACCTTATAAAAGAGGGATTCCATAAACAGCATACTCTTCCTCATTTGGCGGAAAAGGCAGGTTTTAATTCTAAAACGACCTTTAACCGAATCTTTAAGAAATATACAGGACAAACCCCCTCTGAATACATTCAATCCCAAAAGTAGTTTTGGGGATTGGTTAGTGAAAGAGTGCCTTTTTGTTGGATTGTACTGAAGACTATTGATAGTCGTTCCCCGTAAATTTCCCAGAGAGCTATTCGCGATTGATTTACAAGACAAAGTTTTGTGAGAAATAATAACCATTTAGACTTTCTGTAAAATGAATTCGTCTGAAATTGGTTTGAGAAAGGAAACCATCGTCACTTGTAATATCTCCATTTTCTTTCTCTCGTTTTAAATTCCATTCTTCTTAGTGAAAATTCCATACAAAGAATATATCCATCTACCATTCTTTTCATATTAAGTGGGTTCTTAATCTGGAACAGAAAGAATAATTGTATCCCTCGTGATTTTTTTAGCAGTCAAAGCTTAGTGGTAAGATAATCAGTATTTAAGTTGGAGATGTGTCAATTCCAAATGTGTGCCAATTCCTACATTGGTACACCTTGATCAGGATTGGTTCGTGGAAAAATAAAAATACTTGTAAGCTTGCATATCCGCAATTTTAAAAGTGGAAAAACCTAAGTCTAATTAAAAAAAAATCACGATGAGAAAAAAATTAATCCCTTTTTTGCTAATGGTCATGATGGCCTCTTTTGGTAGTTGTGTTGGTGATGATATTGATGATCTGCAAGGTCAGATTGATGACTTGAATACGAAAGTTGATGATCTTGAAGAGTCACAACAAGCTGCCTTGTTAGATGAAATTGCTGCATTGCAAGCAACAATTGCAGCACTGCAGGCTAGTATGGAAGAAGGTGATTCTGATTTAGCCGATCAATATGCAACATTATTGAACAATTTGCAGTTGTTGGAAGATGAAGTAGCTAACAATGAATCAGCCGTTTATTATGGCAGTCTGCTAACAGATGATGAATTTGCTGCATTCCTAGACCAGGGTGCTACAATTGTAACTGGAAAGGTGGTTGTAACATCACAAAGTCATATTGATGCTATTGCTGACATGAAAATGGTTGGTGGTAATCTGATTTTGAGTGGCGGTACTGTTGTAGATTTGGCAGCATTGCAAAGTGTTGGCGGAGATTTGTCAATTACAGGTTTATCAACTGCTGACCTTTCAGTAAGCCTTCCTGCTTTAGCTTCTGTTGGAGGTGGAATTCATATTTATGAAAACAGTGGTTTAGCGAATGTAACTGTCGATGCATTAATCTTTGTATATGGTGAGTTATCATCCAATATGAATACATCTTTGCAAAGCTTGTCTTTTGCAGCACTTGATCAGATTGGTGGTATCGACATAAACGGTTATGACGAATCTTTCTATGGTGCAGGTACTTTGAGTTCTGTAGAGTTATCATCGGCCAATGTGAATGGAGATGTTTATTTTCAGTATGTTGCAGGTGGTGCATTAAGCCTGGGGAATGTTGAAGGAAGCTTAACAGTTGATTATACTTCAATTACTGACTTAAGTATAACTGGTCAGGTTGTGGATGGTGATTTTAACTTTACAAACAACGGTGCTATTGTTAGCATGGATGTAGCTTCGTTAACTACCATTAATGGAGGCATTAACATTAGTTATAATGGAGGAGGCGGCGGCGGAGGCTGGTCTGCTTCTACTACTGACTTCAGTACTGCCTTTCCGGCTTTTGAAAACCTTGAAACAATCAATGGAAATATAACCATTTCAGGGAATTCAACCAATAGCATTGAAGCTTTTAACAATGTTACAACCTTCAAAGGTGAAATGATTGACATTTCATCTAATGGTTCAGAAGTAGAATTGTTAAGTGTTTTCAATAGTTTAGAAGCGGGAGGTACCTCATCATACAGACATGTAAACATTAATGTATATGGTAATTATGCATGGTTTTCTTCTTTTGGGACGCTTCAGAAAGCAGGTACTGTTGAGCTGAATGTATCACCTACCATGGATCCTTCAACTTATGAATATGACACGAATCTGCGTATCGATGGTTTTGATGCCCTTATACAAGCCACTTCTGTAAATCTCTATACGCCTAAAGTAACTTCTTTCTCTGCTTTTGCTTCTCTCGATCATTTAACAGGATGGAACACAGATTTAAAAGTAGAGATGCCGGAAGATGTAAATGTAGGATTATGTAGTATGGAACCTTTCTTTACAAAGTACAACGCAGATCCAACAAAATATGTTGTTGAATTTAATCAAGGATGGGGAAATACTCTTGATCCTGCTGATGCCATATATCAACTTTTAGCTCCATGTACGAATTAATTTTTTGTTCTTAATAAAGCTTCTCCCCACTCATGGTTTGAAGCTTATAATTATCAACAGAATAAATAACACTCCAATCAATATCTAATTATTTCTGAAT
>JAQBBZ010000424.1:0-25203 GCA_032125735.1 Labilibaculum sp.
CACTAAAAGAGCGGTGGAAGAATTAAAATTGGGTAACTTATTGGCTTTTGGGGAATTAATGAATCAATCGCATGATTCACTTCGTGATGATTACGAGGTGACTGGCCACGAGCTAGACACCATGGTTGCTGCAGCTAGAAAAATTGAAGGAACCATTGGTTCCCGAATGACTGGCGGTGGTTTTGGAGGTTCAACTGTGAGTTTGGTAAAGGATGAATTTGTGGCTGAATTTATTGAAAAAGTTGGCGCCGAATATTTTGAAAAAACGGGAATAAGAGGAGAGTTTTATGTTGCTGAAATTGGTGATGGAGGCAAACAAATAAAATGATGAATTAATAATTATAAATTAGTAATTACGAGTTACTAATAACTAACTGCCAGTAAGTATGGAAGACTTTAATTATATAGAGAATCCTCACAGAAGATACAATCCTTTAACCGGAGAGTGGGTACTTGTATCTCCTCACAGGTCGAAACGTCCTTGGCAGGGACAGCTTGAAAAAGTAGTGGAAGATGTTCGTCCATCTCACGATGCGGATTGTTATTTGTGCCCCCGAAATGAGCGGATGGGTGGCGAAATTAATCCTGATTACAAGGATGTTTATTCCTTTCAGAATGATTTCAGTGCTTTATTGCAGGATACTCCGAAAGGAAAATTTGAAGATGGGGATCTTTTTAAAGCAGAAAGCGAATCAGGAATTTGTAAAGTAATTTGCTTTAGTCCTGACCAAAGCCTGACCGTTCCGGAAATGGAAGTGGGTGAAATCCGCAAGGTCGTTGATCTTTGGTGTAAAGAATACCAGGAATTAGGATCGAGGGATGATATTGCTTATGTGCAGATCTTTGAAAATAAGGGAGCTATTATGGGCTGTTCCAATCCGCATCCGCATGGACAAATTTGGGCTTCAGCATTGATTCCTTTGGAAACTTCGAAAGAAACAAAAACTCAGAAAGAATATTTTGACAAGCATGGAAGAACCATGTTGTTGGATTACTGGAAAAGTGAATTGGGAAAAAATGAACGAATTTTAGTTGAAAATAATTCGTTTGTGGCTTTGGTTCCTTTTTGGGCAGTATGGCCTTTCGAAACCATGATTATTAGCAAAAGAGCAGTTTCGAACTTATTGGAATTAACCGATGAGGAAAAAACTGATTTAGCAGATATTTATAAGAAACTGACAATAATGTATGATAATTTATTCGAGGTTTCTTTTGCATATTCAGCAGGACTGCATCAAGCACCAACCGATGGTGAAGAGCATCCTGAGTGGCACTTGCACATGCATTTCTATCCCCCATTATTACGCTCGGCTAGCGTTAAAAAGTTTATGGTTGGATACGAAATGTTGGGCACGCCACAAAGAGATATTACAGCCGAAGGTGCAGCCTTACGATTAAGAGGACTTTCTAAAGTACATTATAAATCAAATACTAAATAAATATCCCCGATATGGAAAATGCGTTTTCAACTCTGGATTACATCATTTTTATTTTATATGCTGTTGTAATTGTTGGAGTAGGTTTATGGGTGTCCCGCGATAAAGAAGGACATCAAAAAAATGCCGATGATTACTTCTTGGCCAGTAAATCCTTACCTTGGTGGGCAATTGGAGCTTCCTTAATTGCGGCAAACATTTCTGCAGAGCAGTTTATCGGAATGTCTGGCTCTGGTTTTGCAATTGGTTTGGCAATTGCCTCTTACGAGTGGATGGCCGCTTTAACTTTAATAATTGTAGGTAAATACTTTTTACCAATTTTTATCGAAAAGGGATTGTATACCATTCCTGAGTTTGTGGAGAAGCGATTTTCGACCAACTTAAAAACGATTTTAGCTGTATTCTGGATCGCATTATACGTTTTTGTGAACCTTACCTCGGTTCTTTATCTGGGAGCATTGGCCATGGAAACCATTATGGGGATTCCGATGATTTACGGAATTCTTGGTTTGGCATTGTTTGCAGCCAGTTATTCATTGTATGGAGGACTTTCTGCAGTTGCCTGGACCGATGTTATTCAGGTTGTGTTTTTAATTTTTGGTGGTTTAATTACAACTTATCTTGCTTTGGATAATGTATCCGGAGGAGAAGGTGTGATTGCCGGATTTAAGCATATTTACGAAGCTGCACCAGATAGTTTTCATATGATTTTGGATAAGGCACACAGTCAATATGTGAATCTTCCGGGTATTGGTGTTATTGTTGGTGGTTTGTGGGTTGCTAACCTTTACTACTGGGGATTTAATCAGTACATCATTCAAAGAACTTTGGCTGCCAAATCTCTTAGAGAAGCTCAAAAAGGAATTGTATTTGCAGGTGTTCTGAAATTGATCATTCCTTTAATTGTTGTGATCCCAGGTATTGCTGCTTTTGTAATGGTTAACGATCCGGAAACCATGGCTCGATTGGGTGTGGGAGCAATGGATAACATTCCAACAATGGGTGCTGCAGATAAAGCCTATCCATGGCTGTTGCAATTTCTTCCATCAGGATTGAAAGGCGTAGCTTTTGCTGCTTTGGCTGCGGCTATTGTGTCTTCATTGGCATCCATGCTGAATTCAACTTCAACCATTTTTACAATGGATATTTACAAACCATATATTAATCCAAATGCGACTGATAAGGAAACTGTAAACGTGGGTAGACTTTCTGCTGCGGGAGCATTAGTAATTGCAGGTGTTGTTGCTCCGTTATTAGGAGGAATAGATCAGGCTTTTCAGTTTATTCAGGAATATACAGGAGTCGTTAGTCCTGGTATTTTGGCGGTATTCTTGTTAGGATTATTCTGGAAAAAGGCTACAAATAAAGGAGCAATTGCCGGGGTATTATTATCAATTCCAATTGCAATGTTCTTTAAGGTTGGTCCTAAAGGCTGGTTGGCTGGAAGTTCATTAGAGGGAATTTTCCCAAATGTTCCTTTCCTGGATCAAATGGGATACACTGCTTTACTATCTGCTGCAGTAATTGTTTTGGTTAGTTATATGCAAAACAAAGGTGCCGATGATGAAAAAGGAATTGAAATCAGCAGAAAAACCTTTGCCACAGGTAAAGTTTTCAATATTGTTGCCTACGTAATCTGTATCGCACTTGTTGCTTTGTATGCAATGTTCTGGTAGTAAAAAGGAGTAAATAAAAACTGTACGTTCGGTATTTTTCGATAAACCGAACCTACAGTTATATATTATAGTGATAATTTTTTTTTTGAATTTAGATTATGGCGAATAAAATATTAGTAACAGGAGGAACCGGATATATTGGTTCGCATACTGTTGTCGAACTTCAAAATAGTGGTTGTGAAGTAGTGATTGCTGATAATTTATCGAACTCAAAAATTGAAGTTTTAGATGGCATTGAAGCAATTACCGGTGTTCGTCCATTGTTCGAAAAAGTAGATTTAAGCTGCACAAAAGAGTGTACAGAATTCTTTAAGAAACAAACAGGAATAAAGGCGATCATTCATTTTGCAGCCTCGAAGGCTGTCGGCGAATCGGTTGAGAAGCCATTGTTGTACTATCGCAATAATTTGAATTCACTGATGAATATTCTGGAAGCAATGAAGGAATTTAAGATTCCTAATTTGGTTTTTTCTTCATCGTGTACGGTTTACGGACAGCCCGATAAATTACCTGTTACCGAGGCTACACCTCGTAAAGAAGCCGAATCTCCTTATGGAAATACGAAAACGATTTGTGAAGATATCATTAGAGATACGACCAAGGCAAGTCCTGAATTGAAAGGAATCGCTTTGCGTTATTTTAATCCGATCGGAGCTCATCCATCAACACAAATTGGAGAATTGCCTTTGGGAGTTCCAAATAATCTAATTCCATTTTTAACGCAAACTGTAGCAGGAATGCGTGCTGAGTTAAGTGTGTTTGGAAATGATTACAATACGCCTGATGGTTCTTGCATTCGCGATTATATCAATGTTGTTGATTTAGCAAAAGCTCATGTTGTTGCAATAAACAGATTGATTGAAGAAAAGCAGAAAGCGAATTATGAATTTTTTAATGTTGGAACCGGAAAAGGTGTTTCAGTACTGGAAATTATAGAATCTTTCGAACGGGCAACAGGCGAAAAAGTACCGCATAAAATTGTGGAACGACGTGCCGGCGATATTGAACAGATTTATGCCGACACTACTTTTTCAAATAAAGAATTAGGATGGAAATCTGAAAAAACTCTTGATGAAACCTTGCTTTCTGCATGGAATTGGCAAGTTGCTTTAAATAAATAAGCTTTAAAAATACTAATCGGTATTCGGTTCCTTTTGGTAGGGGAATTTCTAAGCATCAAATAGAGTTGGTTTACATTCATTAAACTCTATTTGGTGTTTTTTCTTGTGCCGATATACAAATGATATGCTTTTAGGAATGCAATGAACTAAAAACTTTTTCCATTTGATAATCGGTATTATTCATTTACCAGCAAATTACAACCTCTGATATCGGAATGGTCGAAACGACCCAGAATTTCGAAACTTCCATCGGCATGAATTCGTCCCAAATCCTGTGTTTCGATAAAGGAACAAGAATGAATATTGGCCAGATCAATCACATTAACACCTCCACTTCGTCCTTGTTTTTCGTAGGAAAAAGGATCGTAAGTATCCCGAATCATGATTTTCATCCAGCTTGGCGTGAAAAACAAACTATCGCCTTTCGAGTAAGCCTGCGATAAAAGTTCTGTCATTCCATATTCCGAATGAATTTTTTCGACACCCAATCGTTGGGTAAGAAAAGCATGCAATTCCTCGCGGGTAATTTCTTTACGGCGGCCTTTCATGCCTCCCGTTTCCATTACAATTACACCATCCAAATCCAATTGAAATTTTTCAGCTAAATCAAGCAAAGCAAAACTAACACCTAAGAGAAGAATCTTTTGATTCTGTTTTTTCAGATCAGTAATCGCAGCAATCAATTCTTCATGATTGTGCAGGTAAAAGCCGCTTTTTTCATGCTTACTATCCTTGATCAGCTTCTCCATCATGTAAATAAGAGAAGAGCCTTCCCGCTCCAAATAAGATGGCAATAAAGCCAGAATACAGTAATCGCTTACAGCTCCGTAGTATTGCTCAAATCCTTTCGTAAAGCTCGCTTCATAAATTTTTAGATCCGGTACATAATGGCGGCTGGTTAAATTTCCAGTGGTTCCGCTGCTGGTGAAAATGGCTTGTGCTTCTTTATCGGTAGAAACTACTTTGTGTGATTTAAAGAAATCGATGGGAAGAAATGGAATTTGAGTAAGGCTTTTAACTGTTGAAATATCGAATTTTAAATGCTCCAGATATTCCTGATACACCCTATTATTTGTTGCCTGATATTGAAAAACCTGCAGTGCAAGTTGTTCAAATTCCAAGTCATTTGTACAATTGAATATTTCCTCTTCCCAGTTCATTTATCTAATACTTATTCTAGATTTATTGACAAAGATAATTGAAAAACCTAAAGATGATAGTGCTCCAGTAAGGCATCTTTACTTAAGCCTAACTAATAGAGCCTTTATATGTGTCTTGGAAGCATTGCCTTCTGTCTTGGAAAGACTTTGGCTTGTCTTGGAAGACTTGCTTTGTGTTTTGGCAGCATTGCCTTCTGTTTTGGAAAAACTTTTGGCTTGTCTTGGAAGGTCTTTTATTTGTCTAATAAAATTAGGTGTTTTAGAATTGTATTTGTTGAGAATGACTTATCCCTTATTCATGGTATAATTTGGGATTTGGTTTAGGATAAATGGTCATTGTGATTTCACTACTCTCCATTGAGCATCCATTGGAATCTGTAACTTCAGTCTTGACTTTATCACCATTTACCAGAGTACTGGTTGTGAAGCTGCTTCCTGATACTCCTACTGTTTCCTCTGTTCCATTAACAAAGAATTTAAATGTGTAAGCTGGAGTGCCACCTGAACCAGACGCATTGAATACTGAGTTTTCATCCTGGCAGTTTGTATTTCCTCCGGGTATTGTGATGCTGGCCGATAAATTCGAGTTTACATTAACCTGTACCACACGCACTGCAGAATTGCCATTCACATCAGTAGCAGTCCAGGTAACACTTGTTGTTCCGAGTGGGAATAATTTCCCGTTTAAGCTACTTCCTCCGCCATTATAATTGTGTGAAATACTTAAAATACCACAATTATCAGTTGCAGCTAAGTCGAATCCTGTACCACCTACCAGATAGCTGCAGCCTGAATTATTGGGTAATAGATTACGATTCGATGTGTTCGTGAAAACTGGATTTATATCATCTACGACAGTAACAGTAAAGCTCGATTGAACAGGACCATTTCCCGAAGCATCAGTATATTCATAAGTAAGCGTTGTAGTACCAATTGGGAATGTAGATCCACTTGAAAGTCCAGAGCTTAAATTGCCTGTTTGATCTCCATCACAATTATCTGTGAAAATTGATCCTGTGTAATTCACAAGAGCTCCGCACACGCCCGATCCGGCAGAGACCGAAATATTGGGTTGAGCCGTTTTAACTACAGGGTTGCTGTTATCTGCAATGCTTATGGTTGTTGTACAAGTACTACTCGCTAAATCTGTATCGGTAACTGTTAATGTCACAGATTTACTTCCTTTATCCGAGCAATCGAAAGTATTCGGAAAAACAGAGATGGTAACCGTTCCTCCATCAAGATTATCATTCGAACCATTATCGATTTCAGCAGGTGTCAAATAATAATTTCCGCTGGCATTTAAATAGACAATAACTCCACTTTTACAAATGGCTACGGGAGGATCATTGTCAACAGTAACGTTGATTGTAACAGTTGCAATATTAGATTCTAAACCGGAATTGTCTTTAATGGTGTAGGTAAAACTATCGGCTCCCGTGTAATTGCTATTTGGAGTATAAGTTACCTCACCGGTAACAAAGTTTTGAGATAAACTACCATTAGAAGGATCTGTCTTTATAAGAACACTAGCCTTGTCAATGGTTTGGTTTCCGTCCACATCCGAATCGTTAGCCAATACATCAATAGTAACAGAAGTATCTTCATTGGTTGATTTATTATCATTAACAGCTACAGGAGCAGCATCATTTATGAACGTAACAGTGATATTTGCATTCGCCGTTACAGCATCTCCATTGCCATCAGTAAGTTTATAAGTGAAATTATCAGGCCCGAAATATTCAGAATTGGGCATGTAAGTGAATGTTCCGTTCGCGTTTAAAGTAAGCGAACCATGACTAACATTAGTAACCAAACTAATTGTGATCGGTAAATCAAAAAGGTTTTGATCATTCGTTATTACATTGGCATTTAGCTGTGTATCTTCAGGTGTTGTGTACGTATCGTTATTGGCTATTGGTAAATCATTAATTGGATTTACCGTAATGGTGACTGTCGCTGTAGATTGATCCCCGTCGATATCCTTAATAGTATACTGAAAGGTATCTGCACCATTAAAATTAGCTGTTGGAGTATATGTGAAATTACCATTTGCATTCATTACCAGAGATCCATTTGCTGGATTGGTGTTAGAAATTACTACAACAGGAGGATCACCAAGTCCTAAATCATTGGTCATTACATTATTTGTAAGAACGGCATCTTCATCTACCGAATAATTGTCATTTTTTGCGATAGGAGTTTCGTCATCATCAATAATGGTTCCCGTTGCAATATTCAATCCTGCTGCAATATCTACCTTAAAAGGAGGATTTCCTATCTCCACAGTAAATGTTTCAGTACTCTCTTCTTCAGTATCCTGAACTGTAATGATCGAAAGCTCCATGCTCGACTGATTCGCAGGAAGAGTAATGGAAGTCCATCCTGTCCCGTTAAAATCGGCTGGAGAAGTGGCTGTTCCATCAATAGTTCTGTAATTAAAAACAATATTTGAACTTTTAATTGGACTAACTGATATGGTGAATTTAAGTGTGCCACCTTCTGTTACCATAGCGTTCGCTATCGAAAGCGTTGGATTCCCTTCATTATCTAATATCGTTCCTGTAGCTGAAGTATTTCCTAATGTTGCGTTATTTGCGGCAGTGAAATTTACAATGAATGTTTCTGCTTGCTCATTAGCATTGTCATCTATTGTGGCAAAGGCGGGGAAATTAAAAGAAGTTTGCCCTGCTGGAATTATTATCGTTCCTGAAGAAAATGAACTGTAATTATTAAAATCTTGTTGTTTTGCATACCCTTGGCCATTTCCTAAAACAATCTGATAATTAAATGTAATTGGCACATCTGCAGGATGGTTTAAATTCGCCTGAAAGATAATACTTTGTCCTTCTTCTTTACTTGCATCAGCGATACTAATCGTTGGAGGTAAATCATTATCAGTTATTGAAATACTTGCATTTGTATTACCTGCAGTAGCGTTGATGAAATTGCTCAATAAAACGGTGAAGTATTCATCTGTTCCGGGTTCATAAATATTATCATCAACGATGTTAAACGAAATAGTTTTGTTTAGCTCACCAGAAGCAAAACTTAAGCTGCCTGTATATGCTGAAGCTGAATAGTCATTAGGGCGAAAAGCTGTATTGTCAGAAATAGAATAGTTTGTAGTTATGGTTTTACCACTTGCAGTATTCAAACTAACCTGCAGGTTGATTGTTCCGGCATCTTCATCATAGGTTTGGCTTGAGACTGTAATTGCCGGCATTGGGTCATTGTCATCCTTAATGGTTTCTGTTCCAGTAGTTATGCTTTCTACTGCATTAACAACATTAGATATTGTAAATGTGAATTCTTCATCATTTTCATTTAAAATGTCATTTGTGATTGGTACTGAGATATCCACGTATGCACTACCAGATGGAATTGTTGCGTTCCCAGTTTTAGGAGTGTAATCTTGTCCACTGGCAGCTGTTCCTGTATTGGTTTGGTAGTGGAATGTAACATCAACCTTGTCCGATGCCAACCAGATGTGTGATAATTCAACCCGGAATACCGCATTCAAATCAGTTCCTTCTATTACTGTTGGTTTTACTGGTGAAACAGAAAGGCAAGGCAGAATTATAATTTCGTTCGATGGGAATGATTCTGTTGTTGAGCCTCCGCAAGGTGATAAGCCAGTAACTTTATATCTTCCTGGGTTTGATGGTTGAAAGGTAGAATTGTTTGCACCTGGTATGACAACACCGTCTTTGTACCAATTGTAGGTAGTAAATCCAGAAGCGCTAAGCACAACATTGCCTCCACATAAACCTTGTTCTGCAATATCCGGACTTTGATTAACCTGAGGAATATCTCCAAAACCTGAGAAAAATCCACCGCCACCAACATTATTACTTTCAACAGCAAGCATTGCATTTAAGGCATTGTCTGATGATATATTAAATATCCAGTCTGCTCCTCCACTGTATACTCCTTTCTGAAGTTCACTTTTGGGGATATTATAGGTTTCCCAATACGTATTGCCAGGCACCGATTTTTGATATGTATTGGCATTTTGAAGATTGACTCCATTTAATTTAATCTGAGAGCCTGTTTGTGTAACTAGTTTTAAAATAGGATTAACCGTAAGGCTTGATAATTCATTAGCAAAAGCGATAGTTACTTCTTTATCTGCAGTACATTTAAGGGGAGGGATGAAACACAATCCGGCCGTTTGTTTTTTATTTGCTCCTGATAGTGTTTGATAACAAAATATTTTTTTATCGGATCTAATGTATAAGTTTTTATTTGTTCCGTAATCTGCATAATCGGTAAAGAAATATTCTCCCTTATTTAGAGTTGCAATTGGTGAGGAATTTCCTTTTAGATATATCTTCGTATTGTTCTCTGTCGCTATAACCAATGCCTTTTCGTTGTATTCTGCACCGCCACTATCACCTTCACCTTTAAGCAGGATGTATTCTTTTCCAACAACACCAGTAGGAACCAACTGATCAAAACCAACATCTCTACCAGGACTGTTACTTGGGAAACCAGAAGCACACCATGAGCCTGAACTAACAGCAATCGGTTTGTTTGCAGTAATATAAGTTCCGTTAACATGGTTGTAGTCTTTGCCTTGAGATTTTAATTGGTTGACACTAACGCCAATAACTACAGATTGCCCTTTGTTTAAACTTACCGTAAATGTGTTGGTTGATTTACCCGAAAATTTTACTCTTGGGTTGCTGAAAGTAATATTGGTGTTGTTCTCAGTTGCTATTGCAGATATAAAGTGACCATTATAGCTATCATAACCTCCAGGGCTTGAATACATGTGTCCGCTGTAAAAATCGGTACCAAATCCTGTAGTTCCCTTCGAGGTTAATAAATCACCTTGCGCACCGGATTTTTGCTGAATACTGACAAAGAATTTTTTAGGACCACTAACGATTAATCCTTCCGTATCTAAAATTTTGTTTAAATCGCCAACATCAATAACTCCTTGCGAATTAATTCCTTTGTTGGGCCAGTTTAAATTGACTCTTTGAGGGCTCGAACTGGATAAACTAACAGTTCTTACAAAAGTACCATTGTTGTTTTTGACGGTAACAGTAAAAGGAGTTGTTTCAGATGTTGTTAAAACCATTTGATGATCATCTACATCTGAGCTTGAAGTTGAAAAAGAACACATTGGAGGTATGTAATGCAAACTGTCTACCTGAGCATAGGAAACTTCTATTTTAAGGAATAGAATTGAAAATATAGTCGCAAATACAAGTAGAACTCTCTTCATAAATGGTATATGTAAGTTGTGCACAAGTTTGTTTTACGGGTATTGATAAAAAATGTTTAAAATTACCTTAACTAAAATACATAAAAAAAACGCAGTTCCATTACAGAACTGCGTTAAGATCTCCCCAAGGGAAGTATATCGAATAAATATTATCCTCTAATAGCTGTTACACCTGGTAATTCTTTTCCTTCGATGTACTCTAATAAAGCACCACCACCAGTTGAAACATAACTTACTTTGTCAGCAAGACCGTATTTGTTGATTGCAGCAACAGAATCACCACCACCAATTAACGAGAAAGCACCTTTTTCAGTAGCAGTCACAATAGCATCGGCAATTGCTTTCGTTCCTTTAGCAAAAGTATCCATTTCGAATACGCCTACAGGACCATTCCAAAGAATCGTTTTCGATTCCTCAATCACTTTTTTGAAGCTTTCGATAGTTGCTTCAGCAACATCTAATCCCATCCATCCATCAGGAATTGCATTAACATCGCAAACCTTAGTGTTTGCGTCATTAGAGAAGGCATCAGCAATTAAAGCATCGGAAGCAAGGTGAAGTTTCACGTTGTTCTCTTTTGCTTTCTTAAGAATTTCTCTGGCCATTTCTAATTTATCATCTTCTACCAATGAGTTACCGATAGTTCCACCCATTGCTTTCACAAAAGTGTAAGTCATACCGCCACCAATAATCAAATGATCAACCTGTGACATTAAAGTCTGGATGATTTCAATTTTTGAAGAAACTTTAGCTCCTCCCATAATTGCAGTTAACGGACGCTTAGTATCTTTCAATACCTTATCAACGCTTGATAATTCGCCTTCCATTACGTATCCAAACATTTTAGCTTCCGGGAAAAATTTAGCAATAACAGCAGTCGAAGCGTGAGCACGGTGAGCAGTGCCAAATGCGTCGTTGATCCAAAGGTCAGCTAAATCAGCTAATTTTTTAGCAAATTCTTCATCACCTTTTTCTTCTTCTTTGTAGTAACGCAGGTTTTCAAGTAAAAGAACTTCACCTGGCTTCAAATTAGCGGCCATAGTTTTTGCACTTTCACCAATACAATCATCAGCAAATTTTACCTCAACACCAATTGATTTTGTAAGGTGAGCAACAATGTGCTTCAATGAAAACTGCGCATCTACACCTTTTGGACGACCAAGGTGAGACATTAAAATAGCAGAACCATTACCATCCAATACTTTTTTGATAGTAGGAATAGCGGCACGGATTCGTGTGTCGTCGGTAATTTCGAATTGGTCGTTTAAAGGCACATTGAAATCTACTCGGATAATAGCCTTTTTACCTGAAAAATTGTAAGTGTCAATACTTTGCATGATATAATTGTCTTTAGTTTTTTTTCGTGTAAACAAAGATAGCTTTTTCTGCAAATGAGTGCAAAAAAGATGCTTTTATCTATTGTATCTATAATTAATACAGGAGATTAGGTGTTGCGTGATGCTGGTTTTGAAACGATTGCATAAAAAATAAAACTCGAATAATAAGAGCTAAAACGTCATATTTCATTACTTCTTAATGGCAAGATCACTACTTTTAGTAAAGCACTTGGATATTTTTATAACTTTGGATACCCTAATGTCTTTTTGTCGCTAAATTTGCAATTTAGTGATAGGCATAAAATCAATAATAAGTTGTTGATGACATTAGAATGCCAGTAACAGAATCGAAATTAATTTCATGCAATTTAAAGATATAATTGGACTTGAATCTGTAAAAAGTCAGTTCATACAAACAGTCAAGGAAAATAGGATTAGTCACGCTCAATTACTGGTTGGACCGGCCGGAGTTGGAAAATTACCTTTAGCGATTGCTTTTGCACAATATGTGTCCTGTTTGGATCAAAAGGAGAATGATTCATGCGGAGTTTGCTCGTCATGCCGAAAATATCAGAAATTGATTCATCCCGATTTACACTTTGTTTTTCCTGTAGTAAAGGGTAAAGGTTTTACGAATCCGGTGAGTGATAATTTTATTGCCAGTTGGAGATCTCAAATTGAAACTGATCACTATTTTGATTTGGGAGAATGGTACAAGACTCTGGGGGTCGATAATTCTCAAGGCTTAATCTATTCCTCGGAGAGTAATGAAATTATCCGCAAGTTAAACTTGAAGACTTACGAGTCTGATTACAAGATTATGGTGGTTTGGTTGCCAGAGAAAATGCATCGCTCATGTGCCAATAAACTTCTGAAAATGATTGAGGAACCGCCTAATAAAACTCTGTTTTTAATGGTTTCGGAAGAACCGAAAAAAATTCTTCAGACAATTCTTTCCAGAACGCAAATTGTAAATGTTCCAAAAATTGACGACGCTGATTTATCACAGGCGCTTACCTCTGAATTTAATTTATCGGGAACAGAATTGACTAATGTGGTGCGTTTGGCCGGCGGAAGTTATCGTAAAGCCCGGATATTGATTCAGAACTCAGATGAAAATGCTTTCAATTTTGAGAACTTCGTTACCATTATGAGATTAAGCTATGCCCGTAAGGTGATGGAAATAATGGATTGGTCGGAACAGATTGCAGGAATTGGCCGCGAACGTCAAAAGAGTTTTTTAAACTACAGTGTTCGAATGGTAAGGGAAAATTTTATTTTGAATTTAAAGAAACCTGAAATGGTGTTTTTGAATGGTGAAGAAATGAATTTCTCTCAACGATTTTCTCCGTTTATTAATGAAGAAAATGTATGGATTCTTGCCGATGAGCTTTCAAAAGCTCATTCTGATATTGAAAGAAATGCCAATGCGAAAATTGTTTTTCTCGATTTGGGTTTGAAACTGGTTAAATTATTAAGACCATAAAGGGGTATTAATTCGACGAATTGCTACCTTTAAAGGTTTATAAATTAAATTCATTATTTTTGCGGTCGATTATCGACTAATAATCAACATATATATGACAGAAAATAAGGAACCAAAAGGGAAGTGCGGAGGATGCGCGTCCAATAAAAAGGATGATAGACTTCTGGAAGGAAAACTAGATGTTTATGATTGGTTGAGTGATGTTCCTGAGAGTGTATTATGTCCAGATATTGTAGAGGTAAAATTTAAAAATACCCGTAAGGGATTCTTCTCTAATTCGAATGAATTAAGACTACAAAGAGGTGATGTTGTTGCTTTAGAAGCATCGCCCGGACACGATATAGGAATTGTTACATTAACCGGAGATTTAGTTTTGGAACAGATGCGTAGGCAGAAACTGAATCCAAAAACATACGAGGCGAATAAAATATACCGAAAGGCAAAACCTGTGGATATTGAAAAATGGCATGAAGCCATCGCCTTGGAACATAAAACAATGATTAAGGCTCGCCAGCTATCTGCAGAACTAAAACTGAATATGAAGATTGGTGATGTGGAATATCAAGGCGATAAAACCAAAGCCATTTTTTACTACATAGCCGATGATCGTGTTGATTTTCGTCAATTGATTAAAGTGCTTGCTGAGCAGTTTAAAATTCGAATTGAAATGCGTCAGATTGGTGCAAGGCAAGAGGCCGGTCGAATTGGAGGTATTGGTCCTTGTGGAAGAGAGCTTTGTTGCTCTACCTGGATTACCAATTTTGTATCGGTGACTACAAATGCTGCACGTTATCAGGAAATTTCTCTGAATCCGCAAAAATTGGCAGGTCAGTGTGGCAAGTTGAAGTGTTGTCTGAATTTTGAATTGGATTGCTACATCGATGCTCAAAAAGATTTTCCGAATACAAATATTCAGTTGGAAACAAAAGATGGTACAGCTTATCATCAGAAGACAGATATTTTTAAGAGGTTAATGTGGTATTCGTATGATAAATACAATACAATAAACATGGTTCAGCTATCTGTTGATACCGTTAAAAATATTATCAAACAAAATAAAGATGGAATTAAGGTTAATAAATTAGTAACCGAATTTGTTGCTGTGCCTAAGGAAACATTGGAATACGAAAATGTAGTGGGTCAGGATAGTCTGAATCGATTCGATCCGGTAGAAAAATTAGCAGTAAAAAAGACGAAGAGAAAATTCCGTCGTAAACCAAGAAAAAATAATAACCCTTCTGAATCATGAAGTTAGGAAGAATTATTTGCACTTTATTAATAGCGGTCTTTACACTTTCCTGTACTTCGAACAGTGTGTACGATAAGTATGAGAATATCCCTGATTTCGAATGGAATCAGGGAAAGATTTTTCGTTTTGAGGTAGATATTACAGATACAACGCATACACACAATGTATTTGTTAATGTTCGCAATTCCGGAGATTATGCATATAGTAATTTGTGGTTATTTGTGAAAATAATATCTCCTGATAATGAGGTGGATGAGCAAAAGATTGAAGTCAAATTAGCGGATGAAACCGGTGATTGGTATGGAAGTGGATTTGGTGATATTTTTGACTTAAAGGTTCCTTTTAAACAAAAGATGGTTTTTCCGAAATCAGGAAAATATGTGTTTGAAATTGCTCAGGGAATGTACGACCATAAATTGAAAGGGATTGTGAATGTTGGAATTCGTATTGAGAAGGGAAAACAATAATATAAGAGGGATTACAAGTGGGAAAAAATAAATTACAGCGCTTTGCTGAAATGAAGTCTTTTGATAATGTTTTTGAACCAACCCACAATGATGTTTGGGAGAAAGACTATCAATTCAAAGGAAAGTGGAACAAGGATGTATTTAAGAATGACAATCCGATAGTTCTTGAAGTGGGTTGCGGAAAGGGTGAATATACAGTTGGCTTGGCAAAGCAATTTCCAGATAAAAATTTTATAGGAATAGATATTAAAGGAGCTCGTATCTTCTGTGGAGCAAAGGAAGCTATAGATAATGGTCTTGGCAATGTTGCTTTTATAAGAAATTATGCGGAGTTGCTTGGATCTATATTTGAGGCAGGTGAAATTGCCGAAATTTGGATTACTTTTCCTGATCCTCAAATGAAAAGGCTAGGGAAAAGATTAACGGGAACCCGGTTTTTAAAATTGTACAGTAAGCTTCTTTCTAAAGATGGAATTGTTCATTTAAAATCGGATAGTAGCTTTTTATACGAGTATACTAAATACGTAATCAAGGAGAATGACCTAAAAGTTCTTGTTGATACAAATGATTTATATAACTCTGGCCAAGCTGATGAAATTCTTTCCATTAGAACTTATTACGAACAGCAATTTTTAAACCGTGGAATTTCAATTAAGTATCATAAGTTTATGCTTGAGGGAAAAAGCGAGTTTGTTGAACCCGATGTAGAAATTGAATTGGATTGGTACCGAAGCTTTGGCAGGGAAAAAAAGGAATAATAAATGTCTGATTTATATTCTCAAATTTATGATGTTGTACGGCTAATTCCTGCTGGGCGTGCTACCAGTTATGGAGCAATTGCCCGTTTTGTAGGTTCGCCTCAGGGCTCCAGAATGGTTGGTTGGGCAATGAATCAGTGCCATGCTCATCAAGAATATATGCCAGCTCATCGTGTGGTAAATCGATTGGGAATACTTTCGGGAAAACACCATTTTCCGGGTGAGCATTTAATGCAGGAATTGCTCGAAAGTGAAGGTATTGTGGTTATCGATGACCAAATTCAAAATTTTGATGTGGTTTTTTGGGACCCATGTAAAGAACTCGATGGGAATCCTATTTAAATAGAATCTAAATACATACATTTGTTCTCTATAATAAATTCAAGGACTTAAAAATTAATATATCATGACTTATACTCAAAAACAGGTTACGGATGCTTTGCATTTGGTGAAGTTTCCAGGTTCCGATAAGGATATCATGGCCCTGGATATGGTTCGTAACATTAAAATTGAAGGTAAGAAAATAGGTTTTGATCTGGTTTTTCAAAAATCGGATGATCCACATATCATTACTTTGAAAAAACTTTGTGTTTCGGCTATTTTGAAATTTGTTGATAAAGAAGCTGAAATAAAAGGGAATATTAAAGTTAAGGCTGTTCATATTGTTGATGAGCCAGGAGTTCTTCCAAATGTGAAAAATATCATTGCCATTGCCTCGGGTAAAGGGGGAGTAGGAAAATCGACTGTAGCCACGAATTTAGCGGTGGCGTTGGCTAATGCCGGCGCTAAGGTTGGTTTGATTGATGCAGATATTTTTGGGCCATCGATTCCTAAAATGTTTGGTTCAGAAACAGCTCGTCCAGGCTTAATAAAAATTGACGATAAAGATCGGATTGAACCACACGAAAAGTTTGGTGTGAAAATGTTGTCAATCGGATTCTTTGTTGATCCTTCGCAGGCAACCGTTTGGCGTGGACCTATGGCTTCGAATGCATTAAAGCAGTTGATTGAAGAAGGAAACTGGGGCGAACTCGATTTTGTATTGATCGATTTACCTCCGGGAACAAGTGATATTCATCTTACCTTGGTGCAAACAGTACCTGTTACAGGAGCTATTATTGTTAGCACACCACAGGAAGTTGCTTTGGCTGATGCAATTAAAGCAATTAGTATGTTTGAAGGAGCTGGTGTGAATGTGCCTGTTTTGGGAATGGTTGAAAATATGGCTTGGTTTACTCCTGCTGAATTACCTGAGAATAAATATTACATTTTTGGTAAGGATGGATGTAAAAATCTTGCCGAAGAAAAAGGGATTGAATTATTGGGACAAATTCCAATTGTACAGAGTATTAGAGAAGGTGGTGATAACGGAATTCCGGCTGCTGTTAATACAGATACAGTAACAGGTATGGCTTTCGCCGATTTGGCATCTAAGCTGATGGCGGTTGTTGATAAAAGGAATGCGGATAAAAATCCAACAAAACGTGTGGAAATAACTCGATAGAGATTACATATTATGATTTGAAAAGGAGCATTTGATGCTCCTTTTTTATTTTTGGCTAAATAAGCTTATATTCAGAAAGTTTTAATAATTTTCGAGTGTATTAATATTTCTAATCAGATTTAGATTAACTGTTTGATTGTTATAGTTTATGAAGAGATCATGAAGTTGATTCGTACTTTTTATTGTTCCTTTGTATACTAATTTATTGATTTTAACTGTTATCTAACAAAACGATAAGTCTTGGATAGTAAATTTTTTCAAAAAGGGTCTGTAGTTGTTTTTTGTCTACTATTTGTGTTAGGTTGTTCCAATCAGAAAAACACATTTGTAAGTAGACAATATCATGCAATGACCACTCATTACAATGTTTATTTTAATGGGAAAGAAAGCCTGAAGAAAGGTGAACAGAAAATTGAAGACGGAATTATAGAGAATTATTCTTTGCTTCTTCCTGTTTTTGAGTATCAAGACCCAACTGCCAGAGCATTGTCTTTTTCCGATATGGACAGAACTCTTGAAAAGGCCGCCAAGGCAATAAAAATTCATTCGATTACTCGTAAGCCTAAACGAAAAAAAGACAATCAAGCCGAGAAATATCAGGCATTTAGAAAAAAGAAGGAATACAATGACTGGATTGATGATTGCTACCTGTTAATTGGAAAGGCAAAGTTTTATAAAGGAGAAAATCGAGTGTCCGAAAAAGCATTCGAATTTATTTTGAAAGAATATCCTGAATCAGAATTAATACCAGAGGCAAAACTTGGTTTAGCCCGTAGTTTAATTGACCGAGGAGAGTTAATAGCAGGAGGAGAAATATTGGATCGTTTGACTGATGATTCTAATCTTCCTAAAAATTTTATTCTTCAAATATCAACTTTGCGTGCAAGTAGTGCGATCCAACAAAAAAAATACGAGAGTGCAATTGAGGAATTGGGAAGAGCAATTATACTTGTAGATTCTAAAGTTAAAAAAGGACGATATTACTACCTAACAGCACAGCTTTATCAAATGCTTGGAAACTCAGATGCCTCTTCGCGTGCGCTGCAAGAATTGATTGATCTGAATGCATCTTATGAGATGACGTTTAATGCTAAAATTAGCAGAGCATTGTCATACACAGCAAACAATAATGGTGAAGAAATCAGGAAGAGTTTGAAGAAAATGCTTCGCGATGAAAAGAATACCGAATATCAGGATCAGATTTACTATGCTCTTGCCGAAATGGATGTGAAGGATGGGAATATGGATTCGGCAATCCCTAACTATTGGGAATCAACGAAACGAACTGTTTACAATGAAAACCAGAAGGCAATATCATTTTTGAAATTGGGAGATTACTATTTCGAAGATTTGAATTATCCTAAATCTCAAATGTGTTATGACAGTTCCATGACCTACTTGGGGAAAGATTATCCAAACTATTCTGAAATATCAGTACGGATTGGAAATTTGACCGAATTGGTGAACAATCTTAATTTGGTTGAAAGAGAAGATAGCTTGCAAGCTGTCGCTTCCATGAGCTCTGGAGATAGAGATAAATTGATTCAGGGAATCATTCAAAAAATTAACGATAAGGAAAGAGAACAAAAAGTGAAAGAGGCTGAGGAGGTTTCCGACAGAGCATTTTTCAGTCAGAATAATATGTTGGGAAACTCCAATAGAGCAACAACAAGTCAGGGGAACTGGTACTTTTATAATCCTACAAATATTGGTTTGGGAAAATCAGATTTCCAGCGCAAATGGGGACGAAGAAAGTTGGAGGATAATTGGAGACGGAAAAATAAATCGGCGATGACCTTGGATGATGTTGAATTGGCACTAGAAGATAACACGGGAACTAATGCCGTGGATCCGTCACTTAAAAAAGATCCAAAATCGAAAGAGTATTATCTGGTTGATTTGCCAATGACTAAGGGTGGAATCGAAAAATCCAATGAGCGTATCATGTTGGGCTTGTATCAGGCAGCGCTGGTGTACGAAGAGAAGTTGAATAATATGGATAAGGCATTGGAAACAATGGAAATTCTTATCGAAAGATTCCCTAATAATCCATATTTGTTGTCGGCCTACTATCATGCTTATTCGCTAAATAATAAAATGGGTAATTCTGCGAAAGCAAGCGATTATAAGAATAAGATATTAACAGAATTTAAAGGGAGCGATTATGCAAGAGCGCTTAGTGACCCTAATTTCTTTGCGAAAATTGAAGCGGAAGATCAAAAGGCAAATCAGTTATATGCTGCGGCCTATGAGGATTATAGAAATTTCTACTATCTGAGAGTGATTAAAGGCTGTAATGAAGGCTTATTAAGATATCCGGAAAGTGAATTGCGCCCTCGTTTTTTATTTTTAAGAGCCTTGTGCATTGGCCGAACAAAAGACATATCGCAATTTAGACAATCATTGGATCAGTTGATTGAGTCGAAGCCAACACCCGAAATTGCAAATACGGTAAAAGCCATTCTTAAAGGACTTGATGATGGGGCAGTTCCAATGCAGTATACCGAATTGGATATGGAACAGGCCCGACAAAATCGGTTGCTTAGAAACTGGAGAATTGAAGGTGAACAGGCTACTGTTGCCATTGCTGATAAAGAGAAGGTTGTAAAAGAAAAACCGATTTATAAATTAGTCGACACGGAGCAGCATTATTTTATATTGCTGTTTGACAAGAAAGATGCGGATCCTAACCGAACATTATTTAATTTTTCGAAATACAACTCGGATAGTTACAATGATCGTGTATTTAAAGTGGACAGACTCTCTTTAAACAAAGAGCAAATCATGATTATAGTGAAAGGTTTAAAGGATAAAGAAGATGCTTTAAATTATTTTAATGGCGTGATTACGAATGACATGGTCTTTGTTGGTTTAGAGAATGCAGATTATCGAAATTTTGTAATTTCGGATGCCAATTTTAAGATCTTTAAGGAAAATCAAGATGTTGAAGGGTATTTGGATTTTTATACCAAAAGCTATTTTAATATTACCAGACAAGAAAGCAAAACGACTGTTAGAAGGAATGATAAATTAATTTCGGTGAATTCTAATTTAGATTCAACAAAGTTTGCTGTTAATTTTAACGATAATCATAAATTTATTCTTTTGGTGCCAGTACGAAAAGTGAATATTGGCAAATTAAGAACAGATATCTTTAATCATGATAAAGATTTTACTGTATTAAGAGATCAGTACGATGCGGACTTAAATATGATTGTTGTGAATAATATTGGCACTAAGGCTGACGCAATGAATTATTTTAAGAAACTGATAAAAGATGAGGCAGTTTTTGCACAACTGGCAGATGTGGAATATCGAAATTTTGTAATCACAGAGGAGAATTTTAATAAATTCTATATCAGTAAAACGCTGTTTCCATATCTCGATTTTTTCAAAGAAAATTACCTGAGCGATGAGATCGTTGAAGTGGTTAAACCTAAAGAAGAATTAGTTCAGGAAGGTATATATACTTATAATGAGGAAACACCACATTATTTCGCATTAGTTTATTCTACCGATAATGTAAATAAAAAACAGCTTTTAAGCGGAATAAAAAGATACAATACAAAAAGCTTGAATGTTGAAGTTCGCACTTTGGATGAGAATCGGGAAATTCTTTTAGTAACCAACATGCGGAATAAAAAACAGGCCATGATGTATTTCCGGGCAATTGTTACGAACCGTATGATTTTTGAACCTGTTGAGAAGGTTAACTATCGAAATTTTGTTATTTCGGATGAAAATTTAGAAGTTTTCATGAAGGATGGCGATCCTGCTATTTACCTGCAATTCTTTAAAAAGTGGTATCTTAAGTAAACGCGGTGAAATAAAAGCTTGTGCTTTTCGTTACCTCTAGTACTGCGCCTGGTTGTTTCCTGGTTGAACTTAAAATGAACGTTTGTGAAAGATACTACAATACTTTGGGTGGATGATGAGATTGAGTTGTTGAAACCTCACATTATTTTTTTAGAAGGGAAAGGATACATTGTAAAATCATGCAATAACGCTCATGATGCAATAGACCTGGTTCGGGAGAATCGGTTTGATTTGGTTCTGCTTGATGAAAACATGCCAGGCATGAATGGTTTGGAGGCTTTAGGAGAAATGAAAGCAATCGATTCGGCTCTTCCTATTGTGATGATTACCAAGAATGAGGAAGAGGATATTATGGACGATGCGATTGGAAAGCAAATTTCTGATTACCTGATAAAGCCTGTGAATCCAAAGCAGATACTACTTACCATTAAAAAGAACCTTGATAAAAAGAGATTGGTTTCGGAAAAAACAACCATCGCTTATCAGTCACGATTCGGACAATTGGGAATGGAGATTAACGATTGCCGCGATTTTAAGGATTGGATGAAAATGTATCGGAAGTTGGTGTTCTGGGAATTGGAACTTGCCAACATTGAAGAGTCGGGAATGGACGAAATTCTTCGCATGCAAAAGACGGAAGCCAACAATCTTTTTGCCCGATTTATAAAAAAGAATTATCTGGAATGGTTAGAGCCAGGTAATAAAGAAAAGCCGCTGCTAACACCAGCTGTGTTTAAAGAAAAAGTATACCCTTTGCTTGATAAGGGACAAAAAGTAGCTTTTATTTTGATCGATAATTTGCGCTACGATCAGTGGCAAACACTATATCCTGTAATTAATAATTATTATTCGGTGGTTGATGATGATATGTATTATTCCATATTACCAACAGCAACTCAATACGCCAGAAATTCGATGTTCTGCGGTTTAATGCCATTGGATATTCAAAAGAAGTATCCAGGTCATTGGATTCATGAAGATGAGGAAACAAGTAAAAATCTTCACGAAGAGGAATTTATTGGTTTTCAGTTTAAGCGTGATTATAAGGATTTCACCTACCATTACGAGAAAATAAACAACGAAAAAATGGGCGCCAAAATAATGGAGAATCTTAGCTCTATTTTGGAATCTCAATTGAGTGTTTTTGTATATAATTTTGTGGATATGCTTTCGCATGCCCGTACCGAAAGCGATATGATTCGTGATTTAGCTCCTGATGAGGCTGCTTATCGTTCTTTGACCCTATCGTGGTTTGAGCACTCTATGTTATTGGAATTGATTAAGAAGCTTGCCGAGAAGAATGTGAAGTTGATTATCACGACTGATCATGGTTCTATTCGGGTTCAAAATGCGGTTAAAGTGATTGGCGACAGGCAAACGAATACGAACCTGCGATACAAAATGGGTAAGAATCTGAATTACAATCCAAAGCATGTTTTTGAAGTGACCGATCCGCGAAAAGCACTTCTCCCTCAGGTAAATGTAAGTTCTTCTTATATCTTTGCACATGGCGAGGACTTTTTGGCTTATCCGAACAATTTTAACCACTACAGTGCCTATTATCGAAATACCTTTCAGCATGGAGGAATTTCGCTCGAGGAGGTTTTGGTTCCATTGATCACTCTGAGTCCGCGCTAGAAAATAAATATCAATTGTTTGCGAAAAATGAGTGTATTAAAAATGAACTCCCTGAAAGAAATTAATGCAGTTGCAAAGGAATTTCTTTCCCTGGTGGAAAATAAGCGGGTGTTTGCTCTTTATGGAGCAATGGGTGTGGGAAAAACCACCTTTGTAAAAGCTATTTGTGATGAAATGGGTGTTGAAGACACCATCAATAGTCCTACCTTTTCGATTGTGAACGAGTATCATACGCCGAATGAGCTTATTATTTATCATTTCGATTTCTATCGGATTGAAGATGTGAAAGAGGCTTATGATTTTGGCTACGAGGATTATTTCTACAGCAAGGCCATGTGCTTTATCGAGTGGCCCGAAAAAATTGAATCCATTTTACCCGATGATGCAGTAGAGGTTCTTTTCGAAGAAGAAAGTGATGGCAGTCGCTCGATTACCATTCGTTGAAGTACGGGATATGCATAATCGCAAAAAAATGTTTAAATTGTAAATTCATTAATTTGTTAAAATCTCTTTTAACATTACAATTTTGAATATGGCGCCACGAAGTCAAGGATCAAGGAATTTTCCGATTGTGCAACAGTTTTACCAGCCTAAAGAAGAAATGTTGGAAGTTGAACGCCGACGTAAACAGTTAACCATTGGTCTTCCAAAAGAAGAGAGTAAAGGCGAAAATCGAATTTGTTTAACGCCTCAATCTGTCGATGTTCTGGTAAACAATGGCCATGATGTAATGATTGAGCGAGGCGCTGGTCTTGCCTCAAATTATACCGATAAGGAATACAGCGATAATGGAGCTCATATCGTTAATGGCAAGAGCGAGATTTATCAATGTGATGTAGTGATGCAGGTTTCACCCTTTTCGACCGCAGAAATTGATCTGCTTCGTGGAAATCAAATTATATTTTCTGCTCTTCAAATCAAAAGTCAGTGCGAAGAGAATATTCGCAAGTTAATGCAAAAAAAAGTGACTGCGATTGCGCTGGAATTGGTGAAGGATGAAAATGATTTTTTCCCCGTAGTTCGTTCCATGTCCGAGATTGCAGGAATTTCGGCAGTAATGATTGCTGGTGAATATTTAAGCAAGGCTCATGGAGGAAAAGGGGTTATGCTGGGCGGAATTACCGGAATTACACCAACTGAAGTAATTGTTTTGGGAGCTGGAACTGCTGCCGAATATGCAACAAGAGCTGCCAGCGGATTAGGTGCTATGGTGAAAGTGTTCGACGATTCAATTTATCGCCTGCGCAGATTGGAAGATCATTTGGGCCATCGTGTTTTTACCTCAATTTTTCATCCTCATGTTCTTGCAAAAGCCTTGGCCTCGGCCGATGTCGTAATTGGGGCATTGCGTTACGAAAAAAATATAAGTGGATTTATCGTTACCGAGGATATGGTTTCCAAGATGAAGCCTGGCTCGATAATTATCGACCTGAGTATTGATCAGGGCGGTTGTTTCGAAACATCCATGATGACGACTCATAAAGATCCGGTATTTAAAAAATTTGGTGTTTTGCATTATTGCGTACCCAATGTGCCTTCGCATGTTTCCCGAACCGCTTCACTTGCACTAAGCAATATTTGTTCTCCCTTGTTATTGCAAATTGGTCGTAACGGTGGTGTTCATCAGTTTATCAAATACAATTCGGGCTTGCGCCATGGAACTTATATTTACAGAGGAATTTTAACCAATCGTCGATTGGGCGATACATTTGGAATTTTGGCTAAAGATATCGATTTGTTGCTTGCTGCGATGTAGTTTGCTTTTCGAGTGTACATTCTACAGCTTTTGAAAAACCGTCTTCAGTAACACTATCAGTTACCTGATATTTCGATCGCAATTCTTTGGGCGCATTGGCCACAACAAAGCTGTGCTCTCCCCAATCAAGCAAATCAAAATCGTTGTAATCATTACCGATTGCAATCGATTCGGTGGCTTTAATTTGTAATTTATTACAAAGCCACTGGCACCCTCTTCCTTTTGATATGTGTTGAGGGAAAATCTCCATCCAAATCGATTCATGATCGAGTGGCGATGTGGCACGAATGATTTTGATCCCCGTAAATTTTGTTTTTAATTCTTCAAACCAATCTACTTTATTGGGCAAAATGGCTAAAATCTGACAGGCATCCCGCCGGGTATCTTTCAGCTTGCCAACAGGTGTTGCAAATTGCTTGTAAAGAGCCAATCTTCGGTCAAAATCTAAATTTTTATTTCCAGTTTGATAGTACCAGAACTGATGATTCAAAGGAATAGGATCGAGAATCATAAAATCAATCTCATGATCAATTAAAATCATCGATAACTGCAATACATCTTTT
>JAQBBZ010000425.1:0-4710 GCA_032125735.1 Labilibaculum sp.
TCGTGTGTAGGACCAATTGCCGGAGTAGCTATTGGTGCAGCAATGACAGGTGAAATTATAGCCCCAGTAGTTGCCATGGTAGGATTTTCTTCAGCTTTTGCACTTCCTTTTGTCCTGTTAGGCATGTTCCCTGGTTTATTAAAGAATATGCCAAAATCAGGCGGTTGGTTAAACTCTGTAAAAGTGGTTTTAGGATTTATAGAAGTTGCTTTGGGATTAAAATTCTTGAGTATTGCAGATCAAACTTACCATTGGGGAATTTTAGATCGCGAGATCTACCTTGCAGTTTGGATTGTTGTGTTTACACTATTGGGTTTATACTTACTCGGAAAATTGAAATTCTCTCATGATAGTGAATTGAAATTCATCAGTGTTCCTCGTTTGATGTTATCCATTGCAACTTTTTCATTCGTTATCTACATGATTCCGGGTATGTTTGGAGCTCCATTGAAAGCACTTTCAGGATATATTCCACCACAGGCAACTCAGGATTTTGACATCAATCAAATCGTAAGAAATAATGCGGGGAATGGTGGGGCTGTTCATCAGGAAGCTCATACCGCTAAATATTCCGATTTCCTGCACTTGCCTCACGGTTTGAATGGATATTTCGATTATGAAGAAGGAATGGCTGCTGCTAAAAAGTTGAATAAGCCTGTTTTTATGGATTTCACGGGTCACGGTTGTGTTAACTGTCGTGAAATGGAAGCTAACGTATGGTCTGATCCACAAGTATTGAAGATCTTGCAGGAGGACTACGTTGTAATTGCAATGTATGTTGATGATAAAACGGAATTACCAAAGGAAGAGTGGATTGTTTCAAATTACGACGGTAAAAAGAAAAAAACTCTGGGAAAGAAAAATGCAGATTTTCAAATTACAAGATATAACATAAATGCTCAGCCATATTATTGCTTGCTTGATTCGGATGGTGAAGATGTTGCCACACCAAGAGCCTACGATTTAGATGTAAACAAGTTTGTTGAGTTTTTAGATGAAGGAATTAAAAACTTCAAACAAAAAAAAACTGCAGCAGTAATTGAGTTTGCTGATTAAAAGAGAAATTATTTTGTTTTAGCAGGACGACAAAAAGATATTTAAGAATCAATATTAGTTTGTGATAATTAGTTAGTGAGTTTTCAGATGTAAAGAATGAAAACGTGGTTAGTAGGGTAGATGCAGATGGCAGGGCCGGCAATCCCTGTCATCTCATCATCAAACTCGAATATTTTCTATAGTCGGTAAAACAAAATCAAGATAAACAACAACAAACTTTAGTTAGTGGTGGAAAGAGCAGGGACGTCAAGTTATTTACCCCAATATCTGATCTGAAAAACTCCCTGCTCTTTTTTTAAGAAATTTAAGTTATGCTATGAAGACCACTATTGTTTCCTAATTGATCACCACATATTTATCAATTAGGAATCAATGGAAACCTGGAATTGCCAAGTCTCTCGGAAATATTAATGAGAAGAACTAATAACGTAAAATTAAACGTATGAACAAGATTGTTATGTTGCTCTTTGCGAGTGTTTTATTTTCCGGTTTGTTAACGCAAGCCCAGAATACGACAACAATACCTTTGGATTCGAAGGTAAAGCACGGTAAGTTATCTAATGGTTTAAGCTATTATGTGATGCATAATGAGGAACCAAAAGATCGTGCCAGTTTTTATTTTGTACAAAACGTTGGTGCCATCCTTGAAGAGGATTCTCAAAATGGTTTGGCTCATTTCCTGGAGCACATGGCTTTTAATGGCATTCAGAATTTCCCAGGTAAGAACATGCTCGATTATCTGGAGAAAAATGGAATTCTTTTCGGTCGTGATATTAATGCTTACACAGCTCCGGACGAAACGGTTTACAATATCAGTAATATTCCTACAGGAAATGAAGGATTAGTGGATTCCGCTTTATTGGTTTTGCATGACTGGTCTGGTGGATTATTGCTGGAAGGAAAAGAAATTGAGTCGGAGCGTGGTGTTATTCATGAAGAATGGAGAACTCGTCGTGATGCTGGTTTCAGACTAAGAAATGCAACAAGTCATGTGATGATGAATAACTCAAAGTATGCCGATCGTGATGTGATTGGTTCTTTGGATGTGATTGATAATTTTAAGCACCAGGAACTTCGTGATTACTACGAGAAATGGTATCGTCCGGATTTACAGGCTGTAGTTATTGTTGGAGATATTGATGCTGAAAAGATTGAGGCGAAAGTAAAGGCTTTATTCTCAAAAATCCCAATGAAGAAGAACGCTGCTGAGCGTACTTATACTAAAATTGAGGATTCAAAAGAAGTAGGCTATGTTGCCGCAAAAGATAAGGAACAAAAAAACTTAAGTATCATGTGGTTATTCCGTCGTGATTTGGATGCTGTAAAGACTGAAGCAACTCAAAGAAACGATATAGCCAAGGGCATGTTCAATCAGATGCTTTCTGCCCGGATCTCTGAAAAAACCAAGAAATTGGAATGTTCAGCCATGGGTATCAATTTTGGTGGATTTGATATGGCCCGTACCAAAGGAGGAGATTATATCTACGTTTCGCCCAAAACTGGTAAGGAACTGGACGCTTTCTCTGAAGCATTAACCGAGTTGGAACGAGTTAAACGTCATGGTTTTACTGCTTCTGAGCTTGATAGGACTAAAGTGCAATATATGAGATCATATGAGTCGTATGCTGCGAATTACAGCAAAATTTCAAATGATAAGTGGGCGAAGCAATTAGGCGATTTGTTTTTAAAGGCTGAATCGTTTCCTTCGTTGGAGTGGGAAATGGAATTTGCCGCTAAAACCATTCCTGCTATCACACTTGAAGAGGTTAATGCATTCGTAAAATCTTATTCTAATGCAGACAATTCAGCATTAGTATTACAAGGTCCTGATAACGAAACGCAGGTTTACCCAACTAAAGAAGAATTATTAGCCGTTGTTGCTAAGGTAAAATCTTCAAATGTTGAAGCTTATATTGATGAAGCAGGTAACGAACCTCTTGTAGCCAAGAAATTGAAACCAGCAAAGATTTCAAGCCAATTCAAAGTTAAAGGAACTGATGCAAAAGCTTATGTTCTTGAGAATGGTGCAAAAGTAGTTATTCTACCTACTGAATACAGTAAGGATGAAATCTCAATGTCTTCTTTTAGTTTTGGAGGAACATCATTAATTGCTGATATAGATCTTGCTTCCGCTGATATGGCAACAAGTATTGTTCAAATGTCTGGCGTGGGCGAGTTTGATGCGACTCAGCTGCAGAAAAAATTAGCAGGTAAAATTGTTGGGTTAAATGCAAATTTAAGTGAATTAACAGAAGGATTTTCAGGCTCAGCTTCACCTCAGGATTTCGAGACTTTACTACAATTGCTTTACCTGAATTTTGAAGCACCTCGTTTCGAAGAAGCTCCATTTGATGCTCAGATGGCACGTATGAGAAATTACGTAGCAAACATTGGTGTAGACAATAATAAAGCGCTTCAGGATACCATTGCTTTAGCAGCGACAAATTATTCTCCTCGCACTTTACTTTTTGGAGAAGATTTTATTAATAAGATCGACTTTAAAAGAGCAGTTGAGATTTATAAAGAGCGTTTTTCCAATGCGAGTGACTTTACTTTCATCTTTGTTGGTAATATTAACGAAGAGGAGCATTTGCCCCTAATCCAGAAGTATATTGGTAACATCAGCTCTACAAACAAAAAAGAAGCATTTGTAGATCATAAAGTGGGCCCTTCTAAAGGAAAAACAAGCAGAATCTTCGATCGTGAAATGGCCGTGCCGAAAACGACAGTTACTTATGCAATACAAGGTGATTTTGATTATACATTAGAGAATAGATTGATGCTTAATGTAGTATCTCAACTTCTGTCTAAACGATACATGGTGACTATTCGTGAAGAAGAAGGTGGATCTTATGGTGTAGGAGTTAGTCCCGCATCATCTAAACTACCAACACCTGAATTCTCATTGAATATCAATTTCGATTGTGACCCTGAAAAACGGGATCGTTTGGTTGAAATTGTAAATGAAGAGATTGGTAAGATTCAAAATGAAGATTGTGATGCTGTTGACTTAAATGAGATTAAGAATAATTTCATTAAAAGCAGGGAAGAAGCTGAATTGCAAAACTCTTTCTGGATGAGTAGTATTCAAAATAACCTGATGTTAGGTTCGGAACTAACTTCTAAGGAGGATTACATAAAATTGATTGAAAGTATTGATGCAAAAGCGATTCAGAAATTTGCAAAAGAGATATTAAAAAACGTGAATACAGTTGAAGTAATCATGAATCCATTAAAATAATACAACAAAATCATTAGTCTGTTTTGATTTAGTTAGGACCGGTTGGTGTTAGGAGCTGGCCGGTCCGCTCTTTTATCTTATACCAATTTAATATCAAAATATGCTTTATTAAAATGAATTAATTTTTAGCTGTATCGAGGCAAAAAAGTAAAGCATAGCCAAGTTACGGTGCATCTTTTTTAACGAAGATATAGCTGAAAAGAAACATTTTATAAGCTGTGTTTTGATGTTAATTTGGTATTGTACTATTAACCAACCACAACAAACAAACACTAACCTAGATGGAAAGCAATTATTGCTTTTTAGAAAAAAATGATAATGAAGGAAGCTTACTTACAAAAACTAAAAGAAGAGTTTGTTCCGGCACTTGGCTGTACGGAACCAGTTGCGGTTGCCTACGCGGCAGCAAAGGC
>JAQBBZ010000426.1:0-3020 GCA_032125735.1 Labilibaculum sp.
TGTCCCGAAATTCAGGAACCTGGCAATCTGTTCAGAATCATGCGCCCAGCTCTCTCAGATTTGTAATCTGTGGGCAAAGAGTTCAGGATTTTCAATCTGCTTTTCTCTAACCGATAACAATGACCACTCTAAATGAGAGTATTCATATTGTTAATCTTGCTGTTGATGTAAAAAACGGCAGGAAGTGGAAATAATTTATCAAAGTGTTAATTATTAGTTATATCTTTTGCCTTTAGATTCAAATGGAAGTTGGAAATGTGTGGCAGGGTAAGATGTTCCTAATCAATAACTAATGCGAAACAAATTGAAGCGCAGGTACGACCTGGTTATTTCTCTGTTTTTGGCAACACTAATAACCGGTTTATTTATTTGGTGGAATCCCTTAAACGGAAAATACAAACTGACTCTTCTTGATAAGACAAAAATTGGGTCAACCGAAGTGATCATTTACGATGATTTGAACCTGGACGGAACAAGCGAACAGATTAGATTCATAAAAGATTTCATTGGGCGCCCGGCACTTCTGGTGGAAGAAAATGGGAAAATTCTTTTTGAATGGAATCTAACCGGAGAATTTGTTCCGGGCGACTTTTACCATTTTGCCGATTACAACAACAATGGACGAAAAGAAATTTTCCTCTTTACCCATCAGAACGATTCCATATTTCTGGATGCCATCGACATCAAAACAGAGGAAAAGATCATCCGTCATCAATACATAACCAACTATCTGCGATACAAGGATCGAATTGATTTTTCTGTTTACGATCCTCTTACACTGGATTTGGATCAGGATGGGAGTAAAGAATTGATTTTTTCATTGTATTGTGCTTTCTCCCGAATCACCCGTAAACTGTGCAAATATGATATTAACAAAGGATTATTACAGCTTTCTGAGAAGGCTGGAACTTGCGCTTACAACGAAATAGCTGCTTTTGATTTGGATGAGGATGGACATTTTGAGTTTTTTGGGGAAACACCAACCCTGGGCAATTGTCGTTTGGAATATCCGTATACCGATCAGTTTACCTGGTTGATGGTGTACGACGATCAGATGAATTACAAATTTCCACCCAAAAAGATCGGCAAGTATTCTGCATTTTTAAAAGTAAAGCCATTCAGGGCCGAAAATAAGAATTGCATAGCGGCCTTTTATTATCACGCGGGGAATGTAGATTCTTCCTATCTGGCACTATTCGATGCTTCAGGGAATCTCCTAAAATCAAAAATACTCGATTACACACCCAATCTTAGATCTGCAGCCTTTACCACCTACATGCAAAATGAGCAATATTATATGGCCTTGTACCTCAATAATGGAGTGGTGGAAATCTATAACCAGCAGCTGAAAAAAATCAAAGAATTTGAATCTGCACCGTTTTTGGGGCCCATTAGAACCTGGGATGTCGATGGCGACGGACAAAAGGAATGTTTGTTCACAGGAAAAAATCGGGATGAGTTGATCATTACACGCCACGATTTTACCAACCCCGTATCCTTTAGATTTCAGAATGAACTGGGCTCTGCTTATTTTTCAAATGAAATAAAGGACAATCAGATTGTGGCACTAAACTTTCTGATGAATTCGGAGTCCTGTCGTTTGGATTATCGGGAAGACCACTTATACACCTTTCGTTTTGCGGTTTGGTTGGGTATTTTTTTACTTACTTTTCTGATACTTTATTCTCTTGGGAAGATATACCAGTATTACCTTCGCCGGCAGTACGAAGACGAGAAGCGAATCACCGCTTTGCAGGTAAGTGCCATCGAGCAGCAAATGAGTCCGCATTTCACCTTGAATATTTTGAATTCGATTGGGAATTTGTATGAGAACCACGACAAAAAAAAAGCACAGTATTATTTCGGAAAATACTCTAAGCTTTTACGGATTACCTTAATCTCATCCGGAGAAATAGCAGTGCCTTTATCAGATGAAATACAGTTTACTCAAAACTATTTGGAGTTGGAACAACTCCGTTTAAATGATGGCTTTAGTTTTCAGTTTATCGACAATCAGAATATTCCGGATATAAAAGTGCCGAAATTCCTGATTCACACCTTTGTTGAGAATGCCGTGAAGCATGGTTTGTTTCCAATTCAAGGTATTCGGGAAGGATTGATAAGCCTGTACCTGACAGAAAAGAAAGATGTTTTGCAAATTACGATTGAAGATGATGGAGTAGGGCGCATAAAAGCAAAAGAAACTAAAGTTTATTCAACGGGCAAAGGACTTTCCATTTTAGACGAAATACTGGTATTATACCAACGTTTCGAGAGCAAAAAGATAAGTTACAGGATTGAAGATAAATATACAGATCGGGACGATACCGGCACGAGAGTGATAATCACGATCTCTAACAACTAGGCTCATGGCAAAAATCAATTGTTTTTTACTGGATGATCAGATTAACTCCATCGAAAGATTAACATCTCTTCTGCACCAAACCAATCAGGTAGAGATTATTGGAGACTTGTGCGATCCCGAAAAAGCCGTTGCTCAAATCCTAAAATTAAAACCGGAGCTGGTTTTTATTGATGTGGAAATGCCTCGTATGTCAGGTTTCGAAGTGGTGCAGGAGATTCGCAACAAGCTCTTCTTTCCCAAATTCATCTTTGTCACCGCCTACGATCAATATGCAATCAAAGCCATCCGCGCCGGCGCCTTCGACTACATCCTAAAACCAATTGATATTGATGATTTGAAGGATGCCTTAAAACGTTTTAAAGAAAGCCAAAAGAAATTCCACATTCCAGAACACTGTTGTTTAAGTGAAAGAGAGAAAGAGGTTGTAGAGCTAGTTTTGGAAGGCAAAACTAGCAAGGCGATAGGTGATATTCTAAACTTAAGCAGACACACTGTTGATTCTCATAGACGCAATGTGTTGGAAAAGACAAACGTGAAATCCTTCCATGAATTAATCTGTACCTCCAACGAATAAGGAGTTTAATCCAATTTTGAATCGGGACCTATCAGTAAACTGATTTGTCCCGATTTTGTATTCATGCCTTTTGAGTAGTCG
>JAQBBZ010000427.1:0-3200 GCA_032125735.1 Labilibaculum sp.
CGTTCTTTGCATTGTTGCATTTGAATTTTATTATCGCTGGAAACAGAAAGAATTAAAGCAGTTTTTTACTGCAATTGGTGTTTTAGCCATTGCATCCATACTAGCAGTTGGTGTAAACAGCTCCAATTTGTACAACTCATACGAATACGGGAAACAAACCATTCGTGGTAAATCGGAACTAACCCTTGGCAATAAAGACAACAAAACCAATGGTTTGGATAAGGATTACGCCACTCAGTGGAGCTACGGAGTTCAGGAAACTTTAACCCTGCTGATTCCAAATGCAAAAGGAGGCGCTGGATCTCCTCAAGAAGCAACGCAGCTGGTCAGCTACCTAAGCGGAGGACAAATTGAAAATGTTGCCAAATACTACGAAATTGAACCGATAAAAGACCATCATTACTGGGGAAATCAGCCTTTTACAGCCGGACCTGTATATGTTGGTGCAGTTATTCTATTCTTATTCTTTTTGGGATTGATTATTGTGCCTGGGCGATTTAAATGGGGCCTTTTAACTGCCTCTATTTTAGCCATCATGCTTTCGTGGGGACATAATTTCCAATCGCTCACCGATCTGTTTTTAGATTACGTTCCTCTGTACAACAAATTCCGAGTGGTTTCGTCCATTCTTATTGTAGTTGAGCTGTGTGTTCCAATTTTGGCAATTTTAGCCGTTAAAAAGCTATTGGATGAACCCGAAATCCTTCAGGAAAAAGTAAAAATATATTCTGTAAAGTCGAATGTTTTAATCTTGCCATTGCTGCTAACCGCAGGAGTTTCATTGCTTCTGTATTTACTTCCATCTCTTTTTATGGATTTTATTACTCAACCTGAAGCAAGCTATTTTGCGCAAATAAAATCAGGAAATCCAAATGCAGTTGCATACATCAATCAAATTGAATCTGATATTTTCAATGCCCGGGTTTCGATGTTTAGAGCCGATGCCTTGCGAACCATTCTTTTTGTTGGACTAATTGCTGTATTGCTTTTCGGATATAGTAAAAAATGGTTCCATGCAAATATTTTAATTGCGGGTGTTGTAATTTTAATTTTGGTAGATTTATGGCCGGTGAACAAACGCTTTTTAAATGCTGATAGCTTTGTTCCAAATAAAGAACTTAAAATTGCTTTTAATCCAACTCAAGCCGATTTTGAGATTCTGCAATCTGAGTTTTCGGCTCGTCCGGAACTACAGTCTTTGGCAAAAAAAGCTCAGGATGAATACAAGAAAGAAAATCCCAGAGCAAGCAAATTGGAAATGGCCATTGTTCCTTTCACAGTTCTAAATCAAAACAGCAATTACCGCGTTTTAAATACATCTGTGCAAACCTGGCAAAACGCAAGCACTTCCTACTACCACAAGTCTATTGGAGGATATCATGGAGCCAAATTGCGCCGATACCAAGAATTAATTGATCATCACATCACAAAAAACAACATGAAGGTGATCAACATGCTCAATACCAAATACATTATTACACCCAATCAGGAAAAAGGGAACGAGGCCCAATTGAATCCCGATGCTTTGGGAGAAGCATGGATTGTTCCAAATTACAAAATTGTGGCCAATGCCGATGAAGAAATCATGGGCTTAAATGCCTTCGATCCTGCAAAAGAAGCTTTAGTTGACAAGCGGTTTTCTTCTCAACTGGAAGGATTTACAAGTCAACCAGATTCTTTGGCCACTATTGCCATGGAAAGCTATGCTCCAAACAAAATCACTTATCAGTTCCATGCAAAAAGCGATCAATTGGTTGTTTTCTCAGAAATATATTACAATCCTGGATGGAACGCCTATGTTGATGGTAAACTTGCTCCGCACTTCAGAGCCAACTACATCTTACGAGCCATGAAAGTTCCGGAAGGAAATCATGAAATTGCATTTAAATTTGAGCCCAAAGCAATGGCCGTAACCGAAAACATATCTGTTGCCAGCATGGTTTTATTCTTTCTGTTGCTAGCCGGAGGAATTGTATTTAGGTGTAAAATCTATGCGATCACAAAAAAAGGAAAATGACTAACAACCATTCCATAGTACGAAAATTGATGAACTTTATGCAGAAAATTATTTTTCTGCATTTGATTCTATTTTTTATGCGAAATTTCTATTTCCTGCTCGAAAAGTTGGTGAGAAAAGATAAAAACATGGCCGTATTTTTCCTTACCGAGGAATTTTATTACGACAATTCGAAATATCTTTTCGAATACATGCGAGAGAAAAAAGACATTAACAGCATTCTTTTTACAGCCAACAAAGATTTATTTAAAATACTAAACAATAAATTTCCTGGCGAAGTGACCTATGCGTGGTCAACTAAAGCGCTAAAGCTATTTCTGAAAACCAAAAACGTAATTATTTCTTACGGCACCAGTGCTGCTGTATTCTTTCCCTACTACTTGCACGAAAAATGTAAAAATATCATCTATTTAGGGCATGGAACACCGGTAAAACAAATTGGCTACCAAACACCGGTATGGAATAAATTCGGGAAATCCTTTCAACTTCAATCCTATTCTTACTTAACTGCCTGTTCAGATATTGAGTGCTTGATGCTGGCTTCCGGTTTTAGAGTCAGTTTAAATCGAATTTGGATTAGTGGAATACCCAGATATGATTATTTACTTGGCGAAAACAATAAAAATCCTGATTTACTTCAGAAACATCCATACCTCAATAAAAAAGTAATTTTATACGCACCTACCTGGAGAGATGGCGAACCAACTCGCTTTTTCCCTTTTGAAGATTATAGCACAGAGCAATTAAAAATCTTTTTAGATAAAAATGATGCTTATCTTCTTATTCGCGGTCATAAAGAATCGGTTAAACGAAAAAGCATAAAAAAAGATGCAGCTTTATTTTCGCTCGAGAGAGTAAAAAAGGCAGAACAGGATATGTTCCCAGATGTTACGCAACTTTTGCCTTTTGTTGACATTTTAATTACTGATTATTCCTCAATTTTAGTTGATTTTTTGCTTTTGGACAAGCCAATGTGTTTTATTCCTTACGATTTGGAAGCCTACAGAAGCTATCAAGGGATCTTATTGGATTACGAGCGCAATACACCTGGTAAAAAATTTACTGATATGAAAGAGCTTACCAAGGGCTTACAGGATTACATAGATGATTCGACAATTGATCAGGAATGGAGACATCGCGTTTGTAAAACTTATCATCAATTTAAGGATCAAGAAAATTGTAA
>JAQBBZ010000428.1:0-3090 GCA_032125735.1 Labilibaculum sp.
CTTCTGAAATACCGTTTACTCCAAGAGCAAAGCGTGTATTAGAAATGTCAATTCATGAAGGCCAAGACCTAGGTGTCAATTATGTTGGTACAGAACATGTTTTATTATCTTTAATAAATGAAGCAGACGGTATTGCAATGCGAACTTTAGATAAACTACGTGTTAATATACCTAAGTTACGCCATTTAATTTTAACTTATATTGAAGAACAACAAGAAGATATTTTAAAACCACCATTAACTGATCAAGAAAAATGGGCGCTTGCTCGTGAAAAATCAGGTTTAAAGACTCCTTCTTTAGATTTATACACAGAAGATATTACAAAAGAGGTTATAGGTCAGCGTTTAGACCCAGTTATTGGTCGAGATGAAGAAATTAATGCTATAGTTAAAGTTTTAGGTCGTCGCCGTAAAAATAACCCTGTTTTAGTAGGTGAAGCTGGTGTAGGAAAAACTGCATGTGCTGAAGGGCTTGCTATCTTAATGCAAAGTTTAGATTGTCCAGAATTTTTATTAGACCATGTTGTTCGGGCTCTTGATCTTGGTTCAGTTTTAGCTGGAACAAAATATCGAGGAGAATTTGAAGAGCGTATGAAACATATTATTGATGAAGTTAATCAACATGGAAAAACAATTCTAGTAATTGATGAAATTCATACATTAGTAGGGGCAGGAGCAGCTGAAGGTGCTGTTGATGCTGCAAATCTTTTAAAACCGTCTTTAGCTCGTGGTACTTTACGTGTTATTGGCGCTACTACTTTAGATGAATACCGTCGATATATTGAAAAAGATCCAGCATTAGAACGAAGATTTCATTCAATTCTTGTAGAAGAACCGTCCGTAGAGACAACAATTGATATTTTAAAAGGTTTAAAACCTGAATTTCAACGTCATCATGCTTTAACATATAATGACGTAGCTCTTGAAGAAGCTGCAAAATTATCAAGTAGATTTATTGCAGATCGTAATTTACCTGATAAAGCTATTGATGTTATTGATGAAGCAGGTTCTCGTGTTCGACTACGGAACAATTCATTACCTACAGGTTTACAAAAGTTACTTGTAGAATTACACGAGACTATAAGAGAAAAAAACGAAGCTATTACGGAAAACGATTTTGTTACTGCAAAATTGTTAGTTGAACATGAAATCGAAGTTCGCACACATTTACGAATAATGCGATTTGCATTAACTAGTAAAGAAAGATATAAAAAATATGCAGAGCCAAATGGTCCACGTTTTGATGAAGTTACTGAGTCAGATATTTCTAAAGTTATTTCTGCGTGGACGGGTATTCCTGTAACAAAGATTAATCAGTCAGAGAATGAACGTTTAAAGTTAATGGAATCTATTCTTCATCAACGACTTATTGGTCAACATCATGCCATTACTGCTGTTTCAAAAGCCGTGCGTAGAGCCCGAGTTGGTATTCAAGATCCAAAACGTCCAATTGCAAGTTTTATCTTTGCTGGCCCAACCGGTGTTGGAAAAACTGAATTAACAAAAGCTTTATCCGAGTATATGTTTGATAGTGAAAAAAATCTTATTCGGTTTGATATGTCTGAATTTATGGAAAGACATACGGTAGCAAAACTAATTGGATCACCTCCAGGTTATGTAGGTTTCCAAGATGGTGGACAATTAACAGAAGCAGTAAGACAAAAACCATATTCTATTGTTCTATTTGATGAAGTTGAAAAGGCACATCCTGATGTTTATAATTTATTCTTACAAATATTAGACGATGGTCATTTAACTGATTCAAGTGGTAAACATGTTAGTTTTAAAAATTGTATTATTGTAATGACAACTAACTTAGGTGCTCGAGTTATTGAAAAGGAATCTCCAGTTTTATCAAAAGAAAAAGTTGGATTTGGCCGTCGATATGATACAACAGCTCTAGATAGAGAAAATAAAAAGATTGACTTATTAGTTAATTCGGACGGAACTTTTTCATTAAAAGCTCCTATTGCAAAAGAAATAACAGCAGAAGATGAAGAAAAATTTGTTAAAATAACGGGATTAGTACAAGAAGAGTTAAAAAAATTCTTCCGCCCAGAATTCTTAAATCGAATAGATGATATTATTGTTTTTAACCATTTATCAAAACATGATATTTGGCAAATTTGTGGACTAATGTTGGGCTCACTAACTAAAAGGTTGAAAGAACAAGGTGCAAGTCTAAATATAGATAATGCTGTACGGTTTTTCCTTACAGAAGAAGGTTATGATCCAATTTATGGGGCTCGCCCATTACGTCGAGCAATTACAAAATTCTTAGAAGATAAGTTAGCTGAAGCTTGTTTAAGTAATGTTATTCATGAAGGTACAGAAATAAATGTTACACAACAAATAAAACCAAATGTTTATGGAAATAGACCTGTCTATTCGCCAGTATTTGATGACATTTACACAGCAGATATTTTAGTTGAGTTTGATTATAGTAATGTAGATTTTAGTAGAGTTCAAAAAAAAGAAAAACAAGATGAAGTTATTGAAACCGAAGAGGGTAACTATAATGAAGGGAAACCTAAAGTAAAACAAGAAAATTTTGATAAATATAGTGTAATTTAATCTAAAAAATATTGAACGAAAAGCTTTCTTATTTGATATTAATATTAGATATTATTCTATAAGTTAACTTATAGAATAATATCTAATTCATTAAATATTTTTATATTTATTATATTTGGCTAATTTGACTAATAGGAGAACTGGGAGTTGCGTAATATTTTTTTTCCATTCGACCAGCTAAATAACCTAACCGGCCCGATTGAACCCCTAATTTCATTGCTAAAGCCATTTGTTCTGGATTTTTTGCTTGAGCTACTGCTGTATTTAGTAAAATACCATCAGCTCCCAACTCCATCCCCAATGTAGCCTCACTTGGAGCCCCAATTCCAGCATCTATAATAACGGGAATATTGGCATTTTCAATAATAATTTGTAGATTAGATAAATTATTTAATCCTTGGCCTGAACCAATTGGCGAACCAAGTGGCATAACAGTAGCACACCCTAAATCTTCAAGATGTAAAGCCAACATAGGATCAGCATTAATGTAAGGTAAAACAGTAAATCCTTTTTTTAC
>JAQBBZ010000429.1:0-3492 GCA_032125735.1 Labilibaculum sp.
TGTGTTGCATATGAATTTTTCTAAAACAGATTGAATGAAAATTTATTCACCCCTCTAATAGATACAATTAAAAATAAAACCGACACAAAGAATTCCTGCCGCCACTATTCCCACAAATGCCAATATCAAAGGCATTTTTAACACCTTTTTCAGGATAATAATTTCGGGCAAGGACAAACCGATTACCGACATCATAAAAGCAAGTGCGGTTCCCAGTGAAGCTCCTTTTTCGATTAAAACGCTCACTATTGGAATAATACCTGCCGCATTTGAATACATCGGAATCCCGATAAGGATTGATAAAGGGACTGAATACCATACTGATTTCCCCATTAGTTTAGCCATGAAATCTTCAGGAACATAGCCATGAGCAGCAGCACCAATGGCTACACCAATAACAATATACAACCAAATTTTGCCAACAATTTCTTTAACTGTATCCCAACCAACTTTAATTCGATGCGAAAAGGTCATTTTGGTTTCATCGGTACCTGTTTGCCCTGTCTTTACTTCAAATACCCAGGCTTGAACGTATTTTTCCAGTTTTAAAATTCCTATTAAGTAGCCTGCGAATATGGCAATAAGCAAACCAGTTAAAGTATAGATAATTGCAGTTTTCCAACCGAATAATCCAACCAACATGATTAGAGCGATCTCGTTCACCATTGGTGCAGCAATCAGAAAACTGAAAGTGACTCCCAAAGGGACACCTGCCTCCACAAATCCTAAAAACAAAGGAATGGCAGAACAAGAACAAAACGGCGTAAGAACACCTAATAAAGCAGCCATTATATTTCCCACGAAAGTGGATTTCCCGGCCAGTGCTTTTCGTGTTTTCTCAGGTGAGAAATAACTGCGGATAATACCAACACCAAAAATGATTAGCACTAATAGTAACAGAACTTTAGGCACTTCAAAAATAAAAAAGCGCAAGGTTTCGGAAAGATGTGTGCCTTTTTGCATCTGAAAAACAGTATCGATTAAAAAATCGGATATGTTTTGCAGATTAATATATAATAAATACCAAACGGGTAGTAAAAACAATGCCAGAAGGACTTGCTTTTTATTTGTGATTTGTATTGATGTGATCATAGTAATTGATAGCCTTTAAGCAATAAAAAAGATGTACGTAAAATAGATACCCGACAGAATGAAAATAACAGCAGCCACTTTTCTAAACCAATACTCGAAGCTTTTTACCTTATTGTAAAAATTACCTACGCCCGATAAGGTGAATGCAAGCAGGTAGGCAATGATTATAACCGGAAGACCGGTTGCAATGGCATAAACTATTGGAAGAAACAATCCATCGGGTTGAGAAATACTTAAAGGAATCAACATTCCGAAATATAGAATACCACTATAAGGGCAGAATGCCAGGGCAAAAACAACTCCTAGTAATAGAGCTCCCCAATAACTTCCTTTAATCTTTTCACCATTAATTTTATTGGTTAGGCTACCAACTCCTGGGAAATTGATAGAAATTATATCGAGCATAAATATTCCAATCAAAATTAAAAGAGGACCTAATAATCGTTCACCATAAGTATTGAAAAGGGAGGAAATGTCGAATTTACTGGCTCCAAAATACAAAATGATGCCTAAAACAGTATAGCTAATTGCTCTGCCGAGCGTGTAAATCAGTCCGCTGATAAAAATCTTTTTTCTGTTCCCCAGATCTTTACTAATGTATGCTGTCGCAGTAATGTTTGTCGCTAAGGGGCAAGGGCTGATTGCAGTCATTATTCCCAAAAGAAATGCTGAAAGAACAGGCCAGTTGCTTTGCGATAAAAGTTGATCTAAATATTCCATTTTATTGTGATATCTACTTGTTGTTGGGCGATTCAATAGTAAGCACAGAGCTTTGTTTAGCGATATGATTTTTTTTATGAGCTGCCTGTTTTGTTTCGGAAATTACATTTCGGACTTTAAGGTAGATTCCAGTTTTTCAACGTAAGCTTTGGTGTCGTTAATCGCTGTTCTAAAAGCAAAAGTGGTTAAATCTTCAATTTTACCCGATTTGCTGTGCTTAATAAAAAGAGAAGAACCTGATGCCTGAAATTCTTTAGCCACAGCTTTATTTTCCTCTTGATCCAGATTAATATCGAAAAATTGAACATCCATTTTTTCTGCAATCTCCTTTGCTTTCTCACCTACAGCGATACAGGTTTTACATTTTCTATCGCCGTGAAAATAATATACTCCAGCACCTTCGGCACTATTTACTGCCGATTTCATTTCTGCCGATTTTTCACACTTACTGCAATCATTGGTGCAGGCAACTTTGGTTTCGGCTTTTGCAGTTTCTTTTTTTGCATTCGATTGACAAGCTCCAAAGCTAATACCAACTGCGATCAGACTGTATAATACAAGATTTTTCATTTGAGAAATGTTTATGCGTTTTTAATAAATTCTTTGATTTCGGATACGGATGGTACTTTTCCACTTACCACCACTTTTTCGTTGATAACAAGTGCAGGAGTTGACATTACACCATAAGAGAGAATCTTTATCATATCATCCACTTTCGTGATGTTGGCTTCAATAGAAAGTTCTTCTACTGCTTTTTTTGTTGCTTCGGCTAAAGTGCCGCATTTTTTGCAACCCGGACCTAATACTTTAATTTCCATTTTATGAGTTTTGATTTTTATTTGAAAAATTCTTTGAATAATTTTTGAGCCACTGCCCAATTCTCTTTGTTAAGGCAATACTTAATTTTGGGACTTGCAATTTCGCCTTGAATTAAGCCTGCACTTTTTAATTCTTTTAAATGTTGTGATAGGGTAGACCTGGCAATGGGAACTTCCTCTGCCAAATCGCCGCTGTAACAGCAGGTTTGCTTCGAAAGTAAATCGCAAATGTAAATGCGCACAGGGTGCGACAAGGCTTTGGCAAATCGTGCCAATTGTTTTTCATCCGAGGAATAAAACTCTTTTACTTCCATTCTGTTTCGTATTTCGTAAAATTACGAAACGAAGGTAATATGAAATCTTTAAAAGGCAAAATTTTGATGAAGAAATTAACATTAATCTATTGTGGTTCTTATCACAGGGCTATCACCCTGTGCTAGTATATTTCGCTCCTTTGGAGTTGAGGATTCGTCAAATTTCCAATAGATTACATCTGGTTTAGGAATTAGATTCTTTATTATTGCGCCCCTTTGGAGCTTAGCTTTTCATTTTGTATTTCTTACCAAAGGGTTACACCCTGCGCTATTGTATTTCGCTCCTTTGGAGCTTGTTCTCATTGTTAATTGAATTCGATGTATTTGCTAGCCCCAAAGGGGCGTTAATATGGTAGCATAGGGCAACGCCCTATGAAAAATGATTAGTATATAGTAAAGCCCCAAAGGGGCGGAATATTTAGAGGATTTTATCTAATCCCAAACATAGGTTTCGTTGAATTCCAGATCGTATTTTTTCAAAAGGCTTCGATATTCATCTTGAAAAGACTTGTTTTTATGATGATTTTCTTGATTTTGAATGTATCGTT
>JAQBBZ010000430.1:0-5936 GCA_032125735.1 Labilibaculum sp.
AAAAGCTAAAACTTTTTCATAACCCTCACGTACAAAAGTATAGATTTAGTGAATTTATTCAATTCATTATTTTCATAGTTAAATTTTAGGGTTAGTAATAGAACAATAAAAGGAGGCCGGGGCAGCCTCCTTTTTTGCGCCCATAAGTTTCCAATTAAATAAAAAAAATCCGATGAGAATGAACTCACCGGATTCTTAATTATTTATCTGATTAGATTACTTAGTCAGCATCGATATGCTCTTCCATATATGCTTCCAATGGTGCACATGTACACATTAAGTTTCTATCACCAAATGCATCATCAACACGACCAACTGAAGGCCAGAATTTATTATCAGCAACCCAACTTAGTGGATAAGCCGCTTTTTTACGACTGTATGTATGATTCCACTCATCAGCAGTTAATACCTTATGCGTATGAGGTGCATTTTTCAATACATTATCAGAAACATCAGCTACACCATCTTCAATCTCTTTCATTTCATCATTGATTTTCGCCAATGCTTGAATGAAACGATCCATTTCTTCCAATGGCTCACTTTCTGTAGGTTCAACCATTAATGTTCCGTGAACAGGGAAAGATAAAGTTGGAGCGTGAAATCCATAATCCATCAATCGTTTAGCAATATCAGTATCGGTAATACCAACTGATTTATTAAACTCTCGACAATCAAAAATCATCTCGTGACCAACGCGACCTTTAGCTCCTTTGTACAGGATTTTGAAACCTAATTTCTGGAATGATGAAGCCAGGTAATTGGCATTTAAAATTGCCATTTTAGTAACTTCTTCCAATCCATCTGCACCTAACATTGCAATATAACCATAGGTTATTGGCAATACACTTGCCGACCCATAAGGTGCTGCAGCCACAGCAGTAATAGCATTTTCGCCACCCGTTTTCACAAATTTGTGAGATGGTAAGAATTGAACCAAATGTTCCGCTACGCAAATTGGACCAACACCAGGTCCACCACCACCGTGAGGAATTGCAAATGTTTTATGAAGATTCAAGTGACAAACATCAGCACCAATTGTACCCGGATTTGTCAAACCAACCTGTGCGTTCATATTAGCACCATCCATGTAAACCTGACCTCCATTTTCATGAATCAGATTCATCATAGCCTTAATGCCTGTTTCGAACACCCCATGGGTAGATGGATATGTGATCATATAAGCACACAAATCATCTTTATGCTTTTCAGCTTTCGCTTTTAAATCTTCAAAATCAACGTTTCCGTTCCCATCGCAGTTAACGATCACAACATTCATTCCGGCCATGGTTACCGAAGCAGGATTTGTTCCGTGAGCCGATGATGGAATTAAAACAATGTTTCTATGACCGTCACCTCTTGAGATATGATACTGACGAATCACCATTAAACCAGCATATTCACCAGCAGCACCTGAATTTGGTTGCAAAGTACATCCGGCAAATCCGGTAATAACCGAAAGCCATTTTTCAAGATCCTCAATTATTTCCTTATAACCAAGAGCCTGATCAGCAGGAACAAATGGGTGAATTCCACCAATCTCTGGCCAACTAAGTGGCAACATTTCAACTGCCGCATTTAGCTTCATTGTACATGAACCTAAAGAAATCATGGATGTATTCAATCCAATATCCTTCTTCTCCAAGCTTTTAATGTAACGCATCAAAGCCGTTTCAGAACGGTAACGCTTAAATACATCGAGAGTTAGAAATTCGCTTGTTCTTGTATATTTTGAATTGAATGAAATTTTATCTTCGATACTATTCACCACAACTGCATCTTTACCAGCAGCTTTCGCGAAAATGGTAAGAATAGTACTTAATTCCTCAGCACTAATTTTCTCATCAATTGAAATTCCAATCAAACTTTCGTTGATATAATTAAAGTTGAATTCGGCTTTCAAAGCTGCTTTACGGATTTCCTCAACAGAAACTCCAGCAGGAATCACAACTTGCAAAGTATCAAAGAAATTGTCAACTGTTTGTTGATAACCCAAGGATTTTAATCCTTCAGATAAAATACCTGCAGCAGAATGAATGTGCATCGCAATTCTCTTCAAACCTTCCTGACCATGATACACGCCATAGAAACTAGCCATTGTAGCTAACAAAGCTTGAGCGGTACAGATATTAGAAGTCGCTTTTTCGCGTTTAATATGTTGTTCACGAGTTTGTAAAGCCAAACGCAAAGCACTATTTCCCTGAGAATCCTTAGTTACACCAATAATACGTCCCGGAATATTTCGTTTGTAAGCTTCGCGACAAGCCATATATGCAGCATGAGGTCCGCCATATCCCATTGGAACACCGAAACGCTGAGATGTACCGACAACAATGTCAGCACCCCATTCGCCCGGAGGGGTCAATAGTACCAAACTCATTAAATCGGCCGATACAGCAACCAAAGCTTCAGCTTGATGAGCACGCTCAACAAAATCAGCATAATCTTCAATACTTCCGTTCGAAGCTGGATACTGAACGATTGCTCCAAAAACATTATTGGTAAATTCAAATGTACTGAAGTCACCAATTACCAACTCTATTCCCAAAGGAATTGCGCGAGTCGTTAATACATCCAATGTATGAGCAAATACGCTCTTATCTACAAAAAACTGATTGGCACCAGCCTTTTTCTTATCACGGGAACGAAGAGCTTGCATCATATACATAGACTCACCTACGGCAGTAGCTTCATCTAAAAGTGAACTATTAGCCAATTCCATTTTGGTTAAGTCCAAAATCATGGTTTGGAAATTCAATAAAGCTTCCAATCTACCCTGCGATACTTCTGCCTGATAGGGTGTGTAAGGAGTATACCATCCTGGATTTTCCAATACATTTCGCTGAATAGCAGCAGGAGTAATTGTATCGTAATACCCTTGACCTATAAAGGTTCGGAATACTTTGTTCTTAGCAGCAATTCCTTTAATCTTCGAAAAATATTCGTATTCTGATAATGCTTTTGGAAGGTCTAATGCTTTTTCCAAACGAATATCTGAAGGGATTGTTTCATCAATCAGAGCTTCCAAAGAAGAAGCCCCAACAGTTTCCAACATTGTTTTAATGTCGCCATTGCGAGGTCCTATGTGACGGGAAACAAACTTTTCAGTTGCCATATTATTGTTTAAATTAGGTGTTGTTTATAAAATATATGTGTATGTAAAAGTAGTAAAAGATTTAAATTTACTAGGAGGTTGAACACTGATTTTAGTCCCTGTTATTCAACATTCATCTTTCCGGCAACAATCCCTCCTAACAAATTGTTTTACAGAACAATACAAATATGATTTTTGTCATATTTAAGACTTAAGAATAAGCCAATCTGGGATACAAAAAAACCCCATATTGAAATGGGGTTTTGAAATACTTCTTTAAGTTTTAGCTCAATCCTTTTAAAAACAAATTATTAGATCTCTCGTGTCCAATAGACGTTGCCGGCCCATGACCAGGATAAACATCAACATCATCATCAAGAACCAAAAGTTTGGTTTTGATTCCTTCAATTAACTGATCGAAATTTCCGTAAGGTAAATCTGTTCGTCCAATGCTTTCACGGAACAAAACATCACCAGCAATTAAAAATTTTTGCTCCTCATTGTAAAACACAACATGACCAGGAGAATGTCCGGGAACATGAATCACTTTCAACTCCGAATTTCCAAATTTAATGGTATCGCCCTCCTTAATAAATTGACCAATCGGAGGTGGTTCCACCACATTTTCCAGCCCCAAGCGAACTCCGTAATTAGGAGCTTCAGCCAATAAAAATTCGTCATCCTTATGAGCTTCAGTAAGTAATCCAAACTGATCCTTCATAAATTGATTTCCCAAAACATGGTCGATATGCAAATGAGTATTCAATTGTTTTACCAATTTCAGTCCTTTCTTCTTCACAAAATCAATCAACTTTCCACCTTCGTCTTCAAAGAAAACACCACAGTCAATCAATACTGCTTCTCCGGTTTCATCATGTAGGATGTATGTATTTTCTTGCCAGTGATTAAACACCAATGTTTCTATCGTAATCATATTTGAATATTTTTAAGTAGCCCAAATTTACATCTAATCCTTAATTTTTAAAAATCTTAACGAAAGGAAAAACAAAAAAGGCTTTAACAACAGTCTCTTTCAGGATATTACTATCTAAAAATAGCTCACACACACTATTTTTTCAGGTTAAAGCGTTCAAGAACCTTATAAATTACTCCTGGCTGAGTAAGAACACTCTCCATCAGAACAAATTCATTAATTAGAAGTTCACAATCTTCCCACTCGCTCCATTTCAGAAGACATTTCTTTACCCTTTCCGGAACCTTAACTCCTCCTTTAATTCTACCAATAGTCAAATGAGGTGTGTATCTATAATCTTCAGCAATAGTATTTTTATGAAGATCCTTCAATATTTCTTTTTGCAATTTGAATAAGCTTGAATCCGAATTAACACCAGCCCATATAATTTTAGGATAATCCGTTGAAGGAAAAGCAGCCAAAGATTTTAAATTCATCCGAAAAGGCTCAACCTTACTTCCAACACTCTTTAATTTACTGATAATCATTTCAATCTCCTCCAGTTTTGTCGCTCCCAGAAAAAGAAGTGTAATATGAAGTCCATTTTTATCGACCCATTTTATTCTTTCTTCAAATAAATCAAATCCAACTTGACTAAAAAGCTCATTAATTTGATCGGTATTATCTATCTTTATTGCAACAAATATACGTTTCGTCTTCATTCTTACTATTTGTATTTAGTAAAACCGAACTGCTAATTCAATATGAAAGATAAAGAACAGATATTCGTTACTTTAAAACAAAAAACTTAAACCGTAAAATAAAGCATATCAAGATGAATTCAAAGAAAAAATTTGCAGTTGTTCTAGCAGGATCAGGTGTCTATGACGGTTCTGAAATTCATGAAGCAACCTTAGCCTTGTATTCTATTTCTAAAAACGGCGGGAGCTATCAGATTTTTGCTCCAAACACGAATCAACATCATGTAATCAACCATATTACAGGAGAAGAAATGCCTGAAACAAGAAATGTATTGGTTGAAGCTGCTCGAATTGCCCGAGGAGATATTAAAGATATTAAAGATTTCTCGGCCGATGAATTTGATGCTATTCTTTTCCCTGGCGGATTTGGAGTTGCAAAAAACCTGTGCACTTTTGCTTTTAAAGGTGCCGACTGTCAGGTAAATCCTGATGTTGCATTGGCCATAAAGGCGATGCACAAAGCAAAAAAACCGATTGGAGCCTTATGCATTGCTCCTGCCCTTATCGCAAAAGTACTGGGAGAGGTTGAAGTTACCATTGGGCATGATGAAGGTACAGCTGAAGCAATTTCTAAAATGGGAGCCACACACGTTACCACAACCCATGGTGAAATTGTATTCGATAAAGAGAATAAAATTGTGACAACACCTTGCTATATGCTTGATGCAACGATCGCACAAATTGGTGATGGCGCAGACAATGTAGTTAAAACAATAATGGCATTATAAATTAGCTGTTAGCTTTCTGCTACTTGTTGTAAGCAACTAAAACTAGACGAAAATGAAAAATTTATTAAGCTTTTACATTCTAATTTTAGCACCAATCGGCATTTTAGTCTGGCTTACTAAAGCTGATTTGATAAACGGAACTTTATTCATTGGATTGATTCTATTTTACGCACTTATTTACCGAACTTATACTGACGGAAAAAGACTCGCGGATAAAAATATTATTGAAAAAAAAGACATCTGGAAAATGATAATTCCTGGAAATCGACTAGAGCATTTTAAAGAATTATATCTAAAATAGAATTGACCAGACTGGATTATAAAACTGAATTGAAAATTTTAGCGGAATAAAACTGCTTACAATAAAACCTATTAATAATGCTGAGTTTGGTGTTTAATAGAAAGTAAGTGTATATTTAAAGGGTTCATAAAATCGTTAGGGT
>JAQBBZ010000431.1:0-3670 GCA_032125735.1 Labilibaculum sp.
GAGTCGATGTTGATGGTGATCACCCGAATGTCGACAATGCTAATGGTTTCAACAATTGGAATTACCCACCTGAAACCGGGTTGTAATATTTTAATATATTTTCCGAAACGGAATTTTAAAGCTCTTTTGTACTCGAAAATAACACGGATTCCGGCTAGTATGAAAAAAAATAATGCGACAAAGAAAATCATTAGAACGTTCATGTTTTTGGTTTTTAGTGGTGAGGAGTAAGAACGATAAATTAAAATTGAGAGAGGTATACAAAAGAATATTGAAGAACCATTTAATTCTTTGCAGAAGGGCGTTTTACTAAATTTACGAAATTATTAAGGGGCAAACAAAAAGGATAGGTATCCTTCAAGTATTATTTATTGTTGATTTAATGATGAGGTAAATTTTAACAAATTTAGATTTAATGAGACACATAAGAATGGATCCCGGAACTGCGGAGGGGGAACGAATATCGAATTTACTGCGGAAAAACTGATTAAAACAATACAAAAGCGATTAACTTTGCTCGCTGAATTGAGCGATATTTGATTACCTATAAAGAATAGCAAAATGTATAAGTATTTGTTTGGACCAGTTCCCTCAAGAAGATTGGGAGTATCCTTAGGTGTTGATTTAGTTCCGAAAAAAGTATGTTCGATAGACTGTGTTTACTGCGAAGTTGGTAGAACTACTAAACTATCGCTTACCCGGGAAAATTACATCTCATCGGATAAAATAAAGACTGAGCTGGAGCATTATTTTAAGAACAATCCGCAGCCTGATTACATTACAATTACCGCCTCGGGAGAACCAACCTTAAATTCAAATTTGGGAGAAATAATTCGGTTTGTAAAGCAAACTAAACCGGAGGTTTCTGTTGCTTTGATAACAAACGGAACCCTGTTACATGATTCAAAGGTGAGAGAGGCCATAAAGGATGTAGATCTTGTACTTCCTTCGCTTGATGCTGCAACCGAAGAGGTTTTTAGAAGAATTAATCGTCCGCACAAAGACTTGGATTTTGAGCAATACATTCAAGGTTTAATTGATTTTGGAAAGGAATTTACTGGCAAAATTTGGTTGGAAGTATTTATTCTGCCAGGTTATAACGACAGTGAAAGGGAGCTGAGCGAACTTAAAAAACTGATTTTAAAAATCAGGCATGATTCTGTACAGTTAAATACATTGGATCGACCGGGAACAGTAGCTAATTTAAGAGGAGCAACCCAAGATGAACTGCAGCAGGTGATTGATTTTTGGAAACTGGATCATGTTGAAATTATCGCGAAAGCGAAACAAGGAAATAAAGAGCAAAGCTATCGCAAGGATACTGAAAACGCTATTTTAGAAACTGTATCGCGCAGACCCTGTACTCTTGAGGATTTAACGACCATATTGGGAATGTGTGATGAGGAAGTGAGTAAATGTTTGAATGGATTAGTAGAAAAGAACTTAGTTGAAACAATAGAACAAGAAAGAGGAGTTTTTTATCAATCGAAAGATGAAAAATAAGCTGCCCTATTCCGAATTATTAGCGAATGCCGAACATTATAGATGGTACAATAATACTGAAAGATAATTTTAATAAGCTCCTGCAATTATTAGAGGGAGCTTTTTTGTGGATATTACTAAAAAACCAGCCTGTTGTTGGTGTTTTTTACTGATTAAGTATAGTTTTCCTTCTCTTAGTCATGATAGAAAGAGTATATTTTCGTACTTTCGTAAAATTTTTTATTTGAACAACCATTGAATAACGATTAAACAACTATGGCTAATATTATTAATGACGTTTCGAGAACCTTTAGTGAGTATTTAATAATTCCAGGACTAACTACGGTCGATTGTACTCCTGATAAAGTAAGTCTGAGTGCACCTTTGGTTCGGTTTAAAAAAGGAGAATCTTCAAATATTAATTTAATAACACCTTTTGTATCGGCTATTATGCAATCTGTTTCCGACGATGGAATGGCAATTGCTTTGGCAAAAGAAGGTGGCGTTTCTTTCATTTTCGGTTCACAGTCAATCGAGGAACAGGCCAATATGGTTAAGAAAGTAAAAACGCACAAAGCTGGTTTTGTAGAGAGTCGTGCTAATATCACTCCAGAACAAACTTTGCAGGATGTTATTGCTTTAAAAGAACAAACTGGATTTTCAACTATTGGTGTAACGAGCGACGGATCTCCAAATGGAAAGTTTTTAGGTATTGTTACTGGTCGCGATTATCGATTAAATAAGGATAGCTTAGATAAAAAGGTGAAAGAATTCATGACTCCTATTGAAAATCTTACTGTTGGTGAGCTTGGAGTTAGCTTGACTGAGGCAAATGATATTATCTGGGATCACAAGCTAAATACTTTGCCAATTATCGATAAAAAACAAAACCTGAAATACTTTGTCTTCAGAAAAGACTACGATAATCACAAAGAGTATCAGTCTGAATTGTTAGATGATCATAAAAGACTAATTGTAGGTGCTGGTATTAATACCCGCGATTATGAAGAACGTGTAGCTGCCTTGGTTGAAGCTGGTGTTGATGTTTTGTGTATCGATTCATCGGATGGATTTTCGGAATGGCAGAAAATTACCATCCAATATATAAAAGAACATTACAAGGGGAAAGTAGCTATTGGAGCCGGAAACGTGGTTGATAAAGCTGGTTTTCTATATTTAGCCGAGGCTGGAGCCGATTTTATTAAAGTTGGAGTAGGCGGAGGATCTATTTGTATTACCAGAGAGCAAAAAGGAATTGGTAGAGGTCAGGCAACAGCTTTAATTGAGGTTGCAGAAGCTCGTGATGAATATTTTAAGAAGACAGGTGAGTACATTCCAATTTGTTCCGATGGTGGAATTGTAATGGATTATCACATGACTCTTGCTTTAGCGATGGGAGCCGATTTTATGATGATGGGAAGATATTTTGCCCGTTTTGATGAGAGTCCAACCCGAAAATTATTAGTTGGAAGCAATTACGTGAAAGAATATTGGGGCGAAGGTTCGAACAGAGCAAGAAACTGGCAACGATATGATATGGGAGGTAAAGACGGTCTTAAGTTTGAAGAAGGTGTAGATAGTTACGTTCCTTATGCAGGTAAATTAAAAGACAATTTAGAGGTTACCACTGGTAAAATTAAATCTACCATGTGTAGCTGTGGAGTAACTACCATTGCTGAATTACAAGAAAAAGCAAAACTTACTTTGGTTTCATCTACAAGTATTATTGAAGGTGGTGCTCATGATGTAATTGTTAAAGAGACAAAGAACTAAACGATTTAAGTTCAAATATATTTCAAGACCAAGCTTACAGCTTGGTCTTTTTTTTTGATCGCCATTATTTCTTTTGGTAAGCAATTATAGTTTTGTAATTTTAAATCCTAAATGTTCATTACTGACTCATATGGGTTGATGAATACATTTTACATATAAATTTAAACACTCCTGTGTTTATATAAGTTAGTTGTTATTGTAAAAAACAGAACTAAATACAATGAAAAAACTAATCGGAGTTTTAATAATATTAAGTTTCATTGGTTGCAAAACAAAAAATGATTGTTCTTATCAGAAGCCAATTGACATTAATGATGGACTGAATATATCTACGCTTGAAGAACACAAATTGGATACAGCCATATTCAATAAATTAAACCAAGATATTTGTAACGGTAAATATGGGAACATACAT
>JAQBBZ010000432.1:0-3407 GCA_032125735.1 Labilibaculum sp.
CAGGTTCTATTATATCTTAATACTCTTGAGGACTATAGCAACAATACCAAATCAGGAATTCTTTTCACCTTAAGAAATTTTTTATTATTTCTTTACTCAAGAGGAAATACTCAAGAATCTTTGAACAACTTGTTTCCGGTGATTTTTACTCAGAAGTCTGATCACCTTCCTTCTTACTACTCAGCGGATGAAATCCGTGCGATCCTATGTAAAGTTGACAGAAATACAGAATTTGGTCGTAGAGATTATCTGATCTTACTTTTAGCGGTTCAGCTTGGTATGCGAGCTGGCGATATTCGTCAACTTAAGTTCGAAAATATTAAGTTGAGCAGAAATTCAATTGAATTTATCCAGCAAAAAACAAAAAAGCCACTTAAATTGCCAATGACAGAAGAATTTAAATATGCTCTTGCTGATTACATGAAGAACAGTCGTCCCACAGTAAATGATCCGCTAATTTTTGTGAGGCATGCAGCACCTCTTCAACCATTCACTCAAGAAAATTCATTCTATTATGTTATTAATAAATATATGTTGCTGGCAGGGATAAATGTGAGCGATAGAAAGCATGGGTTGCATGCCATGAGACATAGTACTGCAAGCATCCTTTTGCAAAACCGTACTCCATATCCTGCCATTACAGGAATTTTAGGTCATGAAAATACAAGTACTACAAAACTCTACCTTCGAATTGACATCCAACAACTCCGTACGGTTGCACTGGAGGTTCCGAATGAAAAATAGAGAAAAGCAGTTTGTATTTACAGGGCCATATAAAGATTATTGCCCCCGGTATGTGAGTTATAAAAAAGGGATTGGATTTAGTTTCGGGGAATCGTCATTTTATTTATTACGACACATGGATGATTCTTTTAAGAAATATAATCTTGCAGTACCTATTTTAACAAAAAACATGGTTGAAGACTTTGTATCTCGTCGTAATGGTGAAGCCGTCAAAACACAACATATGAGAATGTCTCTTATTAGACAATTTGCCTTGTTCATGAATAGAATAGGTTTTACTTTTTACGTACACCCGTATGAATTAATCCCCATGGCTAAAACATTCACGCCTTACATTTTTACGTACGATGAAATAGATCGTATAATGAATATTGTTGATCACCTACCCTATATACCGCAGACAAAGAATTATCATCAAATTTATCCGATGCTTTTTCGCATGCTATATGGGTGCGGATTGAGAATTAATGAAGCACTATCACTTGATAAATCTGATGTTGATCTTGTGAATGGCATTTTGACAATAAAAAACGCAAAAAATAGTATGAGTAGATTGATTCCAATGTCATGGTCTCTTACTAATTATTGTAAGCGCTATGTTGATAATATGGGTTTTGATATGTTTAGAGAAGGCTATTTTTACCCATCCAGAGATGGCGGTAAATATAATAGGACACCTGTTTATGTAAAATTAAAAGAATTTATGCGGCGTGCAGGTACTTTCCTTGAAGGTTCAGCAGTGCCCCGGGTTCATGATCTTCGACATACTTATGCTGTTCATGCCCTTGAAAAAATGATTAATGACGGACAGGATGTCTACTGTACACTACCCATATTAAGCGCATACCTAGGACACAGTTGCATTGAGAGTACAGAAAAATATTTAAGACTTACTAAAGAAGCGTATTGCAGCATCATTGATGCCACTACTCCACTATACAAGAATGTATTCCCAAAGGTGGTGCACCATGAGCAAAATTGATTTTACTACATATTTATCAGTTTATTTTTTAAAATACATACCAACAAGAACAGGATACAGCAGTAACACAATTAGGTCATACAGAGATACTTTTATCATTTTTTTAAGATACTGTAACGATGAATTAAGAATAAGGCCAGAAACGATTACTTTCTCGATAATAAGCCGGGATATGATTGAGGACTTTCTCTATTGGATAGAGTCGGAAAAAAAATCTTCTGTATCCACAAGAAACTTACGTTTAGCCGCATTACACGCCTTTTTTAGGTACATTCAGTTGGAAGCACCAGAATACATGGCATTATGTAGTTCAATTATAGCGATTAAATCAAAAAAAATGTCAGTAACTGAAATGAATTATTTATCTATTGAAGGCATCAAAACACTTCTTTCGATTCCAGACATAAACATTCGATCCGAGCGTAGGGATTTGGCAATTCTTGCATTAATGTATGATACAGGAGCGAGAGTACAGGAAATAGCTGACTTGAAAGTAAGCTACATACGAATAAAAACGCCTGCAACGATTCGATTGACAGGAAAAGGGAATAAAACAAGGATTATACCCTTAATGCCTCAAACAATGAATATCCTAAAAAAATATATGATTGATTATGAATTATTTAATGAAACAAAAGGAACTGAACCACTATTTTTTAATAAGAAAAACGAAAAATTGACACGTGCTGGCTTGACCTACATATTGAAAAAAAATGTTAAAAAAGCAACAATTAACAATACAAATTTATTCCCTGCTAAAATGTCACCACATGTCCTCAGGCATAGTAAGGCTATGCATTTATTACAAAGCGGAGTTAATTTGATCTATATACGCGATTTTTTGGGACATTCATCGGTTACAACAACTGAAATTTATGCAAAATCCGACCCAGAACTTAAAAGAAAAGCAATCGAAAAAGCAAGCATCAAAGTATTACCAAAGGAAAAATTTTCAGTTAAAAAAAAAGAAGAGCTATTAGAGTGGCTAAAAACTGTCATATGAGATTTATTATGTAAAGTTAAATCAGATTAACTATCTTAATTTACGAATATTCTGCATTCAGCTTTACATAATATTTAGCTTTCCATAAGATGAACTCGGTTACGTACCCTTTTCCAAGTCAGGTGCAGAGCTTCTGTTTCAAGTTTTAGCTGAACGACATGAGCGCAAACCGATAATTATAACAACCAACAAAGGGTTTGGTGATTGGACACAAATATTTGGGGATCCATCTTTAACAGCAGCCCTGTTGGATCGTGTAACCCACAGAGCCCATGTGATAAATTGTTCCTGGCAAAGCTATAGATTAACAGAAACATTGAACACACGGAGAAAAAAATAATGAAAATAATCATTTGTAATCCAGCAAAAGGCAGGCTTGAAACAATCGATATAACCTTCACCGAACTCAATACAACCTGGTTTGAAGATAAATCAAAAAACAGGGGAGTTCAAATGCTGACAGATTTTGAGGATGGTTTGTTAATCAGCGAGTATAGTTACAATTATCCTGTTTTGATTTATGCTGTTACCAGAAAGAATATTAACAGCAATATCCACAAAGCTTTGAAATTGAAAGCATCTCAGATGTGAAATTAAGTAGAGCCCAGAGCCCCATTAGAGGGCAGTATACTGCCCTCTAATGGGGCTCTGGGCTCTACTTAATTTCACATCTGAGAT
>JAQBBZ010000433.1:0-19552 GCA_032125735.1 Labilibaculum sp.
TTCTATTCATAACCTGGTAAGTTCCAGAAAAATGAAGGAGATTTTTGTGAAGGAAAGTAAAGAAGATCTCGAAATATTAGCCGATTTTGTTGATGCAGGACTGTTAAAAACTCATATCGACAAATCCTATGATTTGATTGATGTTGCAGAGGCCCATCAGTACAGCGAATCGGGCAGGGTGGTTGGAAAACTCTCTCTTAAAATTGCCGAATAAACTTGATTGAATTTGTAGTAAAGATCCAGGCATCATTTGATACTTGGATCTTTATCCTTGATACTTCCTTTATTCTTTGATTTTAATTCCGCAACCAATTGCCTTGGTTGAAGTAATTTCAGGTTTTTTATTTTGTAGCAATGCATCTACAGCATCATCTACGTAGTGGCTTGTAACTTCTAATGCATTTTTGTAGTTGTTATCAATTGCACCTATATATTCTACAGTATATTCCCCTTCGTTATTACTCAGAATGAATACATGAGGGGTTTTGGTGGCTCCATAGGTCTTAAATATATCTTGTGTTTCATCGATCAAATAAGGAAATGTAAAGCCTTTCTCCTTCGATCGTTTAATCATATTTTCAAAAGAATCACTTGGATACAATTCCGGATCATTTGGATTGATTGCTATTACAGGATAGCCTTTTGCCTTGTATTTTTTGTCAATTTCGATAATCCGATCTTCGTAGGCCACAGAATACGGACAATGGTTGCAGGTGAATATTACAATAAAACCTTTTGCATCCTCATAATCGGCGAGCGAAATCTGTTTCCCATCCACACTTTTAAGCTTAAAATCTTCTGCTTGGTAACCTACCTGGTAAGCTTGAGCATTTACTCCAATACTGGCCAAAATAAACAGGCCAAGAATCAATATTTTCTTCATGATGATAAATTTTAATTGCTGTGATTATTCATTTGATCAATAGACTTCGCCAGTTCGTCGTATGAAATCTGGCGGGTAAAAACTATTCTTTTATCCTTTTTATAGATAAGCGTGGCAGGAAGAGCACCATCCCAGTTTTCATCTACTTTTCCAATCCAGCTATCCGCATCCGGATCGTCAAGCAATACTACTTTTGCGTGAATGTCTTTTCGTTCTAAAAATTTTGATAGCCGATCTTTAACATTTGTTCCAAAATCAAGGCTTATCAGGATTACCTTCACTTTTTCATCGGCGTAATCGTTACGGATATCCTCAAATTCCGGCAACTCTTCAACGCATGGTTTGCACCACATGGCCCAAAAGTTAATCACGTAAGTAGTGTCATTTTGGTAATGAAAAATAGGTTCCAATTCATTAAAATTACAGGATTTAATTTCCTGAGACTTAGCTGTTTTTGTGCCAAAGAAAAGTACTGCAGCAAGCAGCAGAAGTTGTGTTTTAAAATTCATATTCCGTATAAAAGACAATTGAGTATTAAATATACTACTATTGGATGAGAAAGAATAGATTCGATTGTTATTGATCTGTTAAATGTCTAAAAATCAGAAAATAGTAGCTGTTGAAAGTAATATGGTCCCTCTTGTGTGAGAATATTTAGTTACTTGGCATTAGTTTGTGCATGAGTATGACAATTGTCAGGTTGTATGGAATATTTTTTTACCTTTGAAACAAATTAGTACAAAAAGTATGAATAATAATCTACATATCGAGCGATTTTTCTTTTTTAGCAACTGTTGTTAGAAGAGGACTTTCACGTACTATTAACTGATGATGAGCCTCTATAAGGGCTCTTTTTTTTTGACTATATGAGAACAGTATTTTTTAAGATTTGGGTTTTTATTTTTTTCTTTTTTAACAGAGAGAAGAACAGGATTCTGATGAAATAAAATTTAAAACTATTCATGAAGAGTCCTTGTTAATTGGGACTCTTTTTTGTGATATAAAATCTAACTATAACCATGAGAAAAAGAAAAATTGTAATTCAAGGTGTTGAAGGCTGCTTTCACCATTTAGCAGCGAATGCTTATTACGGAGAAGATGTTGAAATTATCCCAGCCGAAAACTTCGCTAAGCTGGTTCAATTAACCCAAGATGAATCGATCTGTGATGGAGGAATTATGGCGATTGAAAATTCTATTGCCGGAAGTATACTTCAAAATTACGGATTATTACAAGATTCAGGCCTTGTGATCGAAGGTGAAATCTTTCTGCGAATTAAGCAAAATTTAATGGCTTTGCCCGGGCAAAAAATTGAAGATTTAAAAGAGGTTCATTCTCACCCTATGGCAATTCACCAATGTCGTTCCTTCTTTCTCGATTATCCGCAAATTAAGTTGGTGGAAATGGAAGATACTGCTTTAAGTGCCAAGAATGTAAGAGATAATCAATTGATTGGTATTGGTGCCATTGCCGGTGATTATCCTGCAGAATTGTATCAATTGGAGATAATTGCCTCAGAAATAGAAAGCATTAAGAACAATCAGACGCGTTTTTTTCTATTGAAAAGACAAAAGGATGTTGGATCTAATGGTGGTTACAATAAAGCATCGCTTTATTTTAGCACAAGTCATCAGCCAGGAAGTTTATCGTATATTTTAGATTGTTTTGCTAAGGAAAATATTAATCTCTCAAAGATTCAATCTCTTCCAATTCCAGGTATCAATTGGCAATACTTTTTTCATGTCGATTTAGAATTTGAAGGGCCCCGACAATTTAAAAATGCACTGGCGAAAATATCAGATTACACGAAAGGCTTACAAATCTTGGGCACATACAATAAAGGAATTGTGATTACTTAAAAGACTTTCATCGATTCATAAATTTTATCGATAAGTTTGGCGAGATCTATGTCTTTTTGGGTGATTTTCCCTTTGGAGTGAGTGGTTAATATGAAGCGTACATTTTTATAGTTGTAGAGTTTAATGTCAGGGTGATGATTCATGTTATCAGCTTCTGTAGCCACTAAATTTATAAAATTGACAGCCTCAATGAAGTTAGGAAGTTCATAATTTTTAACCAATTTACTATCAATTTCGCTCCAACCTTGATCCAATAATATATTCATGATATTTTCATTTAGTAATTAAAGATACGAAAAGTCTAAACCAAAGTAAATAGAAAAGAATGGGCAGCTAAACAAGCTGCCCAATAGTAAATGTTCCTTAGAGATGTAATTGAAGTACTATTATAAAGCAAGTTCCCGATCTAATTCTTCTCCCATAATTTGAGCACCACTATAAAGTACTGACCTTTCCTCTGCCTCCATATACATGTCGAATGGTAGTGAAATATCATAAGCCGATTGAACTATTGTTGCGATATCATCACCGGCAGCTAAGTTCAATCTCCAGTTTGTTTCCGTATTATCCAGAAGATAGGCATAAACAGGTCCTGAAAAATAAGCGAAACAGTTAACGAATGAGGGCGATTCCCACATTGTTTGTAACTGATTTTGCAAATATGCCTTTAGATCTTTATCATTCCTGCATATTTTTTGGGCTGTATATTCGGCCATGCCTTCATGAATCTCAAATCGATTTTCACAGCCGTTACATTTGCTATACAAAGCTCTTCGATAATATCGAAAACAGATTGCATCAGTAATTGCTTGTTTTTTATTTTCCCCTTCACTTTGTAAGGCCAACTCAAGAGCTTTCCATTCCAGTTTCAACCAAAAACGAGCTTCCATTTCGTCCATGTGGTTGTTATTGTAAGGCTCAGGCTTCAAATCCATTTCAGGCTGTACACAATGAAATGCTTCATGAAGAATAATACATTGTCTTTCAATTTTATCTTCTGGCAGTGGCAGTGGGATAACAGCCCAAATTTGATTGCCTATTTTTGCAGGTCCTTTTACCACATCAACAAATTCGGGAAGAATACCAGCGTATATTTCATGATAGGGATTTAGTCCCAGCGTTTTACTATTTTTGTTTGAGTAGATTTTTCCATTTTCTTTATCGATTAAAAGAATTGGAACATCGAGAGTTCTGCCCCAAAGCAATCCGTTGTCTTCAAAACACAATGCTTTAGTTTCTTTTAAAATGCGTTCTATTTCATTCAGATCATATGATTCCGCCATACTCAATGAGCTGAACACTAATTGTAGGCTTAGAAAGATAGAGAGCCATATAAAGCTATATTTTTTCATCTTATTTGGTTGTTTCGTTCAGTTTTTAAATGAATTATGCTTTGTATTAAAACATAGTGGTTTTACACTTTAGAATATATCAGTATTTGTGCCAATTAAGGTAATTGTTTGTTACTTAATAAGTAATGGTGTTTGTGTTGTTTTTATGTAGTCTTAATAGTGTTGAGTATCGTACAGTTGGTGTTCGTATACGAACATCTTAATGTTAACTAAGTGAGAGGTTAATATTAAGTTTAAAATAGCTTTCCTCGTGCATCGATTTTAACGGGATAGGGCATGGCTTATTCTACAAATAAGCAGCTAATCGTTGAACTCAATTGCATTGATAAATATAATTCTGTATCTTAAAATTGGAATAAATGCAATGATCTCTTTAACCGAAATCTAGATTAAATGAATAATTACCTTGAAATACTTGTGTTTATTGCTGGCTTTCTGATCGTTGCTGTTGCAGCAAATAGAATCTCTCAGTATTTTCCGAGAGTTAAGTTACCCATAATAACAGGTCTTCTTTTTATAGGAATTCTTTGTGGACCTTTTATGTTAAACTTTGTTCCCGAAAAGGCGATTGGTCAATTGGATTTCATCAATGAAATCTGCTTGGCTTTTATTGCATTTGCCGCTGGAGCAGAACTTTATCTGAAGGAATTGAAAGGGCGGATGAAAAGTATCAAATGGATGACTTTTAGTCAGCTTTTCTTCACCTTTGGGCTAAGTGTTGCAGGAATACTTTTTTTGTCCAACAGAATACCATTCATGGCACAACTTGAATGGGAAGTAAAGATCGCTATTTCCTTGCTAATTGGAACCATTTTTATTACGCGTTCCCCGGCATCTGCGATTGCAGTAATTAATGAGATGAGGGCGAAAGGGCCATATACCCAAACCGCTATTGGTGTAACGGTAGTAAAGGATGTGCTGGTAATTATTTTATTTACCATCTGTTTTGCTGTCGCTGGAGCTTTAATTACCAAAGTTTCATTTGATATTTGGTTAATTGTAATTTTAATTGGCGAGTTATGTCTTTCTCTTTTAATTGGATTTATACTAGGGCAAACCATGAATTGGCTTTTATCCAGAGGAATACCAACCATGCAAAAAGCTATTCTTTTGGTTGCATTAGGATACAGTATTTATCTGTTGGCTCATTTCGTGGGTGAACAAAGCCTGATTTCACTTGGGTTCGAATTGTATATTGAACCTTTGTTGATTTGTATTATTGGAAGTTTTGTAGTTGTTAATTTTGGTAATTCCCGGAGAGAATTTGTAAAGATAATCGAGATGGTTGTTCCAACCATTTATATTATTTTTTATACACTCACAGGAGCATCAGTTTCTTTGGATATTCTGACTAAAACCTGGGGTATTGCTTTGGTATTCTTCACCATTAGGTTGATTAGTATGGCTATAGGGGCTTTTATTGGAGGAACTCTAGGTGGTGATCCTTTCAAAATAAATCGGTTTTCATGGATGCCATATGTCACTCAGGCCGGAGTTGCAATTGGTTTGGTATCAGTCGTTGCAGCCCGTTATCCTGACTGGGGACCGCAATTTGCAGCTATATTAATTGGAGTTATTGTACTAAATGAGATTTGTGGACCTCCTCTTTTTAAGTGGTTTATTTTAATGGTTGGTGAAAGTCATAAGAAAAGAGAATTATTGCACGAAAATAAAATTCAAAAAGCAATTATTTTTGGTTTAGAAGGTCAATCACTTGCTTTGGCGCGTCAATTAATGAAACACGGCTGGCTGGTTAAATTAGTAACAAGAAATGAGGAGAGGGCAAAGTTGGAATATCAAGGAGTAGATGTTACGCATGTAAAAGAATTAAATCTGATAGAATTAAAGAAACTTGAGGCAGATAAAGCAGATGCGATTGTGTTGTTGAATCAGGATGAGGACAATCTTAAATTTTGCGAATTAGCCTACGAGCATTTTGGTACGCGGGATGTGGTTGTTAGGGTAAATGAGAGGAGTTATGTGCACAAATTCCATGAGCTTGGAGCACTGATAGTTGAACCTTCTACTGTAATGGTAAGCTTAATGGATCACTTGGTTCGATCACCAATTGCCACATCATTATTGCTTGGTATGGAGAAAGATCAGGATACTGTAGACATTGAAATGCAAAATAAAGAATTACACGGCATCACCTTAAGGGATTTACAAATTCCTACAGATGTGATTATTTTGGCTACCAAACGGAATAATAATACCTTAATTTCTACTGGATATACTCGACTTCGTTTGGGTGATGTATTAACCGTTGTTGGTTCTGTGGAGAGTCTGGAAAAGGTTCGTTTAAAAATGGAAGATACAGACCTGCCTAGTTATAACAAAGCACGTTTTATGGGGAAGTCAATTTCATTCATAAGAAAGTCAATCAAGACAGATCTGGATTTACCAGGTTAAAAACACGGTAGTCCAGAAGGCTAAGGGAATTACAGTATTCCAAATAACTTCTTCCCGATGACGAGCTCTGTAAATTCGTTCATTTTCGATTTGATACCGCATTGATTCCAGACTCTCATTGTAATTTTGTTGTGCTGTAATTTCTCGCTCTTTTTGAATATTATCCAGATAAATAATTACCTCATGACTTTTATTTGGATTGCTGTTTAGTACTTCCAGTAAGTCCGATTCCGATTCATTAAGTCGATTAACATGGTAAAGTGCCATGCCTCTTTGTAGTCGTACTTCTGTTAGATATGGCTTTTTATTGAGAACATGGTCAAAATCAAGAATGGCATCTTCGTATTTTTTAAGTTGCATTTTTGCATATCCTCTATCCTGAAAAATTGCAGTGTAGTAAGGCATGATGTTAATCGCAGTGTCTAAATATGATATGGCTTTTTCATATTCCCCTTGTAAAATAAGAGTTCTTCCATTGTCATGATATTCTTTGTATCGTTCTACATTCTGAGAAAATACTCCAGAAAAACAGAATGCTCCAACAACTAAAAAAAGTATATTTTTCATCTCGAAATAATTTAGATTCTTATAAATTAACTCTTAAATAATAACATAAATTGTACCAAACTGCATAAAAAAAGCCCCTCAATATAATTGAAGGGCTTACAGATATCATCAATATGCTTATGATTTCTTACAACATTCTTTTGTGCAGTTAGCATCACATTTTTTTTCTGCTTTAGCTTCCTTTGTGCATTTTTCAGCTTTATCGCATTTCTTTGCTTTATCACATTTTTCAGCTTTAGCTTCTTTCGTACAACAAGCTTTTTTTTCTGCCTTAGCTTCTTTCGTACAACATTCTTTTGTACAGTCCTTATCACATTTTTTCTTCTCAACCTTTTTTTCTTGTTCCTGAGATAAAGAAATCTCATTGTCTAAAATTGAAATAACAGGTTGGCTGGCAAAACTTACTACATTTATTGCAAATACAAATAGAAGTCCAAATAATAACTTTTTCATGCTTATAAAATTTAAATGTTAATTAATCCGTTTTAGTCTAATTTTGAATTGTATCCTAAAGAACGTAAAAGATCTTTTTATCCCTTGTTAATGAGTTGTTAAAGCATTAATATATCTTGAAAATTAAATTAGATTTGTGAAAACTACCATAAAATAAAGATGTTCAGCAAGTAAAAGTCTATGAGTTTATCTTTTAAAACGATAATGAAGAAAATTAAGGTTTATAGAATTCAGATATTTATTGTCATTTCGATAATTGTACTGCTTCTTCTTTTACTAATTCAAATTAGATGGATTAGTAGAGCCAGAAGTTTAAATGAAGAGCAATTCAATCATCGGGTTGGTTTGGCCTTGCATGAGTCTGTTGATGAGTTTACAAAAGATCAGCAAAGTTGCGAGAAGATGCGCAAATTCATGAACAAAGAAAAATACAATGCCTCAGATAGTGAACTTTTAAAGCTGGAGGTAGGGCGATTAGATTCCATCATTCATCAGCAATTTAAAAATTATCAGATTCAATCGCCATATACTATTGAGGTATTGAGTACCGCCGATGAACAACCCAAAAGCAAATGCTTTTATTATAGCTTGCGTAAAGCATTAAGTCATGATAAAGCAATATTAAATGTCTATTTCCAAAAAAGAGAGCAAAATTTAATGGATAGTATGGGAAGCATGTTTATTTGCTCATTAATACTCATTGTTATTCTTTGTACTTTTTTCGGGATTACGGTTTTTTCATTAATTAATGATAAAAAGATTTTGGGTCGAACTACGGATTTAATCAATAATATAGCTCATGAGTTTAAGACACCAATGGCAACAATATCATTGGCTAGTGGAATGTTAAAGCGCGATAAAGTACATGCTGATAAGGATCAAATAATTCATTATTCAAATATGATTTCTTCTGAGAATAATCGATTAAAGATTCAAGTTGAGCAGCTCTTAAAATTAGCTTGTATGGAAAGAGGTGAATTAAAGTTGAGCTGGAATAAAATGAATTTACACTCCTTATTAATGGAATGTTCCGATTGTATTTCGGTGCAATTAGCAGAGCGGGAAGGAACAATAAATTACAAGTTGAATGCAAAAAATGATATGGTTTATGGCGATAAAGATTTGCTTCAAAATGTATTGTTGAATTTGTTGGATAATGCAGTAAAGTATTCTGGGTCTAAACCTGAAATAGAAGTTGAGACGAAAAATACAAATGGACATCTTTACATTGCGGTATCTGATAAAGGGATTGGAATGACTAAGGAGGAACAGAAGCTTGTTTTCGATAGATACTACAGAGCACCAACCGGCGATTTACATGATGTGAAAGGCTTTGGTATTGGCTTATCTTATTCCAAAATGATCATAGATTCTCATAAAGGATCGATAAATGTTTTGAGTAAAAGGAACTTTGGCAGTACCTTTACTGTTGTGTTACCATCAATCTAAAATTGTTTTATGACTAATTCTAATTCAAAAAATATATTACTAGTTGAAGACGATCCTAATTTAGGAATTATCTTAAGTGATTTTCTGAAAATGGAAGGTTTCTCGGTTAGTTTGGCGAGAGATGGGGAGATGGGATTTGAGTCTTTCTCTAAATCGAAATTTGATATTTGCTTACTGGATTGCATGATGCCAAAAATGGATGGTTTTACTCTGGCAAAAAAGATTCGAAAAATAGATCAAAATATTCCCATTATTTTTTTAACTGCTAAATCTTTAAAGGAAGATAAATTAAAAGGATTTGATTTGGGAGGAGATGATTACATCACAAAACCTTTTGATGAGGATGAGTTGGTACGCAGAATTAATGCTGTGTTAAAGCGGGTAAATACAGCCCCCGAAGCAAAAGAACAAGTATTTACTATTGGACAATTTAGTTACGATCATTCAAATCTCACGCTAACTTTAAATGGCAATATTTCTCGTATCACCCAAAAGGAAGGTGATGTACTGTATCTATTGCTTCAGAATAAAAATAATGTGTTGCGAAGAGAAGATATCTTGGTAAATGTGTGGGGCGAAAATGATTATTTCATGGGCAGAAGTTTGGATGTTTTCATCACCAAATTAAGAAAACATTTGAAACTTGATGCTCAGATAAAAATTGAAAATGTGCATGGGGTTGGTTTTATTTTATCAGAAAATAATTAAAACTCTAAACAATACAGCAAAATCCATAAAAGTTGTAATTTTGAATCTGAAATTTAAAATCTGCAATTTGCTATGAGCATATCTCAAAACATAAACACTATTCTTGAAAAAATTCCTGCTAAAGTGCAATTAGTGGCTGTTTCTAAAACCAAACCAAAGGAAGATATCATTGAAGCCTACAAAGGTGGTTACCGTGTTTTTGGTGAGAACAAGCCACAAGAATTAGCACAGAAATATCAAGATCTTCCTAAAGATATAGAATGGCATTTTATCGGTCATCTTCAGACTAATAAGGTGAAGTATATTGCTCAATTTGTAAAATTGATCCATGCAGTTGATAGCATCAAATTATTGATAGAGATTAATAAACAGGCAGAGAAGAACGATAGAGTTATTGATTGCTTGTTACAATTTCATATCGCTACTGAAGAAACAAAATTTGGCCTAAATTTAGAGGAAGCAAAAGAATTACTTGCTTCGGAAGATTTTAAATCGTTAAAATCAATTAAAATTGCTGGTGTAATGGGAATGGCGACCTACACTGATGATGAAAGCCTTATTCGTAAAGAGTTTAGGAGTCTTAAGTTAATTTTTGAAAGTTTACAGACAGATTGCTTTCCAAATAAGGAGGAATTTAAGGAAATCTCAATGGGAATGTCGGGCGATTATATTTTCGCAATAGAAGAGGGGAGTACCATGATTAGGGTCGGAAGTACCATATTTGGATCTAGATATTAATTTCTAAGTATATTAAACGGTTAAGTCAGTACTTTGGGTGTAAATTTCTCTTTCGAAATTACTATATTTGTTTGTCAACGATTGAAATATAAAAAAAAATAAAATAGTATGATTAATCTTGAAACCACTTATATGGGATTGCAATTAAAGAATCCTTTAATTGTTAGTAGTTCCGGACTTACAAATTCGGTAAGAAAAATTAAAATTATTGAAGAAAAAGGTGCTGGTGCTGTTGTTTTAAAGTCTTTATTTGAAGAGCAGATTAGCAACGAAGCAAAACATCTTATTGGTAAAGATCCTGCAAATACGAGTTATCCTGAGGCGGAAGCTTATATTCAGACTTACATTAAAGGAAATTCTATTTCGAATTATCTGACTCTTATTAAGGAGGCTAAGGCAGCTGTTTCTATACCCGTAATTGCAAGTATTAATTGTGTTTCTTCATCGGATTGGACTTCTTTTGCTAAGGAAATTGAAAAAGCCGGAGCTGATGCTATTGAGCTAAATGTGTTTATCGTTCCTAACGATAGAAACATGAGTTCTACTGAATACGAAAATTTCTATTTTGAGATATTTAATGCAGTTAAAAAGGAAGTGAATATTCCAATATCAATGAAAATTGGAATGTATTTTACCAATTTGCTTTCTTTTGCTAATCGATTAAATGCTGATGGAGCAGATGCTTTGGTGTTGTTTAATAGATTTTATGAGCCAGATATTGATATTGAGAAGATGAAAATTACCAGCGCTGAAGTTTTGAGCTCTGCAAGTGATATTCGTAGATCTCTTCGTTGGGTAGGTATGTTATCAGCTAAAATTAAAGGAATAGATCTTTCTGCATCTACCGGAATTCATAGTGGTGAAGCTGCAATAAAACAATTATTGGCAGGTGCCACAACAGTTCAGGTTTGTTCAACAATATACGAACATGGATTTGATCAAATCACTACTATTTTGGAAGGTATTACAAAATGGATGGTGAAAAAAGAATTTAAGACTGTTGGAGAATTTCGAGGTAGCTTAAATTACGGAGGTGTTGAGGATCCTGGCTTATATGAAAGAGCACAGTTTATGAAGTACTTTTCGAATAATGAAAAAGACGTTTTGATATAAAAACAAAAGCCGCTTTAAAAGCGGCTTTTTCTTTTTCTATAGTTGATCAATTATATGAATTGCTTCATGAATCATTCCCTTTTTTTCGGGAGATGCTCCTGAAATGGCATCTTTAAGTTTAGCCATCTCAACAGGTTTAATTTCTTCCGATATTTTCTCTGATAGATTTTCGATAACAGTAAATGCTTCAAAGGAAATCTCAAAATCGGACACTATTAGTAAATCAACAAAAGTTGAAATGTAAAGAGAGAAATCAATACTAGTTTCCCAACAAATTGAAACCAGAATCTTTCTAATCGTAAAGTACTTATCATTCCCGATTGCCTCTATAATAATTTTACCAGAGTCCTGATTTTTTAGATCGCCAAGAAAACTACGGATTGCTGATTGTATCTCCGTATTGGAATTGGAAATCATTAGATCCAACAGTAGTGTAATATCTTCTGATTTCCCATCTTTTCGTAATTGATCAATTGAATCGAGTACTACTTTGTTATCCGTAGAGTTAAGTCCTAAGATTATAGCGTTGTGTAAATCTTTTTTACTAATATTGCTCATTGAAATTTTGATTTATTCAAGTGCAAAATTAGCAATTTTTATTGTTTTTATTACTTCAAAAAATCATCTGTTTGATAATTGTATTATCAATTAATATATTCTAGGTTATCAGATCGTTTTGTGTTAAAAAGGGGGATTGTGAAGGAATAGAAAAAGTTATTTATTCGTAATTATTTTTCCCGTAGAATTTTTAAATTAATTCTATATTAAATGCATGCTGATGAATGTTTTTGCTTGTTGTACGCGTAAGTGAAAGAACAAATGATTATTTTCTTTTCATTGTTTATTGTGAAATATTATTTGAAAAATTGATATTATATTCTTGAAAAATTGTAAATTAAGTTCGTTGAAAGAAATAGGTTAACCTTCAGATTCGGATCAATGAGAAAAATTATTTTGAGTCTTTGTATTTTACTACTGTTTAATTCGTGCAATTTGTTTTCATCAAAAAATAAAGAGCAGGTATCTGAGGAGGATTTGTTTGAAAATCAGTTAATAAAGGAGAATGCTGAAAAGATGAAACGAATTTTCTTTGTTCTGCCAAGTCCAATTGAAATTTCATTACTGATAACAAAAACCGGAGTATATTTTCGGAAAGATTTATTGAATAGTACTGAGAATTTAGCTGGATATTCTACTAGTTCATCAAGAGCAATTGCACTTGGGGTGTATTGCGCCGATTTAAGCTATGCAAGCTTGAATGAACAATACCAAATATCAATTGAGTACATTAATGTATCTAGAAACCTTGCAGAATCTTTAGGTGTACTAAGAACCGTTAATCAAGATAAGCTTCGTTTGCTTGAAAGTAATGTGACAAATAAAGAACTGATTGTTGATATTGTATCGGAGATTTATATGGAGTCAAACGAACAATTACGTGAGCAAGACCGATATTCATTAGCCGCTTTGATGCTAATCGGAGGATGGGTGGAGAGTATGTATTTAGCGACTCAAAGTGTTAATCCAAGTGATAAATCGCATCATGAATTAATTAAACAAATTTTAGATCAGAAATTGTCTCTTGAGAGTATTAAATCTGTCCTACGAGACAATCAGTCAGATCCTGTTATTAAACCTATTTATGTGGATATATTGCAATTGGAAAAATTATTTGAAAAGAGCAGTAAAAATTTGGAACAGAAAGATGATGCTGAATTTATTGATTCTGTTGATGAATTGGTATTTGTTCAACTAATTGCGAAAGTGGGTGATATAAGAGATTATCTGGTTCATTAATAGGTAACAATTTTAAAAATTAATCATACAGAAATTTAAATATGAAGTATTATTTACTATCTGCTTTATTTGTATTTTTTGTTTCTATTCACTTAGGTTTTTCACAATGCAAAGATTTTGCAAAAGAACATTTTAAACCAAAGCTTGAAAATTATATTCACGATGGAAATTATAATGGTGCTTATTTAAATCAAGAAGAGGAAGTCGAATTACATAAAGCTTTTTTTAGAGGGCAAAAATATCGGATAGTCGTTGGAGGGGAAGAGCACATGCCAATAATTCATTTTAAGATTACAGACTCGGATCAGAATTTGATTTTTGATAACAAGGAAAATAATTATACCGATTGTTTTGATTTTGAATTGGATGAAGCTAAGACCCTTATAATATCATTGGATTTTATTAAGGAAAAGAATCCCGTATTAATACAGGAAAGCGGTTGTGTTTCCATTTTGTTTGGAATGAAATTATAAAAAAAAAGGTTCCTTTTAGGAACCTTTTTTTGTTAGTTTTTCTTTTAAATATTGCCCTGTATAGGATGTCGAACAATTAATAGCATCTTCCGGAACTCCCTCAAAAACAATTTGTCCTCCATTAATTCCACCTTCGGGGCCTAAATCAATTAACCAATCGGCACATTTAATTATTTCCATGTTGTGCTCAATAATGATTAGGGTGTGTCCTCGGGATATTAGAGCATTAAATGCATCCATTAATTTATGAATATCATGAAAATGCAATCCTGTAGTTGGCTCATCGAATACAAATAGACAAGGTTCTGCTTTTTCTTTAGCTAAAAAGGAGGCTAGTTTCACCCTCTGACTTTCGCCACCGCTTAATGTGCTCGATGATTGTCCCAATTTCACGTAGCCCAATCCAACATCAACTAATGGTTGGATTCTCTGAACGATTTTCTTCTCGATTGTGCTTTTGCCTTGAGAAAAGAATTCAGTGGCTTCGTTTACAGTCATTTCTAAAACATCATGAATGTTTTTTTGATTGTATCGAATTTGCAAAATATCATCTTTAAATCTTTTTCCTTTACAGCTTTCACATTGAAGGTAAATATCAGCCATGAACTGCATTTCCACTTTAATAATTCCTTCACCCTGACATTCATCGCATCGGCCACCGTCAATGTTAAAAGAAAAATGTGATGGTTTTAAACCACTATATTGAGACGCTTTTTGGTCGGCAAATAGCTTCCTGATTTCGTCGTACGCTTTTAAGTAGGTTACAGGGTTCGACCTAGATGATTTGCCAATTGGATTCTGATCAACAAACTCAATATCCTGAATTAGATGCAAATCTCCTTTAAGAGCATCGAAATGACCGCTTTTATCAGAATAGCCACCGTAATGTTTTTTTAATGCAGGATACAAGATTGTCTTTATTAGTGACGATTTTCCTGATCCGCTAACACCGGTGATTACCGACATGATATTCAGTGGGAACTTTATGTTTAGGCCTTTTAAATTATTTTCTCTTGCACCAATTATTTCAATATAATTATTCCATTTTTTTCGAATTTCAGGCACCGGAATCATCATTTTCCCAGATATGTATTGGGAAGTTAAACTTTCCGAAGAGTCTTTTAACTGTTCAAGATTTCCATGAAATACCACTTCTCCGCCTAGTCTGCCTGCATAAGGTCCAATATCGATTAGTTCATCGGCGGCCAAAATAATATCTTCATCGTGTTCAACAACAATAACAGTATTTCCCAAATCGCGCAACTGCCTCAAAACTTTAATAAGCAATTCAGTATCTCTCGAATGAAGTCCAATGCTGGGTTCATCGAGAATATAAAGTGAGCCAACAAGACTACTACCTAGCGAAGTTGCTAAATTTATTCGTTGTGATTCTCCTCCGGATAAGCTACTCGACAAACGATTAAGTGTTAGGTAACCCAATCCAACATCCGATAAGAAATTAATACGACTTCTAATATCAATTAGTAATCGATTGGCAATTTTTTCATCCGTTTTATCCAACTCTAAATTTTCGAAAAAAACGTTGAGTTCATTCAATGGCATTAAAACCAAATCCTGAATATTTTTGCCATTTACTTTAATATAGCCAGCTTCTTTTTTTAGACGTGTTCCTCTGCAATCAGGGCAAATGGTTTTTCCTCGGTAACGTGATAACATTACCCGGTATTGAATTTTATATTGTTTTGCTTCCAGATATTTGAAAAAATCATTTAAACCTTTGAAATGCTTATTTCCAGTCCAGAGCAATAGTTTTTCCTCTTCGTTTAGTTCAAAATAGGAACGATGAATTGGAAAATCGAATTTATCTGCCGAGTAGATTAGTTTGTTTTTCCATTCCTGCATCTTTTCACCCTTCCAGCAAACAATAGCATCATCGTAGATGCTAAGCGTTTTGTTGGGGATAACCAAATCTTCGTCGATACCGATTACTTTACCAAAGCCTTCGCAGGTTGGGCAAGCACCCAGTGGATTATTGAAGCTGAAGGTGTGTACATTGGGATCTTCAAATACGATACCGTCTGCTTCAAAACGATTCGAGAAAGATTTATAATCTGTGCTGCCATCAATAGAGAGAAGACATTCTCCTTTTCCTTCGTAAAATGCAGTTTGTAAAGAATCAGCTAATCTGTTTTGGGTATCTTCATCCGACGAAACTCGTATTCTATCAATTACAATGTTTATTGGTTCATCTTTTTGAAGAAGATTTGGATTTTCAATTGCTTCAAAAATTTTATGGATCTCACCTTTATTTTCTATTCTTGAAAATCCTTGTTGCGATAAAACTTCCAACTGTTCTTTTTTACTTCTGTCACCATAGTGTATTTCCGCTAATATCATTACCGGGACAGACTCTTCCTGACTAAGAATATACTTCACAACATCAGTAATGGAGTGCCTTTTTACAAGGATATTCGAAATAGGCGAGTAAGTTTTTCCGATTCTTGCGAAAAGAAGCTTGAGGTAATCGTAAATCTCTGTTGAAGTACCGACAGTTGAACGAGGATTTCTGGTATTCACTTTCTGTTCAATTGCGATGGCAGGTGGTATTCCCTTAATGAAATCAACTTCGGGCTTGTCAATTCGTCCTAAAAATTGTCTTGCATAAGATGATAAACTTTCAACATACCTTCTCTGCCCTTCGGCATAAAGAGTATCAAATGCCAAAGAGGATTTCCCTGATCCTGAGAGACCAGTGATTACAATAAATTTATTTCTTGGAATTTTAAGGTCAATATTCTTTAGATTATGAACTTTTGCCCCTTTTATATAGATGTATTTTTCTGAATTCTTGTCTGCCATATTTGTAATCCGATTTCAGATTAGGTTTCTTATAAGTTTACTAAAATCGAATCTACAAAGATATTTAACTTCTAAACATTTTCAAATCTCATTAAAAATTAGTTTCTTGCATACTATTAGGAATATTTAGTATCCATCAATAATAAAGGAGACATTGCTTATAGAATAATTTTTACACTGTTTTATTAAATAGCTGTGAAATTGAGAAAGATTAATCCTACCGATTATGATCTCGTTAAGCAATTCATTGATGGTAATCATGATAGTATTGATACACTTGTAACCCGACATAGGGACAGAGTATACACATATATTTATCTAATTGTAAAAAATCATCAGCTTTCCGAGGACTTATTTCAGGATACTTTTATAAAGGTAATCCGATCGCTCCGTATGGGGAAATATCAAGACAATGGTAAATTTTTGGCTTGGGTGCTAAGAATTGCTCACAACTTAATTATTGATCATTTTAGAAAAGAGAAGCAAAACAATACCTTCTCGAAAGATGATTATGAGTTGGATATATTCAATTCTACAAAATATTGTGAGGAAACCTATGAAGATGAATTAGTTCGAAATCAGATTTATTCTGATATTCGTAATTTGGTTAATGAACTTCCAGACGACCAGAGGGAAGTGGTTATTTTGCGACATTACAAAGGTCTCAGCTTTAAAGAGATTGCCGAACAGACTGATGTAAGTATTAATACAGCATTAGGACGTATGCGCTATGCCTTAATTAATATGCGGAAAACCATTGAGGAAAGAAACATGAGTCTTACTTTTTAGTATGATGTATAAAGTGTAAAAATAAATGGACTGGAAAACCTTAGTTTTCCAGTCTTTTTTATGCTTAAATACTAAAGTTGAATTTAATGCGTTAATAGGGAAATAGAAATAATTATTTGCCTATGAATGATGTTTATACTCTTTTAAATTTCGATCGTAAAAATACCAGAAAAGAAATGATTTTACTTATGGATCGAATTGCAAGTTCGGATGTGTTCGAATCAATTGAACTATCGAATTATCTTGACAAGTTCAATGTAAAGTCGAAATCAAATCTTCTTCATCGTGTTTTAGGATTTCGTCAATCCACAAAAAATGTAAATCTGAAATTTCCAGATATTGCAGAAATCACCTTAAACTAAAAAATAACCGGAGTATTTAATACTTCGGTTTTTTTTTGTCCCAAAATTTTCAGATTCACAAAAAAGACGTATATTGATATCGAAATGATATCAAAACAAATTATTATGAGAGAAGAAAAGAGTTATTCTGCAAAACCTGGGTTTTTAATGGTTTTCGTTGTTCTTGCAATGTTGGTAATTGGCATTTTCGGATTGGTGATGATAAGGAATCCACTTTTCGTTATTTTTATTCCATTGATTATTGCTTGTATGCCTGGTTTTACAATCGTAAATCCAAATGAAACTTCGGTGCTCGTACTGTTTGGAGCATATAAAGGAACCATAAGGACTAATGGATTCTTTTGGGTAAATCCATTTATGGTAAAAAAGAAAGTAAGTTTAAGAGCCCGAAATTTGGATAGCGATCCTATAAAGGTGAATGACAAAATTGGAAATCCAATTATGATTGGAGTTGTTTTGGTTTGGAGAGTAAGAGATACTTACAAAGCTGCATTCGATGTGGATAATTTTGAACATTTTGTAAATATTCAGTCTGAGGCAGCTATTCGACATATGGCTGGTTCGTATCCGTATGATAATTTTGAGGATGAACAGGCTGAAATTACATTGCGTTCGGGAGGAAATGAGGTAAGTGAATTATTGGAAAGCGAATTGACAGACCGATTAGAGATTGCGGGGATTGAAGTAATGGAAGCGAGAATTAACTACCTTGCGTACGCATCTGAAATTGCAGGTGCAATGTTACGTCGCCAGCAAGCAACGGCAGTAGTTGCAGCACGGTTTAAAATTGTTGAAGGTGCTGTAAGTATGGTGGACATGGCTTTGGCGCAATTGGCACAAAAGAATATTGTTGATCTTGATGAGGATAAGAAAGCAACAATGGTTAGTAATTTGATGGTTGTGCTTTGTTCCGATAAAGATGTGACTCCTATAGTAAATACTGGAACTTTGTATCAATAATTTATTAAATATGGCAAAAAAGAAATCATTTGTTCTGCGTCTTGATCCTGGGATGTATAAGGTGTTGGAAAAGTGGGCTGTTGATGAATTTCGAAGTACAAATGGTCAAATAGAATGGATTTTGAATAAAGCCTTGAAGGAAGCTGGGCGAAAAAAAGATAATGGCTTGGAAGATGCCAGTAAGTTAGAAGAATAAAAAAAAGCCCAAATGTTGAATTTAACATTTGGGCTTAGATTATTAAGAGGATTATTTTAATGTTTTTTGCATGATGGAATTGCCATCTTTCTCGGATGCTTCAAATCCCATTTTCTCCATATATTTTAGATTCATTCCCGTGTCGCAATAAACAGAATGGATATCATGTTTGTATAAAATATTACTCAATTGATTGTACAAATAAGCACCTACTTTAAAGTCGCGATATTGAGGTAAAGCATAATCTAATTCAATTCGTAATTCCGTTTGATCTTTAGAACCGATAAAAATTCCTGCAACCGCCATATCTCTCAGTATAAACATACCCAATTGTCCTTTTCCCATTTTATAATCGGGAAAGAAACTCTTGATGTCTTTTTTATAATAGTCAAGAAAATGCATTAACAGCTCATCATTTTCTTTTATCTCAATAATTTTAAAGTTTTCTTTGCGTTTGTACATTTTCTGCAGGTTATAAAGATTTGCACAAACAATAAGGAAATTCATAATTCCCACAGGTAATGAGCCTATTAGAAATCCGTAAGCAGAAAAAAGAATAGCTCCAGCCAAATTGTACCACCTCAATTTTACAATTGAAGTCATTGTTAAAGAAACTAAAAC
>JAQBBZ010000434.1:0-4476 GCA_032125735.1 Labilibaculum sp.
GATAAAGGCAAACCAAGCTGATTGAAGTGCAACAGGCCCCCCAATCTTTAGGATTGGAATAAGGAATTCTTTTTGAATTTTACCCAAATAGTTTTTGAGATGTAAAGGATTCTCTTTGATATACAAGAAATATATAAAAACAAGAAATACACTTATCTGAGAAATCACGGTAGCAATTCCTGCTCCTTCTGCACCCATACTCGGAATACTTCCCCAGCCAAAAATAAGGATTGGATCCAGTATCATGTTTACAACCAGACCAAATGCATTGATCCAAAATGAAGTTTTTGTATTGCCAACTCCATTGTAAATTCCGGCCATGGTGATATTGGAAAAGGTAAATGGCATTCCTATGGCAATTATTCGAAGGTATTTTAAGGCCGTTCCATTTACAAAGTCACTATTGATTTTAAAAAGACTGATAATGGGTTCTGCAAATATCCAGACGCAAAGAGCAAATGCAATGGAAATAATGAATGACAAACTAAAAGCATTTTTTGCAAATGATTGGGCGCGTTCCAAATTTTTACTTCCAATGGATTGCGAAATTCCGACTTCAACACCAATTTTGGGAATAAATAGAAGTGATGCACCAAACCAAACCAGATAAAGTGCCATACCAACAGCACTAACAGTTTCGCTCCCTACCTGTCCTAACCATGCCATATCAGTCATATTGTACGCCATTTGTACAAATGAGGTGGCAATAATTGGAATAGCCAGTTTTATAATTTGCGAGAAAATATTCCCGCTTGTAAGATCTTTAATTTGGTTCACTTTTCTTGTTTTGATCTTTGTAAGAACAGATTTGATTGTATTTATTCCCTATTTTTGCATCGTGCTTGGCTTGACGATACTTAATCTTTTTTTATTTATGGGCGGGTAAAATTACTAAAATTGAAACGATTATTTTACAAATAGTTTCGAGATAATTGCTTTGGAAATGGGGGAGGAAAATCGTAAAATAATTCACATTGACATGGATGCTTTTTTTGCTTCGGTAGAGCAGAAAGATAATCCTGAACTTCAGGGCAAACCCATTGCGGTTGGAGGCTCTGGAGATAGAGGTGTGGTGGCTGCAGCCAGCTACGAGGCGAGGAAATTCGGCGTGCGTTCTGCGATGCCTTCTTCCATTGCGAAAAGGAGATGTCCAAATTTAATTTTTGTAAAAGGAAGGCATGATCGCTATAAGGAGATTTCCAATCAAATTATGAATGTTTTTCGAGAATTTACCGATTTGGTGGAGCCTCTTTCCATTGATGAAGCTTTTTTAGATGTTACCCACAATAAGAAAAATCTACCGTCCGCAAGTCTCATTGCCAGAGAAATTAAAGATCGAATTAAAGAAGTAACTGGATTAACTGCATCTGCAGGAATATCAGTAAATAAATTTTTGGCTAAAATTGCTTCCGATTATCAAAAGCCAGATGGGTTATTTGTTATTCCCCCTAAAGATGTAGAGGATTTTATAGAGCATTTAGCCATCGATAAATTTTTTGGAGTGGGAAAGGTTACTGCCGATAAAATGCATCAGTTGGGGATATTTAGAGGGAAAGATCTGAAAGAGAGAAGTCTTGTTGAATTGACTCGGGTATTTGGGAAAGCAGGAGTTTACTACTATCAAATTTCAAGAGGAATTGACAATCGTCCGGTTAATCCCAATCGGGTTCGTAAATCGGTGAGTACAGAGCATACATTTTATACGGATTTATCAGATCGGGAATTGATTAAGAAGGATATGATTCCTACTGCTGAAGATTTATTGCGTCGACTAAAGAAGAGTGGTTTTAGAGGTAGAACATTAAGCTTGAAAGTGAAATACAGTAGTTTCGAGCAAGTAACAAGAAGTAAAACCATTTTGCAGGAATTAAATCAGCTCGATCAAATTCTAAATATTGCCAATGAATTACTGAATCAGGTTGAACTAAAAGAAAGTATTCGATTACTAGGATTAACTGTCTCGAATCATATCGATTTTTCGGAACCTCAGCAATTAACAATAGATTTTTAAATTATTCAGCTTAAAACAATACATAAATCAAGGGTTTTTTTATAGTTTTGTCATCCCCTTAAAAAGAAGGCAAGGGTGTGTTTTATCTTTAAATCTTATATGAAACGCCCATGCTAAAGCGATTATGACATACAGGGGGATGATTATTCCCAGCATGGTAAGTTCAATATAGCAACTAAAAAACAAATTATAATTATATGAAACGTCCATGAAAGGTGATTTTGACACACAAGGAGATGATTATTCCCAGCATGGTAAGTTCCATATGGCAAAAACTTAAAATTATAATCATATGAAATCATACTTGTATAACTCATTGAAATTATTGGTTTTACTATTAGTTGTTGCTGCTTGTTCTGTGACCCGTAATATCAATAAACCTATTGGTCAATCTAATTATTCGATTGATTCGGTTATGGATTTTTATTCGCAGAAGGATACTGTTTTTACAAATGTAATTGAAAGCTATAAATCGCAGTTAGATGGGGAAATGAATACGCTTCTTTCGATTAGTGATGAAGCAATGATTGTTGGAAAACCGGAGAGTAAACTGTCTAATTACATTGCCGATGCAATGCTTTTTATTGGAAAAGAATTTTGTGTGGAGAATCAATTATCTCACTCTGTTGATATCGCAATCATGAATCAGGGCGGAATTCGTACAGGAATACCAAAAGGTGAAATTACAACGGGTAGAATGTTCGAGATGCTGCCTTTTAAAAACGAATTGGTAATTGTTGGCATGAAAGGGCATGATTTAGTTAAACTCCTAAATCAGGTTGCCGAATTTGGAGGAGAAGGAATTAGTGGCTTGAAAATGGGTATTAAAGATAAAAAGGCTGTTGATATTCTTGTTAATGGAGCATCAGTTGATTTAGAAAAGGTATATCACATTTTGGCGATTGATTATTTGGTGAATGGTGGTGGAGGATTGTCTGCATTTGGTACAAGGGAAACATTCCGACATTTGCATCTAAAATTACGATCGGAAATGATCAAATTCATTAGTCGTGATTACAAAAAAGGGAAACATATTTCAGCAGAACTAGACGGGAGGATTTACCATGTGGAATAGAAGAGACTTTCTGAAAAATATTGGTGTGGCAGGTGTGTTTTTGGGAACAGGAATTATACCTAAATCAGCTTCTGCTAAAACAAACGGATTGCAGAAAATTACAATTCTTCACACCAACGATTTACACAGCCGCATTGAACCTTTTCCAAAGAGCGATCCTGAATTTGGAGGCTTGGGCGGTTTTGCGAGAATTCATGCATTGGTTCAAAAAATCAGAAACGAAGAAGAGTTGGTTTTGTTATTCGATGCAGGTGATGTGTTTCAAGGAACACCTTACTTCAATTACTTTAAAGGAGAGTCCGAATTTAAATTGATGTCGAAGATTGGTTACGATGCCGGAAATATCGGGAATCATGAGTTTGATAATGGAATTGAAGGAATCGCAAGTCAATTAAAGCACCTTAACTTCCCCCTGTTGAATGCTAATTATGACTTTTCGGGAACCGAATTGGAAGGAAAGATCCCTGCTTATAAAATATTTGATAAAGGAGATTTGAGAATTGGTGTTTTTAGTGTAGGTGTTGATTTAGATGGATTTGTTGAACCCGTAAATAGAGGCCCAATTTCCTATATCAATCCTGTTGATGTTACCGTGAAAATGGTGAGTATTTTAAAGGATGAAAATGCGTGTGATTTGATTATTTGTCTTTCGCATTTAGGATTGAGAAATAATTCGGGAGGTGATTGCGATGTTGATTTAGCCAGAAAAACCAGAGGTGTTGATTTAATTGTTAGTGGACATACCCACACCTTATTGGAAACTCCGGAACGGGTTTTAAATTTAGATGGTGAGGAGGTTCTGATCAATCAGGTTGGATGGGCAGGAATTGCTTTGGGAAGAATTGATTTTTACATTGATAAGAAAAATAAAACAAAGCTGGCATCTTCAAAACTTCTTTCGGTTGATGAAAATTTAGCTTAATTGATACAATATTAGCAGTCAATCTCTTGTTTATAGCTTGCATTTAAAAATTATTACAAATTGAAAAATTCCAAATTTAAGTTAGATAAATCGAATTGGGCCTTTGTAGAAGGCTGGCTTTCTATAGTAGGAAATATATTGCTTTTTGGATTAAAATACTGGGCTGGTTTGGCTACAGGTTCCATTGCGATTATTGCCGATGCCTGGCATACTTTGTCGGATAGTTTGAGTTCGGTAATTGTAATTGTTGGTGCTAAGATTTCGAAGAAGCCGGCAGATGAGGAGCATCCTTTTGGTCATGGACGTGCCGATTTAATTAGTGCATTTATTATTGGAATCTTACTGCTTTTAGTGGCTTTCGATTTTATTATTGAATCCTATCACACCTTGCAAAGTAGGGAATCATCCGAATTTGGAAGTATCGCTGTTGTTGTAATGATCATATCCATAGTGTTAAAGGAATTGTTG
>JAQBBZ010000435.1:0-8818 GCA_032125735.1 Labilibaculum sp.
ACTACAGCATCGTGACCATTTTTCAGAGTCTTTATATTTACCTTACGAATTTCGTCGTGAGCAACTGCTGCAACAATAGCATCATACTTGTTTCCATTCAAGTAGGGTATTATTTTCAAATTATATCTGTCCCATACCTCAATTGGATTAGCCCAAGGATCATAAACTTCAACATTGCAGCCAAACTCCTTAAGTTCCTTAATTAAACCAATAACTTTTGAATTTCTAATATCAGGACAATTTTCCTTGAATGTAATGCCCATCACGAGAACATTAGACCCAGGAATCCGGAAGCCTTTTTTAACCATTTCCTTAATAACATTAAATGCGACAAACGACCCCATTTCATCATTAAGTCTTCTTCCGGCCAGTAGAATTTGAGGATTATATCCCACCTCTAAGGCTTTATGAGCTAAATAGTATGGATCAACACCAATACAATGTCCTCCTACTAAACCTGGTTTAAAGGGTAAAAAGTTCCATTTGGTGGAAGCTGCTTCTAAAACTTCATTTGTATCAATCCCTAGTTTGTTAAAGATTACTGCCAACTCATTTACAAATGCAATATTGATATCCCGCTGTGCATTTTCAATTACTTTAGCTGCCTCAGCCACCTTAATTGATGATGCCTTATAGGTTCCGGCAGTAATAATAGAATTATAAAGTTCATCCACAAAATCTGCTGTTTTTGGTGTCGATCCGGAGGTGATTTTACAAATGGTTGTTAAGGTGTGGACCTTATCACCTGGATTGATTCTCTCTGGAGAATAGCCACAATAAAAATCTTTATTGTAAACTAACCCACTAAATTCCTCTAAAACAGGAACACAATCTTCTTCGGTTGCACCTGGATAAACTGTCGATTCATAAATTACAACATCGTTTCTTTTAAGTGCCTTCCCAATGTTTTTTGAAGCATCATAAAGAGAAGTTAAATCAGGATGATTGTTTTTATTTACAGGCGTAGGCACAGCTACTATATACACGTTATATCCTCTTAATTGATCCGGATCACTAGTGAATTGCAGGTGAATGGAAGATTTGAAATTATCAGTGGCCAAATCTTTTCTCCAATCCTCGCCCAATTTCAAATCAAGCACCCGTTTTTCATTGATATCAAATCCGAGTGTTGGATATATTTTCCCAAACTCAACCGCTAAAGGCAAGCCAACATACCCAAGTCCTATAACAGCAATTCTAATATTTTCCATCTATTGCATTTTTATCGAACAAAAAATATTGATAAAATTATTAACAATCTATTCAAATGTTTTGAATCGGGTTTAATTAAAGGGTTTACTGAATTACTCCATTCAATTTATAGTGTTTAGCCAGTTCGTTTTTTTGTTTAATTACACTTAAATCTCGTAGCTGATAAATTCGTTCAATAATATCGACAACTTTTAAACCTTCAAGAGCATTGGTCGCAATTATGCCTTTATTTTGAAGCTTTTCAACGACATTGGCTATTACGTAATGATGATTCTGAGCCGAGCCTTTATAAGTACCATAATCAATAGGAGGATTTGATGGTTTTAGTTCAGGCATTTTATAATCTTTTATGTCACAGTAAACAACCTCATTCATATACTGACCAGCAACTTTAATTGTTCCCTTTTCGCCTATAATGATTATAGAACTTTCCAAATTCCTTTTATAGACTGCAGTTGAATAATTTAAGCATCCAATTCCTCCATTAACAAATTCAAAACTCACAACACCTGAATCTTCAAAATCCGTGAGTTTGGCGTGATTAAAATCCTTAAATATCCCTTTAACATTCTTAATATCTCCAAATAGCCAATACATGATATCAATAAAGTGTGAAAATTGTGTAAATAATGTTCCACCATCTTCTTTTTGTCGTCCTCTCCACGAATTTGGTTGATAATACTGTTCAGCCCTGTTCCAATAACAACTCAATTGAACCATATAAATCCGCCCCAATTGCTCCTGATTCATTATCTCCTTTAGCCATATTGCCGGTGGTGAATATCGATTTTGTTTTACAACAAATATATGCCGCGACACCTCGAGTGACTTGTATAACATCTGCTCTGCTTCAGATTTACTTAAAGCCATTGGTTTTTCACAAACCACATGATATCCCATATTAAGAGCAATAATTGACATTTTTGCATGCAAACCATTTGGTACACACACATTAATAACATCCATCTCCTTATGATTCATCAACATCTCATCGTAATTCCTATAGAAAGGAATGCCTGGAATATAAAGTTCTAATTCTTCCAATGGTAATAAGTCACAACAAGCAACTATTTCGGCATCATCATTGCATCTGATCATCTCCAAATGTCGTTTCCCAATGTGCCCCATCCCAACAATTCCAAACCGAATTTTTTTCTTTTTCATCATCACCAAAAATCTTAATCCAATATCCTTACTCTTTTCTCCGCACTATTTCATCTTTAATAAGATATTCCTGTCCACTTTCCTGGCAACTTGCAAACCCATTTTTATCAAAATTCAACAGATGTCCATATTCACTTACCCAACCGATTTGTCTGGACGGGTTTCCCACAACCAAAGCATAATCTTTAATAGATTCTGTTACCACTGCACCAGCTCCAACAAAGGCATATTTGCCAATTTCATTGCCGCAAATAATCGTGGCATTGGCTCCAATACTAGCTCCTTTACGAACAATCGTTTCTTTGTAATCATTCTTCCTTATAACAGCCGATCGTGGATTAATTACATTCGTAAAAACCATAGAAGGCCCTAAAAACACATCGTCTTCACAAATTACTCCAGTGAACAACGATACATTGTTCTGCACTTTTACATTCTCACCCAGAATAACCGATTTTGATACGAATACATTTTGTCCGAGATTACAATTTGGGCCAATTTTACACCCACTCATTACATGACTGAAATGCCAAATTTTTGTTCCTGGCCCAATTTCACAGTTTTCATCAATTATAGCAGATTCATGGGCAAAATAGCTTCCTTCCATTTGGGTTTATTGTTTGAAACGGGAACACTTATCAAGATTTTATTCATAATTTCCTCAATGGAATCAGTGATAAATTTCAATTCATCCTCCGTTATTTCCGTGTGTATTGGGATTGACAACACCGATTCGCATAATCGTTCCGACATAGGTAAACTGCCAATTGGATATTCCAGACTGCAATATGCTTTTTGCAGGTGAAGTGGAACTGGATAATAAATCATTGTAGGAATCCCTCTATTTTTCAATCCCTTTTGCAGCTTATCCCTTATATCCCCGATATGGAATCGATCACTTAAATCAATTTTTAGAGTAAACTGATTGTAAACATGCGTTGAAAAATTTGAACAAAAAGGAACTGAGATACCTCGAACAGATCTTAACTGACTTCGATAATAGGCTGCCACACTCCTTCTTTTTTCCGTAAATTCGTCCAGGTAGCGAAGCTTAATTCTCAGAATGGCTGCTTGAATACTATCCAATCTGGAATTGCAACCAATTAAATCGTGATGGTACTTTATTCTTTGACCATGATTTGCCATCATTTTAACCCTGGCCGCCAAGTCATCATTATTTGTAAACAATGCTCCGCCATCACCATAGCATCCGAGGTTTTTTGATGGGAAAAACGAAGTTGCTCCAAAATCACCAATTGTTCCTGCATTAACAGATCTTCCATCAGAAAAACGGCAATTAGCTCCTATTGCCTGTGCGGTGTCCTCAACAATTTTTAAATTATATTTTTCCGCAATAGTGATTATTTTTTCCATATCTGCACATTGTCCAAAGAGATGCACAGGAATAATTAATTTAGTTTTTTGCGTAATTTTCTTCCGCACATCATTAACATCCAAGTTAAATGTGTGAGGGTCTACATCTACAAATACAGGTTTCAACCCAAGTAGTGAAATTACTTCTACTGTAGCAACATAAGTAAATGACGGAACAATTACCTCATCTCCTGCTTGCAATTGCAGAGCCATAATTGCCAATTGCAAAGCATCGGTGCCATTGGCACATGGAATTACATGCTTAACTCCTATCCATCTTGCCAATTCCTTGGAAAAACAATCAACCTCCGGGCCATTAATAAAATTGGCAGATTGCAACACCCCATTTATCGCGGCATCAATTTTTTCTTTTAATCTGGTGTATTGCCCTTTCAGATCAACCATCACAATTTCGCTACCCATATGATTTTTTTTACAAAGTTTCAAGCACACAGCTGCAACATCAAAATCGCGGATGATGTCGCATGTAAAATTAAATTTAGGGAAAATAGAGAGAGGCTTAATTAAGGCAATAATATCCCAATCAGAAGGAAGGATTTGGGCACTACTTCGTTTCCTCATTCCCATGATATGAACGATGGGATTGAATTGTTTCTTTCTCAAAGCTTTGCTTTGTCAGATGAAACTCACTGAAACGAAATTGGAATAATAATCGCTCTAATATTTTATTTCTTAAAAAGAATTAGAAAACAAATAATTACTTAATTTCGATAACCGCAATTCATATAACTTGCTTGTTTTCTATTTGCAAGTAATACAAGTTCAAACCATTTTAAATAATAATCAATGGAAAAATGTTAAATCTGCAGATTTAAATGAATTCTTTTACTGAATATTGTTTTCCTTCCATAAAACAAGCTTATTATTCCATAAGAAAAATTAAACAAAAACCCTGTAAATATAGTATATATAAGATTTTCTTATCTTTTATAATTAAATACAAATGGATTTGAGTCAGAAATTCCTTTCCGCTTTAACAGATATCTTTTATTCTTGAATTTATTAATAAGATATTTTCGTTTAAAATTAATTTTGTACAGCAATTCGTCAATAAAACTACCTTCTCTCCAAACTTTATCCTTCTTAGCCTTTAATTCCCTATATACCGAATGTACAAAGTCCCATTTTTTGTAATAGTAGATCTCATCTAACCAATAGAGTTTTCCTCTACCCTTTTCTTCAACTTGCCTCTGAAGAAGATTTACATTCTCCCCTGGATCAACTTCCAGATCATAGAGTTCTTCTTTTTTACCCCTCTTATTGAAGATATACTTAAAATTGTCCTTTATAACTGCCAATTTTCGATTCTCTTGCAGAAAATACTGAGTATCAACAAACACATGATCATTATGAGTTATCTTATCTTCAAGAATTATATCCATTAACTGAGTATGGCTAGTTGGGAATTCAATTGTTTTGTTGCCATCAATCCTAGGTGTAATCAGGGGAACTTTAACCGCACTTTCATAAAGATGAAATCCATACACCGGAATCCCTTTAGACATATTCATATGACCATGATCCGAGGTAATGTAAATAGAATCATCATTAAAATGCTTCCGCATTTCACCAACAAACTCATCAAAAACCTCAATATCTGAGTCATAGCAAGATTTGCCATACAAAACATGTGGGAAATGAACCCAAATAAACACTTCATTCTCATTAATTTCCAAAACCCCGTCAACAATTTTACTCAACGTCTCCTGAATGATAAACTCCTCGCTGGTCTTCGTTATTCGTTGGGAACCAACTTTTTGTTCAATATCCAAATTATGGAAATTCGTTTTATCTCCGTATATTTTAGTGTATGGAACCACATTTTGAAACCAACTTTCACCCCAAAATATATGGCATGCATATCCTTTACTCTCCAAAATTCGAAATAAGGATTCTCCTGTAAAAACTTCAACTTCGGTAAATTCCTTCCGATCCAATTCATGGCAGTATTTTCCAGTGAACATTGAAGTGTATGACATTGCTGAGGTTGCAGCGGCAGTGTAGTGCCGGTGAAAAATGGTTCCCTTATTTGCCAACTCATCAATATTTTTGGTTTTCCATAATTCACTGCCATAACAACCTAATGCTGCAGTCCTTAGCGTATCTTTTGAAATCAGGAGTATTTTTTTTCTCATACCAAGTTCATTTTAATATTCGTAAAATAACGACACCTTACTCTATCTGTTTCTACAAAAAGCTATAGAAGATTATTAAATCTCAGAGAAAAAATGCAAGGAAGGCAAAAAACACGGTGCGGATTCTTCCAATTTGTTTCATAGCTATTTTCAGAAATTATTTCACACTCTCCTACATACAAGTTCAGAACATAAATTTTAGAAAACAAATATCAGCCTGATAATGGTAATTTTCAAACATTTTTTTTTACAAGAGGATAATTTACAATTAAATCTTTTTTTGCACAAAAAGGGCCGTATCAATTCAGATACAGCCCTTTTTCGTCCAGTTATTTTGCGTCTATTAATTAATTTGCTTCGTATGCTCCAGCATCTAAATCAGACGAACTCCTATCTTTATTATCCATATCCTTTTGAGGAAAATTAATAATTCCAACTGCAAAATTGAGCGCTTTAGCACCTGAAATCAAATGAAAATCTCTACCTGTAAAGTTTTTAAAACCAAGATCTCCACTACTTACTAAATTTTGAGATTCAGCAAATGGATTTGATGTTGAAACATCAACATAATTAGTATCTCCATCAGTTCTAATAAGTATATTTCCCAAAGATTCTAACTCACTTTCCATACTTTTCCAAGTGTTGGCATAAACAACAGGTTTGTTGCTGGATAATAAAGTATTAAATCGAACTGTCACTTTCCCAAGTGGAGAGTCCGCATTTGACATGTAAAGGCTAATGGCATTTTCAAAATTATCAAAGATGACATTATTTTCGATTAATAATGTGCCATAGAAAGCAGGATGATCACTTGAGAAAGCTATACCACTGGCTTTTCCACCGTAAATTTTATTTTTTGCAATGGTTCCATATGATCGCACACTAATTCCTAATCCTTTACCAAATTCCGAACCACTATTAGAAATAGTATTTCCTTCAATCATGAAATTTTTCCCACTCAAATAAATACCGTGTGGTGTGTGTCCTTCTATATTAACAAGACCTACCTCATTAATTATATTTCCCAAACACTTAGTGTTAATATGATTTTCCCCAGCAAATATTCCTATTCCTGAAACATTATAAATCTCGTTTCCTTCAATTAAAATGTTATCCGAACTTTGACCTTCTTGTAAGAAAATCGCATGTGATTTTAAATTCCTGAAAATACAATCCTTAATAATTACATGATCAACAGTCTTAATTAAAAGTGCTATATCAGTCATGTTTTCAAAAGTACAATTACGTATAATCAAACTATCATTATCATGACCATCGATAATCAAGGTTTTATTAAAAACCTGATTTTCAATTACAGGTCTATTTTCATTATTCGTGCCACTAGTAGTATCAACGACTGTTGTATCGCCAGTATTCTCGTCAATTATTGGATCAACAATCTCGGTTGAATCCTGCTCCTCAACTAATTCGTCATCACAGCTGGTGTAACCAATTAATAATGCTAATAATAGTAGTAGCGTACTCATTTTTTTAATAGTCTTCATCTTCTTCCCTTTTAAATATACGTTTTTATTAATATTTTTCTAATTTTTATGCATAAAGATCCCTGGACTTCAAACTTTTGAAATCGTAACAAGATCATTTACAATGCACTAACCGATTATTGAATCAGCATGCAAAATGCATATGTTCTTTGTACTAATTAAACAATTGAATCATTGAACAGTGCTCTCTATTCACCTGGTTTGTGTACCACACTGTCTAAATAGGTGTCATCAGACTCCAATAAGTATTTGATCAAAATCTGATTAAAGCCTTTCTTTTGATTTTGGGTTTTGAGGAGATTATTATCCGATTGTAGAACTGAATGGATCCCCATAAACTTACTGAAGGAATTTGTTTTCTCAAATAAGAGATTTCTTAAAACTTTATTCTCAGTTATATCTCCTTGCAGTGAATCTTGTCCGAATAGCATACTCTTGTGGAATCCTATCCATGTATTAACTTCCCGTTTGTTTTTCACAAAAAATTTTATCATCTCTATTTTTCACTCTTTTTTTTCAACTTCACAAATCATATAGAGAATTCTGTGCCAAAATTTAAATTTACCACAGGGGTCACTTCATTTATAGGTTTTAACGCAACTGATATCTGAATGTTACAAAAGTTTAAGAGTTATTAATCTGTCACTTTAAAACAGACTGATTTTCAAACTTGTAGAACAGAACACTCTAGTGGAATCCTATCCATGTATTAACTTCCGGTGTGTTTTCACAAATAATTTTATCATCTCTATTTTTCACTCTTTTTTTTCAACTTCACAACTCATATAGGGAATTCTGTGCCAAAAAAATTTCAGCTACAGGGTTTCAAAATCCAAAAGTGTTTAACGAGCAGTAAATGTGAATGTTACAAAAGATTAAGTGTTCTTAATCAATCTAAATAGCAATAGGTAAAACTTGTAAAGTGTAGAATCCATCCACAGTGCGAGGAAAAACCACGCATACTGAAGCATCTTATTGTCAGGACAATATATATCACCAATGATTAATTCGTAATTCTATAATCCAATTTCTTATATAAATTTAGCCTTCTTAAATAAAATTAACCTTTTTTAGTTCGGAACAAACCGAACTAATCGTATATTTGCCACAGAAAAAATAAAGAAATGATGAATCTTATCCAATTAGAAGAGCAAAAAAAAATACTGGTAGAACGATTTGGAATGTTCATGGAGAAGCAGGAAAACCTTGCTCCCATTGCTGCCAGAATATTTGCAACTCTTTTTATCAATAAGGAAAATGGAGCAACTTTTGATGATTTAGTTCATTTTTTAGGTGCAAGTAAGAGTACAATCTCCACAAATCTTCAGAATCTCATCAAATCGAACATGATTGTATATCATACTAAACCAGGTGACCGGAAAAAGTATTACACCCTATCCCCTGTTG
>JAQBBZ010000436.1:0-16682 GCA_032125735.1 Labilibaculum sp.
TAAAAACGTATAAAAACCAAGAATATATGCTCCAGGTAAGCGCAATGAAGTAAAGATTACACTTACAGTTGCCGGAATTTTAGTTTTCCCTAATCCATTAAATACTCCTGCACTAATCATTTCTAAACACATAAATAACTGCGATGCTGCCAGTATCATTAAATAATCCTTACCCATTGATATACTCTCAGCTTCGGGTACAAAAATGGAAAATAGAGTTTGTGGAAGAAGCAAAAAGATCAATGTAGTTACGGCTCCAACCGCTAGAGATATTCGCCAACCAGCCCGGTAAATATTAGGAACCTCAGTTAAGTTCTTGGCTCCATAACTATGACCAACCATAATAGTTACGGCCTGCATAATTCCACCAACGATCATAAATGTAATTGACTCTATTTGAACACCAATTTTCTGTACTGCAATAGCATTCGGTCCCCAATCGGCAATGATTCTTGCCAGAAAAATATAAATAACTGAAAATGAAATACGCTGAATAGCTGCTGGTAAACCAACCCGAAATAAGTTTTTTAGTTTATCGGTAATTGGTAATAAACCTTTAAAATAAATAGTATCGAATTTTTGATATACAAAATAGAAATACGCAAGACTACATCCCCTTCCAATAATTGTTGCAATAGCCGCCCCTTCAACACCCATATCAAATGAAAAAATCAACAGCGGATCAAGAACAATATTCACCAAAGTCCCAATAACACTAGCCTTAAATGAAATTTTAGTCTCACCATGTGCATTAAAAATACTAATGAATAAAAGGTTCACAAAACTGATGATGATACCAAAAGCACTAATCCACAAATAAGAAATAGCCATTTCATTAACCTGGACATCTTTCATTTGAAAAAAGCTAATGAATTGTTCCGGAAAGGCTAAAAATACGGAAGTGAATAAAATGGCAATCCCGCCAATTCCCCAAAAGCCAGCAGTTGAATACCTACCTGCGGCATCCATATCTTCCGCACCTACCGAGTGTGCTATTTTAATATTTGCACCTACCGTTACAATAGAAACCATTGCCCAACCAAGCTGTAAAAAGAAACCTGCAGAACCAACCGCAGCAACTGCACCACTTCCCAAATATCCTACCCAAATCATATCGGTAAGGTTGTAGGTCATGTGCAAAAGATACGAGCCAATAATTGGGAAAGCCAGCTTTAGTAGCTTTTTCCCAACTGCTGAATATTCTTGTTCTCTTCGAAGTAATTTGGTGATGAATTTGAACATCTACGATACGTAATATATAAGTGCAACAGGATATTAATAGAAAAAGAATGCAGTTTTTGCAAAAAAAAGCAAGACTATTTAAGCATATTATTGATCAGAATTTCTAATTCTTTTTTCAAACACATTGCTTTTTCAACACTGCAATTAAGAGAATTTGCCATTTCCAAAGGAATGCTTTTCGCTTCGTTTTTCATATTGATTCCTTTATCGGAAAGATAAATGAGAACCTTTCTTTCATCTTGGCAACACTTTATTCTCTTGATTAAAGAAAGTTGCTCCATACGTTTCAACAAAGGAGTTAAGGTGTTGGTATTCAGAAAAAGTTTACAACCAATTTCATTGACACTAATGCCATCTTTCTCCCATAAAACCAGGAATACCAAATATTGTGGGTAGGTAATTCCCAGTTGATCAAGAAAAGGTTGATATTGTCGGGTCATAAGCCGTGAGGCTGCATAAATAGTAAAGCATAATTGATTCTCCAATTTAAGAGGATCGAACTCCTTGTTTGATAAATTGTCCATATTTCTAATTTATATCGCTTGCGATGCAAATTAACGAAATTGTAAGCTAAGATCAAACAAGAATGCCTTATCATCTATGAATAAGCTGAAATTTATACTATTTTTTAATACATGCAATCAAACACATTTTTTATTTCGATACTCCGTACCTTTATGCAAGGCTTATTAATCAGAACGATAACCAAACACTAAATGATTAACCAATTCTTCTTAAGGTAAATTTCCATAAATGTATTTTAATTTGATTAATTTCGATCTTCGCAACAAATCAATAAGCTTTTAATCATGAACTAAATACGCAATTTATGTGTATTCAGGTACTTTTTATACAATATGCAATTGCAGAATATGTTACACAATCTTTTACAAGATAATTTTGGATTTTCAGATTTTAAACCTGGACAAAAAGAGGTTATCTCTAATATACTGGAAGGAAAATCAGCAATAGCCATCTTCCCAACCGGATCGGGAAAATCGCTTTGTTACCAACTTCCCGCTCTTCAACTTCCTGAAATTACCGTTGTGGTTTCACCATTACTGGCCTTGATAAAAGATCAGATTGATTTTCTTCAATCAAAAAATATATCGGCAGTGCGTATTGATTCCTCTCTCTCGAAAGAGGAAGAACAGGATATCATGAATGGGATTCGCGCCAAACGACATAAAATTTTAATGATATCGGTTGAGCGTTTTAAAAATGAGCGCTTTCGTAGATTTTTGAAAGACATTCCAATCTCCTTACTAGTTATTGATGAAGCACATTGCATCTCGGAATGGGGACACAATTTCAGACCTGATTATTTAAAACTACCTGATTATCGTGAAACTTTTCAGGCCAAACAAGTACTCTTGCTTACTGCAACTGCAACTCCGAAAGTAATCGAAGACATGAGTAAAAAATTTGCCATTGCAAAAGAGCAAGTAATAATTACCGGATTTTACCGATCTAATTTAGATTTAAATGTAATTCCTGTAATTCAATCAGAGAAAAACAACAAATTGATATCCTTACTTCTTCCCCGTAAAAGTGAATGTGGAATTGTATATGTGACTCAACAAAAAACGGCAGAAATAGTTTCAGCCATTTTATCAAAAAAAGGAATTCTCTCCAAAGCATATCACGCCGGATTAAAAAGTGAAGATCGCGAAGAAATTCAAAATCAATTTATGGCCAATAAAATAAATTGTGTGGTAGCAACAATTGCTTTTGGAATGGGAATCGATAAATCGAACATTCGATATGTGATTCATTACGATCTTCCAAAATCGACCGAAAACTATTCTCAGGAAATTGGCCGGGCTGGTCGAGATGGAAAAAAATCAGATTGTATTGTTTTGGCAAATCACGACAATGTGAATGTGCTTGAGAATTTCATATTTGGAGACACACCTGCCCTATCAGGCATAAAAGAAATTCTCAGACGCGTAAAAAAGGCTGAAACCAGCTGGGAAATCAAGTTAAATACACTTCCTGCGCATTGTAATATCCGTATTCTACCAATTAAAACCCTACTGGTTTACATGGAGATACGTGGAATCATTAAACCTCAGTACAGCTATTTTGCCGACTATCGATTTAGCTTAAATAGTGATGAAAAAAGTATCGTTGAAAAGTTCCAAGGAGAACGAAAGGAATTTATTCAGGCCATTTTCGATCATTCCGAGAAAGCGAGAAAATGGACAACGGTAAATTTTGACACCATCAGTCAAAATTATTCGACAGATCGAAATCGCGTTGTCTCGGCTCTTGAATATTTTGATGCTGAGAAATTAATCAATTTGGAAGCGAAACTAATGGTGGATGTTTTTGCCGTTACAAATCCAGATTTTGATATCGATACAGTAGCCCAGGAACTTTACGATAGCTTTAAAACGAAAGAAGGAGTTGAAGTGAATCGAATTCGGGAAATGCTAAGTCTGTTCGAATCGGAAACATGCATCAGTAAAAAACTGGCGAATTATTTTGGGGAATATCCCGAATGGGAAAAGTGCGGACATTGTTCTGTTTGCAATTCGGGACCGGTGAAAATTGCCAAATCACACGAGTTAAAAAACCTGCACGAATTTAATTATATTGAATTGTGTCAATCTGCCATTGCTAAATTTGGTGATCATTTAACGGACGAACTTCTTACCAAATTTTTATGCGGTATTAACACTCCTATTTTCACCCGCTTAAAATTGAAGAATGAAAAACACTTTTCCTTTCTCGAAAATTACAGATTTGGTGATGTTTTGGAATGGGTAAAAGAAAACTTGAATTAAAAAAATCTCAATTTTTAATACTTCCTTTTATACACTCAACTTAATATATCATTGACTTTGAAAAGAAATCCTAATTTCCCATTTGCTCCTGCAAAATCCCCTTTCTTTTACGGCTGGATTGTTATGATTATAGGTACTCTTGGAGTACTTTGCAGTATTCCCGGGCAAACAATGGGCGTTTCTGTATTTACCAATTACCTGATTGAATCTTTACAATTAAGCCGTGATGCTTTAAGTTCGGCCTATTTGATTGGAACAGTAGCGAGTTCTCTTTTCTTAACCTATGCGGGTAAAATTTACGATAAATTTGGAGCTCGTTTTACAGCAATAATTGCCGCTTTAGGATTGGGACTTACTCTAATTTTATTTTCCTTTTCACAACTATTTTCCGAATCGATATCACAATATATTAACATTGGATTTTCAACAGTCTCATTTATTCTTATCTCACTTTTATTCTTCTTTTTACGTTTTTCCGGCCAGGGAGTATTAACCTTAGCCTCGCGCAACATGGTAATGAAATGGTTCGACCAACGAAGAGGATTGGCCAATAGTATTTCAAGCGCATTTCAATCTTTTGGTTTTGCAGTATCTCCTCTGTTTATTGCTCTTATCATTACTCGTTTTGACTGGAGCATTGCCTATCAGATATTGGCCTTTCTTACTTTTATATTTGTTGTTCTAGCCTTTCTTTTTTATCGTGACAATCCAGAAGAATGTGGATTAATTCCTGATGGAAAAATTATTGAACCCAAAGTAAAAAACCTTCCAACTTTTCAAACAAAAAAGCAATATACTTTGAAAGAAGCTCGAAGCACTTGGGTATTTTGGGTGTTTGCTCTTTCCTTAAGTTTTAATGCTTTTTTTATTACTGGATTTACCTTTAACGTCATATCCATTTTCGAATCATGTGGATTTTCTGAGCAAAAAGCTCTGAGTGTATTTGTTCCGGCTTCTATTATCTCAATAATTACAGCCATTGCAGGTAATATTCTTAGTGATTACATTAAAATGCAAAAGCTACTATTTGTATACCTAATTGGTTGTCTGTTGGCAAGTTTGGGCGTAGCTATTTTAGATTACCAAATTGGCTACTACGTATTAATAGTAGGGAACGGAATTATGGGTGGGCTATATGCCGTGATAGTAGCGATTACCTGGCCACGTTTCTACGGACGGAAACATTTGGGTGCTATTAGTGGTTTATCAATGTCCTTAGTTGTGTTTTCAAGTGCATTCGCGCCTCTATTCTTCAGCAGAATTTACACGCTAACAAACAGTTACCGTTTAGCCGGATACGCTGGGCTTGTATGTGTTGTTATTCTGCTAATCTTCTCGATAAAAGCTAAAAATCCACAATTAAAATAAAAAGCAGATGCAATATAAAATTTGCACCTGCTTTAAGCCTAATAAACTTACTAGACATCTAACCGTTCGTTATTCCTGAGAGTATCTTAATTAAATATCATATTTAATGGTAAACAATACGTACCGTGGCTGTACAAAATAGGTTGATGAAGAAAACGAATAATCGTTTTCACTGCTTTGATCCAAAGACTCCGTATTCAATAAGTTTTTCCCTTTTACACCAAACTCCCACTTGCTGTCTTTTTTCTGATAAGTAAGATTTGCATCCAAGAAACTGTACTCATTTTCAATGGTCTTGTTTTTATTGGTATAACTATGCAAATCGTAATCGACAGTAAAAATAAAACTCTTCAAGAATGCAGCATCAAATTTTGCATAAGGCCTTTTTGTGTAATAAGTTGTTGTTGTGGCACCTCTGTCGTATTCGCTCACAGAGTATTTGTAACCAACTTCCAGGTTTGGTGCATTTTTAAAGTTAGTAGCCAATGAACCGCTGTAATTCTGATTTAGGGATTCTGAAACACTAGGTTTTGAATTCACTAAATTATTGGTTTTAGCCCACGAAAAATCAGCCTTAACAGATCCTTTAATTTTTTTAAATGTTCTCTGGTATCTCCCACTGGCACTAATAGATTCATCATTAAAGTTGGAGTTAATCGTTGTTCTCACCTGATTAATTCCAATGGGCATCACATCGCTTTTCAAGGCGTCAATTCGCTTGGTATAAGTTAAATTGGCGAACATGTTGGTAAAATTGAACATATTGAAACTAAAGAAATTTAAAGATAGCCTGTGATTCAAAGCACTTTCTAAATTTCTGTTTCCACTGTATACCGAATTGTAATTGTTCAAAACAAAAGACTCTGCAAATTTAGAGACATCTGTAAAAGAACGTGTAACCCGGTAATTGAAACGCAAATTCTCCGACTTCTTCAACTGCATATTCACATACAAATCGGGCAGTACAGATGTTAACTCATCCTTTATAGTTGATCCTAGTTGAGTGTTTTTTGCCTCATACTGATGCAGGCTTACACCTGGATTAAAAGTAAAAATACCAGCTTGCAGTTTGTAATGAAATGCAAAAAACAAATCGGAAATATTGAATTTAACATCGTTCGTAAATTCTTCTCCAGCCATATCTAATTTTGAATTATCATCTAAAATTTGAAAGATCTCTGAATCGAAATTCTGATGACTTTGAGTGGTTCCCAAAGTGAATTCAATATTGCTTTTATCACCTGTAATGTAGTAGTAATCCAGCTTTGCATCTACCTTATTGCTTACAATGTTCTTCTGCTGATTCAAATTGTAAAGACCTACGCTCTCATCAACAGGAAACAAACTCACAAAGGCAAACTCATCTCTAACCGCATTGTAAAACGGATCTTCATCCTGATACATGTGCTGAGCTTCGAATGAGAAAATATTTCTCTCATTCAATGTATAATAGATATTCGCATTCTGGTTTACAGAAATTGGCTTTTGCTTTTTAAACTGTGTAATATTGTCTGTTTCAGAATTCACCAATGAAAGGACATCTTCTTCTTCTTCATCACCCGACTTTTTTAAAAGAACATCGTAATCGAACTGAAAATTAGAATTTGGCTTATAAACCGAACTAAATTTAAGCAATCCTAAGTTTACAGTCTGATCGGTATTATCAATCGCTTCCTCAACCTGCGAACTGTTTCCATCTAATTTATAAGTCGTGGATTTTTGAGTTTCCATTTTAGTTCCCGTGTAAGAATAAATTCCGAAACCACTTAAGTCCAATGTCTTCTTTGGTGAATACGAAAAATTGATTGCTCCAAATTTGGTATCCACATCTTTTGCCCTATTATTTTGTGCCGTGGTTAAGCCTAAACCATCAGATCCTACTTCAATAGAACTTCCTCCGCCAGAATTAAAACCTCTGAAACCACCGGTAAAATTCATATAATCTCTTCGTGTAAAAGGAACTTCACCAATATTATTGGCATCGGTTATCACGTTTAAGCTAAATTTAGGACTGTAATAAAACAGTTTTGGATGAGCCAGAAATTTCTCATCAGGACCTGCTCCTGCAGTAAATTCACCAAACCAGAATTTCTTCTTGCCTGCTTTTAAGCGAATGTTTATAGCAACATTATCATCATCGTTCGATAAACCTTTCATTTGTCCAACCTCATTGTAATTTCGCAGTACTTCAATCTTATCAATAGCATCAGCAGGAATATTGTCCGAAGCAATTTTAGAATCACCATCGAAAAAGTCCTTGCCTTCTACCATTACTTTCGTTACCTTTTTCCCTTCAACTTCAATTTGTCCATCATCATTCATCTCAATTCCAGGAAGGGTCACCAATACATCCTTTAATTTCTTTTCGGTTCCTGTTGTAAATGAATCGGTATCGTATACAATTGTATCGCCACGAACCGAAACGGGCATTGTGTATGTAACATCAACCTCCGAAAGCAAACTGCTTTCTTCCGATAAGTCAACATCCTTCTGTACATCATCAGTCGCTGTAGTAAAAGAGAACTCTTTCGGCTCAAAACCAATAAAACTAACCTTTATATTGTATAATGAATTCGTGAGTAAACTCAGCTTGTACAATCCACTATGATTAGTCACACAATAAGATTCCAACAAGTTTGTTTCTGTATTAACTGCAATCACATTTGCCATTTCAACACCCGATCCGGTACTATCCCTTACAATCCCCTTTAAGGACATTTTTTGAGAGAAACCGGTAACAAAAACACATAAAAATAGTGTTAAAAGAATAATCTTTTTCATGAGAGCTTACATTTGATTGAATTGAGAAATCCTATTTTGTCGATAGCTAATAACTTAAAAAATGATCTAATGAGGTCCATGACCTCCTCCTCCTCTTCGGCCTCCAAAACCACCACTTTCACGCATTTCTTTCATTTTTTTTCGCGAGATTTCATCGTACTCAGCCTGACTAACTTCTTTTCCTTTTGATGGAGCTTTAATTTCGATTCTCTCTTTTGGATTCATAATAATTTGAGAACACAATATGGTTGTAATATCGTCATTCACCTCTAAAATTAAACCGGGCAAACCCCAATACGAAGCTGGGCCCTGATTTACTGGTATATCCGGAGAATACCAGGCTACGATCTCAATTTCTTTTTCGATAAATTCTTTTGCCGTACTATCCTGATTACGATTAAAGATAGCCGACATATTAGGTCGTTTTACATGTATGAGAGCAGTTGCCTTAAATGCAGTATAATTCCCAATTTTCTTCGTTTCGCTCCCCATTTTCCATTCCAGTTTTGGCAGACTGTCTTTCACAAGGAAAATCTTACCAAAGAGATCATTTTTAACCGAGTAAGTACCCTCTTTTACATTTTTGTAATAATCTTCACCATTACTTCCCATCATCCCAAACCTCATTCCGCCGCCACCAGCACCACCACTAGGTTGTTCCAATTTCACTTCTTCCTTATAAATTGATTCAATCTGATTAAAATTCAGTGCATATGTTTTCTCACCAGCCTTTTTCATTCGCTCCAACATCATCTTTTTCCTGTCCTCAGGGATATTTCTGCCACCAAAATCCATTTTCACTGTTGTCTTACTCTCGTAAATGGCTTTACCCTGAAATTCTTGTGCAGATAAGCTTGAAGTGATAATAAGCAGTAGGCAACAAGCTGCAAATAGTAATTTTCTCATGTGTTTATCTTTTAATATTATTGAATCGCTTTACTAAGACTGTAAAATATACTTTTGGTTTAACCAGATCATTAAAATAATTCTATTCACTGCAATTTCCCCCCTCTCCCTTCATAAATCCCCAATAAAAGAGAAAAAACATCTGCATAAAATACCAGATACTGAAAGCAACCAAATCCAAATCTCTTCATCATTAAAAAGCAAGAGTCTAATTGCACAAGTACTGATATAGTAAGGCATTATTTTTGTGGTGATTAGATTGGTAATTTTAAAATTTTCGATGATGAAAAGATGGATGTTTTTTGTATTACTAGGACTAATGACTAGTTGTTTAGACGATTCGGATGATGTTTATATCCATGAACACAAGCAGAGTATTTTATTGCTGCAAGTTGACTACACGAGCTATGAATTTGAACAAGGCACAGAGCTTTTTCTGCATGCTGATTATTCCGATGCTGACACAATTCCAATTGGTGTAGATTATGAGCCTCCTGGAGATTTTGGGAATATCCGTTTATTTTATGAGCCTGGCAATGAGTGGATTTTTAATGGATCCATCGTTTGGGATGGAACCGGACATTTAAAATTCCCAAAATGGTTCTATTATCCTTCTCAGTTTGCCAGTTTGGAAGTTCCGGTTGAAAAACCTGCCAATGATGATTTTCAAATCATTTTCCCTGAAGAAGGACTTGAATATCCCCTTGATTCCATTTGGAATGCAGTTAATCATTTATCAATTGTATCAAGGTATCTAAAGAGTGGTAAAAAGATTGGCATTTTTCGGTACACTCCTAGTGTTGGCCTTGGAGATCCTAACGAATGGAACTGGTATGTAATTATGAATACAAATTAAAAATGAAAACTAATTTTAGTTGTTTTTTTAACAAAAAAGAGGATAAGAATTTAATCTTATCCTCTTTTGTTATCAGTACAATATTGTCTATTTCACAGTTTTCTTCAAGGTTCCCAAATAAGTCCAATTCAAATCTCTTGTTTTTAAAGCTTCATCAATCTTCATCTGGGTTTCGGCATCCACATTAAATACTTCGTTACGGCCGTAGGCGTCAAAATAGTGCAGATAACCTGTAAACATATCAAAAGTCATGTGAGTAGTTGGCACCTTACTGCCCGATGGCATCAGAACTCTCGCTAAAGCCCAATGACTCATTGTTCCGGCATCCACCCTTTCCTGATGGATAGGTAAAAACAATTCTATTTCAGCTTTTTCATATTCATCAAATTTCCCGTCAAGAGCCTCCATAAAATTCATTCTCATAACGGTTCCTACTTCCATTTTAAAGTTATCATTAGTTGCTTTAACAACAGTTAAAAACATTCTTTTGCTAAGTTCTCTGGATTTCTCTCCCTCCTCTAATGCTTTCCTTAACTCTTCATCCGACATGGTAGGGTAAGCCTTTTTTGCAGCTCCCCACACATCACCATCCGATAAAGCTTTTACGGGATCGTTGTATATGGTAACCGTTACATACTGATAGCCTTGCTCGGTACCTCCAGGTTTTAATGACCACAAATCCCAACCTATAATTTCTCCGCTTTTAACACGTTCGGCATGAATTTTCTCCCAGAAAGTTTCTGTCTCCCAGTAATTTGTTTCCTGATCATTAGTAACTTTCATAAATTCAAAAACCAGAAATCTTTCTTGCTGTGCCATCCCGGTACCGCAAAACAATACCATGGCGACAAATAGTAATAGTTTTTTCATAACAAGCAGTTTTAATGAATAAGACTTAAGTTACATCTTTTTATCACTTTGTACAAAAGAGAAATTGCGCATAATAGCTGGCATTTGATCAAAAGGATATTCATAATAAATCCAAATTAGGATCTGTAAAGCACATTCTCCCACTTTATCATACCGCATGTTTTGTTTATCAGATAGCTTTTGATAAATTCGGAAGAATGATTTATTATGAATAAAAAATATAAGGCATGTGAATTAATAAATCCATTCAATCTCTTATTCACCAATTATAAATAACAGGAAATAATATGAGCCCAAAATCATTAGTAAGACTAAGCAATGCTATCGGAATCATTTCAATCACTCTCTTAATATATTGGGTTTTTGTATTTATGACTGTAGAGGTATTCGGATTAAAAGTATTTCGGGAAAATATTACTCAGACCTTTTACATGAGTATTTTGGGAATATTGGCATTAATGTTTGGTGCACTAATTATAAATATCATGTTCAATCTCACAAGAATAGCAGAGAAACACAATAATGACATTGATATAATAAAAACAAGAAATTCAAAATTAACCATTCTAATATTCATATTAAGCTTTCCTTTTATTCTAGGTCTTCTTTTTGGCGGAGATTACATAACATCTATAAAGAAAGAAAAGTTACTAATCCAATCTGCTAAATCTATTTTGGAGGATAATTTAAAAAAAACAGATATTCTGGTAGATTATCATTTCAATGAAGAGTGGATCGAAAAAACAACAGATATTCTAGAGATTTTATCTGAAACAGACAAAAACTTTCCCAATGTTTCGGTAATTGTGAAAGATTCTATTGATGGCTCTGATTTATTCCTGTCATTTGAGAACTACTATAAAAATCCTAATGATACAATTGCCCCAAATAAAAAGCGATTCCTATTTAAAACAACTAAAGCTGAAAGAGATTATTTAAATCATTTTTTTGATACTGACAGTCAAGAATTAAGATTTGATGCAGAAAATGGCGATTACGATTTGTATTATCCTTATTGCAAAAACAATAAAAAAATTGTTCTTCATTTTTCTGACCATCAGAGATATGGGAAAATTGGGAGTTAACTTACACTTCAGACAAAACGCAAAAACAGCAAACAATTTACCTCGTCATGATAACAATAAAATCTTTGGAAGGAATCAGTTTTCCTGTAATTTTTGAAGCCTTTAGCGCAGCATTTAACGATTATGAAATACAATTAGACAGCGCGGAATTAAAAACCATGCTGCTCCGCAGAGGATTCGTTCCTGAACTATCCTTTGGCGCATTTGAAGGGAATAAGATAATTGCTTTCACCTGCAATGGGATTGGTTCATTTAATGAAACTAAGATGGCATACGATACGGGTACGGGAACCATACAAGAGTATCGCGGACAAAGATTGGCCGGCAAAATTTTCACCTACTCCATCCCTTTTCTAAAAAAAACCGGAGTTTCAAAGTATTTACTTGAGGTTTTACAGCACAATACAAAAGCAGTATCGGTATATGAAAAGCTTGGCTTTTGCGTGAGCAGAGAGTTCAATTACTTCGTTCAGAAAAATGAAGAACTAAAATTAAACGCTGCAAGTGCCAAGGCTGATTATAAGATGGAAGCCATTGATTTATCCCAAGCAGAATCTTCAAGTGCATTCTGTGACTTTATACCATCCTGGCAAAATAGTTTCGAAGCAATATCCAGAAAGGTGGATGATTTTAAGATGCTTGGAGTTTTTAAAGAGAGTAAGTTGGCCGGTTATTGCATTTTCGAGGCAAAATCGGGTGACATTACCCAAATTGCAGTTGATAAAAACCACCGAAGAAAGGGAATTGCCAGCCAACTTCTTAAAGAAATGGTGAAATTGAATCAACACAACTCCATAAAATGCATCAACACCGAAATTGAATGTGAGTCGATCACCGAATTTTTAAAATCAAACTCGATTTTACCTCGCGGTAAACAATTTGAGATGATAATGGAATTGTAATTACGAATCAGAGAAATCAAAATTATTTTAAGATGATATCACACTATTCTAACTTAAAACTTCAAATAAAACGCACCCCGACCCAATAAAAAGGGAGAATCGTACGCAAACCAAGTCTTCCCTTCTCGAGGGTACCGGAACACAGTGAAGATCGTGAACACAATTTGAAATAATATTGTGAACAAAGTGCCGACAGGCAAAGGGGTGAACAAGAAGGCAATAAAAACACAGCCCTCGCCCAACAAAAAAAAGAGAAACGTTCACAAACAAAATCTTCCCTTCTCGAGGGTACCGGAACGCAGTGAAGATCGTGAACGCAATTTGAAATAATATTGTGAACAAAGTACCGACAGGCAAAGGGGTGATTGAGCAGTAAATAAAACACAGCCCTCGCCCAATAAAAAGGGAGAAACGTTCACAAACAAAATCTTCCCTTCTCGAGGGGAAGCACCTCCGAACCACCAAGTGGTTCAACCCCAATAACCCCGTATGAAATGCGGGGATCGGACGAAGTGCGAGGATGAGTGCAAAGCACGAAAGTATGCGGGAATCGGACGAAGTGCGAAATGCAGAGCTAATACGTAATGTGAAATCAAGCTAAAAGAAACATCCGTTCTTTTATGACTACTCCTATTTTTTATATCTGAAAAGTTTTGTAAGTTTGTTCCTAAACGAGAACAATTCTTATTTAGTAGATAATCACATGGAAGTAAAAATAGAGGATATCAGAAATAAACTTTCCGATAAAGGCTTGAAAATCACTCCTCAAAGGGTAAATATTTTAGAAGCAATTTATAAACTCAAGAATCATCCTACAGCCGATAATATAATTGAACAAATTAGAGAACGATATCCTAACATCGCCACAGGAACTGTATATAAAGTATTAGACACTCTCGTTGAAAACAAAATTATCCGCAGAGTAAAAACAGAAAGAGATATTATGCGTTATGATGGAGTCATTGAAAATCATCATCATCTATACTGTTCCGATTGCGATATGATTGAAGATTACGTGGATGATGAATTGAATGAAATTCTCAAAAAATATTTTGAAAAGAAACAATTCCCAGGATTTAAGATTGAGGATATTGTACTTCAAATTAGGGGGAAATCGGATAAATGTTAGGTGAAAACTAGCATTATTTTTTGACTACAAACGAGAATAATTCTCTTTTAGTAGTTTGTCATTTTAAGAGCAAGTAAAAAAAACGAATCAATCTGTTTTCAAGTAAAACTAAAATTTAGCAAGTGAATATCAAGAAATTAAAGCACTTCTATACAACAGCATACAATTAGACATTTAGTATTAATAATCATTAACAAATAATGCAATGCAAGAAGAACAAGTAATCGGTATCCCTCGAATTGGTGATCCTGCGCCAGAATTTAAGGCAGTAACTACACAAGGAAACATTAACTTCCCTTCTGACTACAAAGGACATTGGGTAATTTTATTTAGTCACCCAGCTGATTTCACACCTGTTTGCACCTCGGAATTTATGACTTTTGCTACCATGCAAGATCAGTTCGAAAATGCAGATTGTAAACTGGTTGGGCTTTCAATAGATGGCCTTTACAGTCATATAGCATGGTTGCGTACTATCAAAGAAAAAATTGAGTACAAAGGCATGAAAAATGTTGAGGTAACCTTCCCATTAATTGAAGATATCACCATGGAAGTCGCCAAAAAATATGGTATGATTCAACCAAATGAAGATTCAACGAAAGCGGTAAGAGCCGTATTTTTCATTGATCCTAAAGGTATTGTGCGAGCCATGATCTACTATCCTTTAAGCTTAGGAAGAAACTTCGATGAATTGTACAGAGCTCTTGTAGCCATGAAAACCGCAGACGAGTTTGGTGTTGCAACTCCTGCAGATTGGTATCCTGGTGATGATGTAATTATTGGCCCAGCCGGCTCATGTGGAAGCGCTCAAGGCAGAATGGAAGATAGCGAACTGAACTGTCAGGACTGGTTCTTTTGTACAAAAAAACTAGATAAAGACACCATACTTAAAAAGGTTCTAAAAAAATAATACACAAACACTAAAAATGCAGCGGGATACGGTTATAAGCTATATCCCGCTTTTCCCTTTTTTTTATTTTTCGAAACAGCTATGTTTCACACCCCCATTCGAATTGATTATAAACCTGATAATGAGATGAAAATAGGAATAATTATTTGTGATCGGTACAAGTCTTGCGCCGGAGGAAAATGTTTTAAAGCCGCAAAAAAACGCGAAGGTGCTTTTGATATTTACAGCAAAAATGAATCATTAGAAATTGTTGGATACACCAGTTGTGGTGGTTGTCCGGGAGGAAACATTGAGTATACTCCCGAAGAAATGATTAAAAATGGTGCCGAAGCAATTCACTTGGCAACGGGTTTGGTTGTTGGTTACCCGCCTTGTCCGTATACAGCACATTTTAAAGCTTTTATCGAATCGAAATACAATTTAAAAGTGGTTATTGGCACGCATCCTATTCCTGAAAAATACTTTGTTACTCACCATGAATTAAAAAGTTGGCATTCCAAAGAGTGGCAGGAAATGATTAAACCAACTTTTACCATCGAATCAATTAGAAAAGAGTATAATTAAAAGAAATCACTCAAATGTATCAATATTTATTCGGACCCGTTCCTTCTCGCCGCCTGGGCATGTCGTTAGGTGTAGATTTAGTTCCTCGCAAAGTTTGCTCGCTCGATTGTGTTTATTGTGAAGTTGGAAAAACCAGCAAACTAACTGTTGAAAGAAAAGAATACATTCCATACAATAAAATTGTAAGCGAATTAACACAGTATTTCGAGAACAACCCAGATCCCGACTACATCACCTTTTCAGGATCGGGTGAACCCACATTAAATTCGCGAATTGGTGATGTTATTAAATTCATTAAACAGAACAAGCCAAGTATCCCTATTGCTGTTCTAACCAACGGCACCTTGCTTTACGATGCAAAACTAAGGAACGAATTGATGGATGCCGATGTCGTGCTTCCATCGCTTGATGCTGCAACAACACAGGTGTTTGAAAAGATTAACCGTCCGGCAAAAGAACTGAACATTGAGAGATGCATACAGGGTTTAATCGATTTCAGAGCCGAATTTAAAGGGAAAATATGGCTCGAAGTATTTATTCTGCCAGAATACAATTATGAGATAAAAGAGCTGCAGGAATTGGAAAAGATAATTGCCAAAATCAAACCAGATTCGATACAACTAAACACCCTCGACCGACCAGGAACAATTTCGGGTCTTCGTGCGGCAAGCCAAAATGAACTGAAAGAAATAATTGATTCGTGGAATTTAGAACATGTCGAAATCATTTCTTCGGCCATACAAAGAAAAGACATTCAATCGTACAGAACTGATATCGAAACCGCTATTCTGGAAACTATTTCTCGTCGACCGTGCACAAATGAAGACCTTACCAAAATAGTTGGCTTGCACATCAATGAAATAAACAAATACCTTGATGTGCTGGAAGCTGAAAATAAGATTCATTCCATCAGACAAGACAGAGGTGTGTTTTACCAACGAAGCAACTAAAATGCATCAAAATAAAGCACGTCTAATAAAACGAAACGCACCCCGACCCAATAAAAAGGGAGAAACGTTCACAAACCAAGTCTTCCCTTCTCGAGGGTACCGGAACACAGTGAAGATCGTGAACGCAATTTGAAATAATATTGTGAACAAAGTGCCGACAGGCAAAGGGGTGAACAAGAAGGCAATAAAAACACAGCCCTCGCCCAATAAAAATGGAGAAACGTTCACAAACAAAATCTTCCCTTCTCGAGGGTACCGGAACACAGTGAAGATCGTGAACGCAATTTGAAATAATATTGTGAACAAAGTGCCGACAGGCAAAGGGGTGAA
>JAQBBZ010000437.1:0-2637 GCA_032125735.1 Labilibaculum sp.
ATTACAATTAAGAAAAAAGTATCCTTACTTTAGATTTTTTCTAATTTTATTCAATAGTTCATCCCTCTTAAAAGGCTTTGCGATGTAATCATTACATCCAGCATCCAAAGCCTTCTTTTTTTCATTCCCAATTGCAAAAGCTGTCTGAGCAATAATAGGGATGTCATTCTTAGATTCCCGAATCATCCGAACGGCCTCATAACCATTCATTATTGGCATTTTAATATCCATAAAAATCATTCCCAAATTTGGGTTATTCTGACAAATATCCACCGCTTCCTGTCCATTTGTTGCTCTTAAAAAATCAATTCCCGCATCTTTTAATATTCTTGATATATAAAGAAAATTATATTCTTCATCTTCTGCAACAAGTACACAGCCAGGTTTTAAAACACTCTTCGAATCTTCATTTTTTTCCTCTGTAATTTTCTGAACAACAGGATCGTCAGAAATTGTAAAATAGAAATTGGCCCCCACTCCAAGATTAGATTCTACCCAAATATCACCTCCTAACAAATTCACATTCCCCTTGCAAATAGCTAAACCTAAGCCTGCACCACCAATGGTTTTAGTTGTTTCAATCTCTGCCCTGTGAAAACGATCAAAAATTTTCTCATGATATTCAGGAGCAATCCCAATTCCTGAATCCTTTACAAAAAACAGCAATTGATCTTCCTTCATCTCACAGCCAAACTCAATCAATCCCTTTGGAGTATATTTAATTGCGTTACTGATTAAATTGTCAAAAATTTGTCTCAGTTTAACTTTATCAGTGAAAAAAACATAAGCTGAACCAGAAATAGTATTATTTAATTGAAGAGAAATATCTTTTCTTAGAATTGTTCCATGAGCAGAATAAATTTGATCAAGGAATTCATTAAGATTAAATTGAGTCTTATTAATGATCACATTTCCCGAATCAATTAATGAAACATCCAACACATCATTAACTACATTGAGCAATTGATCCGAACTTTTAGTAATGATATCAAGGTACATTTCCTTTTGATCCTTCGTTAGATCATTTTCCTTTAAAAGACCCGCAAAACCTACAATTCCATTCATAGGTGTTCTTATTTCATGCGATATATTCTGCAAAAAGGCAGTCTTCAAATAGTCACTTTCTTTGGCTTTTTTTTCTGCCTTTCGAATTCTTATCAAATGCTTTTTTAGTATAAGGTAAAACAAAATCCCAGTCACCAAAACATAGAACCAACCTTTATAGGTTTGCACCTGAGTAAGATAATTAGGGTCAGAGACTATATTCTGCACCAATAGGTCTGAAAATGAAATCCACATCCCACCCACTAACAAATATGCGATGAGAATTTTATATTCAAATTTAAGTTTTGACATCAGGAGTATTTGTATTGGTTTTTCATACCAGTTATAAAACAAACAGTAAAGATAATATCATCAACAAGATAGACAAATACATTTTCCTTTTTGTTACATCGGTTGAAAGGATTTTACGAATCTTCTGTCTCATCGAAAATATTATACTTCGCTTTTCGCTCATTCCACCTCTCTCTTGCAAATTGTTGCATATCAACAATCTTATCCCGCTCGTCAACGATTTCAAATCCTAAAAGTGTTTCAATAATATCTTCCATACTCACAATACCATCCATTCCCCCATATTCGTCTACAACCAGAGCTATTTGCTCCTTTTTATCTAATAAATTTTCCCACGCATTAAGCAGAGTTTGAAACTTTGGAACTACAACTATTGACCTCTTAATATCCTTCAATTTTAAATTACTTTTGCCTTCGGCCAGATATTCAAAAACAGTTTGTCTGAACACATATCCCATAATATTATCATTCCTTTGAGAGAAAACAGGAATTCTTGAATAGTATAGAAACTCCTTTTGATGAAGAAATTCTTTAAGACTCATTTCCTCATTGGCAACACAAACCACAACTCTTGGGGTCATAATTTCATTGACACTAACCGTTTTAAGTCGAATTAAATTCTGAATTATCTTGTTCTCATTTTCCTCCAAGGCTCCTTCTTTTGTTCCAATATTTGCCATTGCCGATAACTCTTCTCTACTAACCGATATTGTCTTGTCTTTTCGTGAAAATAATTTCGTAATGTAACCCGTTAAAATAACCAAAGGGTATGTTATAAACACCATTGCATTCATTATCAATCCTGAATTCATGGCTAGACTGCGCCAATATCTTGCACCAATTGTTTTCGGTATTATTTCTGAAAAAATGAGAATTAACAAGGTTAAAACTGCAGATACCAATCCAAAATAAAGCTCACCAAATAATTTTGTAGCCTGCGCGCCAACCCCTGCTGCCCCAATTGTATGAGCAACTGTGTTTAAAGATAAGATTGCTGACAAAGGTCTATCGATATTGTGTTTGAGTTTTAAAAATGAGATCGCCCTTTTATCTCCATTTTTTTTCCGAACATTTAGAAATGAAATAGGGGTTGATAACAAAACGGATTCCATTACCGAACAAAGAAAGGAGACAACAAGTGCAAGAAATAAATAAAATATCAAAAGAAGCATTAATCATTAGTTTTAAATAAATCTCTTTGGTTAATTATGACTTAAAAGTGCTGTAATAAGGCTATCATAGTTTATTACCCGCAGCCTAGCATTTTCTTTAAGTCGATAT
>JAQBBZ010000438.1:0-9980 GCA_032125735.1 Labilibaculum sp.
AGGAATCATTTGATTCCTATTAGACCCAATAGAAAATATGAAAGACACAAAGATAAATATAGAAATAGAGTTACCCCAAAAGTGACTAAAAATCAAAGAAATGCTTTGTAGGAATGGCTTAACTTAATGACATTGGGCGCGCGTCAGGTGAATTCTTATTAAATTTTTGAAAATTATTAGCCACAATTCTTATTCAAATTTCCTGTTTCAAATTTTCAATGATCGCTTGGCTAAAAATAAGGGTAGAACTGTAACGAAGTGAAAGGATACTCTTGTTGTGGGGTGTTAAGAGCTTCTTAAAAAAGGGATGAAATCAAGTTTCGGATACTAAGACAAATGCAGGAGATATTACTTATAAAAGTAAGCCAAAGAGGCTCGTACATAGTGGTGAACTTCAAAAACAGATTTTCTAATCAAATTTCAAACTGAAATTTTCAATGTGCATATGTGGTCAAAAGCCAAATTAGAATTGTAACAGGCTGCCAAAACCTTCATCAAAAAATGTGAAAGTTCTTTTCCAAACAAAAATTAAAAATTCCAAATAATTTTATGTTTATTAAATATGAATCGTTTAAAATTTTGCAAATCTCTTTTTATATATCTTCTTAAAAATGTTTATATAAGTTTATAATGTTTATTTAATAGTGTATCACTTGCTGTATCACTAGCGGTATCAGTAGCAATATCACATTTGATACTGCTACCAATACTGTCAAAGAGCAAATTTTGAATTATTTAGTGGGAAATATTTATTTTTTATGTTTACATACTACTCTGTTTTTAATGACGATCTCTCTCGAATACAGATTTTCTTCACATCATTTTTCTAGAGAATCCCCTTAGGAAGTCTAATTTTTAAAAATCAAATCTATTTTAAGAATATACATTCCAGATTTCCCATCCACACAATAAGCAAAAACTAGCCTTAATAACCTCATTATCAATACGTAAAGTCTCGCCTAAAACAAGACATTAGGCTCCACAACTCTCGTCCCGCACCGATCTACAATCACTTCCAAAATTCGAGTTTCCCAAAAGGTGACCTTCACTTTTCGCTCTCAGTCAACATGCTGATTATCAGATGATATGGTGAAAATAAAAAACTCCCTGCAGCTCCACAAAAACCCCTGGATAAAACATTAGTTTCATCCAGGGTTTTAATATCTGATTATTTCTTCAAAAATTCTTCTCTAAGAGGGGCAAAATTCTCGATTAAGCGAGCGGTTTTGCATAGCAATAGAATGGGTATGGAATTAATTGAGAGGCATGGCAAATAGATCTATTATAGTTTTAGACGTTGATTAAGCTCCTTCCTTAAAGGAAATTGCTTCAGTTTAGGAGGTTATTTTTGTTTATGTTCGAGGAACCCGTTTTCTTGTCAAATCCAATACTCCATTAATAAATGTTAAGGGATGAACAGGGTTTCCCGCTATAAATAAATCGATATGATATTTTGATAAAAAACTTCGGTCAATAGCCGGGCTGTCGGCAAATATACCACCGCTAATGGCATCAATTCCGGCCAAGATAATAATCTTGGGTTCGGGAATGGCATTGTAGCATATCTGTAGAGATTCAGCCATATTTTCGGTAATTGGACCAGTTATAACGATTCCATCAGCATGGCGTGGCGAGGCTACAAAATCAATACCGAAACGACTCATATCAAACTGAACATTATTTGAGGCAGTGAGTTCCCATTCGCAACTATTGTCACCCCCGGCAGACACGTGTCTCAATTTAAGGGAATGCCCAAATATTCGATGAATTTCATTTTTAACAATTGTTGGGTCAAGCTCAATTGGATTATTGTCACCTTCACGTATAATTAATCGCTCCCTTACATTTGTTGAGAGCTTATAATCTTTAGTAAAGTTTATTTTATCAGGAAACTGCATTGCACATTCTCCACAAAAAGTGCATTTACCAAGGTCGATGCATAAAGGAGAGCTACTAATGGCTTTTGTGGGACATAATTCAACCAAGGCTTCTTCATCAACTTTAATATTGGAAATTACAGGTCGCCCCTTGAAAATTCCAGGAACTATTACGTTGGTAACATCTGGGATAAATTGTTTCCCTTGATGCCATACTATTTTAAGATTATTAAACATAGCCGATTACTTTATTATGCGTTTATTCAATTCATTTATGTAGCTTTTTATATCAGGAATATCTATGCGGGCGACTCCACTTTTAATGGCCGCTTCTGCCACAGCAGGAACAATAGTTCTTAATAATCTAAAATCGGAAGGGTGTGGAATAAAATAATCCCTTCCAAAAGAAAGAGATTCACTACTGTCAAGACTTAAAGAACCTTCTTTTGCTACTGAAGCAAGTGCATAAACAGCAGCCTTTTTCATTTCGTTATTGATTTTTGATGCTCTTACATCAAGTGCAGCCCGAAAAACATAGGGGAATCCTAACACATTATTTATCTGATTAGGAATAGTGCTATGCCCTGATGCATAAATAACACCGTTATTTGCCTTGAGAGCATCATTATAGGCTATTTCAGTATTAGGATTTGCAAGGTCAAAAATAATGGGATTTTGAGCCATAGACTGAACCATTTTCGGAGTCATTATATTGCCTTTTGATAAACCGATAAAGGCGTCGGCACTGGCCACGGCTTCTTCTAAGGTTTCTATATGGGTATTTACAGCAAATGCTTGTTTATATTTATTAAGGTCAATGCGTTTTTTTGAAATAACCCCTTTGCTATCGAGTATCAAAAGATTTTCCTTTTTTACACCTAACGAAATATACAAATTGGAACAAGCCATAGCCGCAGCACCTGCCCCACTAACCACAATCTTTATATCCTGTAAGTTTTTTCCTGCAATTTCACAGGCATTTATTAACCCTGCTCCTAATACTATTGCAGTTCCGTGCTGGCCATTATGCATCACAGGAATATCGAGTGCATCAACTAGTCTCTTTTCTATTTCAAAGCATTCAGGAGCTTTAATATCTTCGAGATTAATAGCACCAAATGTGGGAGACATTGTAATTACAGTTCGAACAAAAACATCAACATCACTTGTATTTAGCTCAATATCAAAACTATCAATATCCGCATATTTTTTAAGCAACATCACTTTCCCTTCCATTACCGGTTTTGATGCCAATGCTCCCAAATTTCCAAGTCCCAAAACGGCTGTTCCATTTGTAATCACAGCTACTAGATTTCCTTTAATGGTGTATTTATATACATCGTCCGGATTTTCCTTAATTTTAAGACAAGGTTCTTCAACTCCAGGCGTGTATGCCAGCGATAAATCATACGATGAGTCACAAGCTTTCATTGGTTTAACTTCAATCTTACCTGGTCGTTTATCTGCATGGTAAAACAATGCTTCTTTCTTTAATGATGTATCCATTTTTAGTTATGGGTTATAAATCGTGACCAGAATAAGAGAGATTAAAACTTTTATTACATACCGGAAAATCGGAGATTTCGTTATTTCTAACAGCCTGTGCCAAGGCCATCCAATTATGGTGTGAGGGGTCTTTAATTTTATAGGCTTTTAAGTTCCCATTCTCATCGGTTATAGCACAATGGCATATTTCACCACGCCAGCCTTCTGTTAATGTAAGTATGAATTTATCACTACCAGGTGTAAAGGGAATATTTTCTGGCTTTTTAAATTCGGGAATATTTTCCAACAGTTTTTTACAATAAACGATAGATTGTTGTATTTCTTCTTCTCTTAATTTAACTCGTGAATATACATCCCCCTGATGGTGAATTATCGGTTCGTGTTTTATCGATTGGTTATATAAATTGTTTGGATGCGATGAACGGATATCTCTTGCCATACCACTAGAGCGAGCAACCATTCCAACTACACCAATCTCAAGTGCTTCATCGGATGTTACTATCCCTGTTCTTTCCATACGGGACAAGACACTAGGAAGCGAAAAAAATTGATCGGACATCTCGTTAAAATCTCTTTCAAAATCAATAAATATGTCTTTAAGCCTTTCTGCTAAATCAGGAGTAAAAGGATAATTCATTTTACCGGGTCTGATTAATCCTTTTGCCAGACGATTACCTCCCCATTCCTGAAAAAAATTCACAATGGGTGTACGTAGGCGTCCAAAAACAGAATTGCCCAATTGATAGGCAATATCCGCACATACAGCTGATAAATCGCCAGTATGAATGGCAATTCGTTCCAATTCCAGAGCAAGTGTGCGTGAAAATTGCAAAGAATTATCAGGTGTGAAATCACATAAACTTTCCCAAAGATTTGAAAAAGCTGTAGTATGCCCAACTGCAGTGTCTCCTGCAATATTTTCGGCCAAAGTAGCTCGTTCTAACAATTTAGTCTTTTGTAGAAATAATTGCTCAATACCCCTGTGTTGGTAACCAAATTGCATTTCGAGGTGTAGAATTTGTTCGCCATTACAGATAAAGCGAAAGTGCCCGGGTTCAATAATTCCCGCATGAATAGGACCAACTCCTATTTCATGCAATTCTTCACTGTCTGCTTTATAAAAAGGATAATCGCCAACGCCTTTATTCACATTAACCCTATCATGTGAAAATCGATAGGGTTTAAGCCAGGGATGATCGGTGAATGCAATTCCAAAATTTTCGTGTATTTCACGTTCAAACTTCTCGAAATTATGATTTTGTGCGGTTAACGAAGGAATTGTTGAATCACTCGCTAATATCGATGAAGAAATATATATAATGTGTTTAATATCATCGGCGATACAACAATAGACAGTAATGTTGCTTTTATCTTTCACACCAAAATAGTTCACGCAATGCCTTTCCTGCTTGTCTTTTAGCAATTGTAAATTTGAATCCATAAACTCAATATAATTGAGTTTTGGAATATCATTTACGGGAACCGTTTGATTGTTAATTATCTCAAGGTAATTCATAATACATTATTGAATTAGTTTTACAGCATCCTGAATGAGTTCTACAAATATTGGTGGTGGACAATAAGCAAAATATACAGCCATAGCCAACAAGATATATTGAGAAGCCGAATCCCATGGATTTATTCTGGGTATCTTACTTTCATCTATAACCAGAGGTGGAGTAAATAGGAGTTTGAAAATATTGGTAGCAAAACCCCATATAATCATGGTCAGTAAAATCAAAATTAAAATCAGAATGAAAAAATAGTGAGCTTCGAAAAGTGCTTGAAAAACTAAAAACTCACTAATAAAAAGACCTGATGGAGGCATCGCTGTTGCCGAAATAAAACCCAATAAAATGGCAATTGCCCCTACTTTATTGTATTTAAAATAATGACCAACATCGTAAATACTCTTGCTTTGATACACCCTGTATATTTGATTAAATTGAAAGAACAAACTGGGTTTCACAAAAGTGTGCAGGATGATGTGCAGGATGGCTGCATAAACACCTATTCCTCCGACGGCTATGCCAAGCATTACGATCCCCATGTGTTCAATACTTGAATAGGCAAACATCCGTTTAATGTTTTTGATCCGGGTCATATATACGGTAGCCACAAAAATTGATAAAACAGCCGATATAATAATAATTACTGATGCCCAATGCTGGATCTGCGTATAAGAAATTACAGCATAAACACGATAAATACCTACAAAGCCCATATTCATCAATACGCTTGAAAATAATGCCCCTGCTGGCGCTGGCGCTTTATCTTTGGCATCGATACCAGCAGTATACATGGGAACTAATCCAATTTTTGCTGTAAAGCCAGTGAAAATAAATAGGAAGGCTAGTTTAAGCCAAAAAAGATTTAGCATATCGTAATGTTCCATAATGGAATCGAATGACATATCTTCTATTCCAGCCTGTTTCATAGATAAGCTTAAGAAAAGAATTCCGATATAAATAAATGTTATACTAATCGCACATATAAATACATATTTCCAAACCCCTTCAAGTGCCCGTATGTTGCGATGATGGTATATTAAAGCAGACGCACTCAGAGTGCTAATTTCAGCAAATATCCAGGTGACAGCAATATGGTTTGATAAGTATGCCATACTGCAGGCAGACATTAGCAATACCAAAGCTCCAAAGAAAACACCTCTGGAATGTGGCGTTTCGTCGTGAGTAACGATATAGGTATAGCTGTGATAAAATGCTGGTATACTCACAATGCACATGGCAAAAAGAAGTAAAATCCCTAAAGCATCGGGCTTAAAAAATTCCAGTTCGATCGTATTCATATGATTGTATTCATAGAATCCAAGTACCCAAAGCAGAATAGAGTAAGAGATTACCAAAGCGTAATTAATCGTAGTGTTTTTGTTAAAAAACAAGCCAGTACTAATAAGAAGCGTTCCTATTAAAAAAATACCAATCATATTATTAATCTTTAAGATTTTGTAAAAGGTTTACATCTGGATCCTTTAAAAAATCTCCAATTTTATTAAAGAATATTCCAAGGATGAGCACACTGGCAAAAATATCGAGCATGATCCCTAGATTCACTAACAGCGGCATCTCATTTCCAACAGCAAGAGCCAATACAAAGACCCCGTTTTCAATCACCAAATAGCCTATTACATGGGTTATTATTTTCTTTCTTGATACGATCAGATATAACCCGGTAAATAAATTCGATAAGGCAACAACAAAATAGGTTTTATCAAGGTATGCATCATCGATAGAACTAGACATAACTATGGTTACAACAATAATCATTGTCACAATAATCAATGAGATGAAATTAGGAAGGTACGGTTCAGTCTCTCGCGAAATTTTATTTCGCTTTATAAGGTATTTAATAAACAGAGGAACTGTAAGAGCCTTAAAAATAATGGTCTCTAATAGGATTAGTATTAAGTTTAAGGTATTTATCTCGGTAAGTGAAAGATACGCAACACCAAAAAGGATAAATCCCTGAAAAATGAGAATATTGATATAAGTGTATATCCTATTTGCAATACTCATAAAGAGTACCGTTATGGTAAATATTATTAGTAAAATATCAGTCATGATTTCTTGTTTAAATAAATTTTCCTAATACAAGCAATACCCCAAAAAATATAAGTAATGATACTGAAGTCAGTAAAAAAATAAATTGAGGGTTGTGGCTCATTCTAAATCTGGCCATAAACGATTCCAGAATTCCCACTATTATTGCAAATACAATTTGTATCACAAAAAACAGAGGTATGGAAATTCCCAAAGGAACTGATCCAATAAAAAAATTAGCAATTAAAGCTCCATACATGGCAAACTTTAAAGGTGTTGCGTATAATATAACCCCTAGATCGAAGCCACTGTTATCAAGTATCATCACTTCGTGAACCATAGTGAGTTCTAGATGAGTTTTGGGGTCATCAACGGGCATTCGGCTATTTTCTATCATGGCTATCAACACAAGTACAAATGTGGCCAATGCTCCTATCATGTACGAAATGTAAGACCCGTAATTGAGTGTACTAAAAATCTCATAAAATGAAGTATGCCCTGTAAATAAGGCAAGCGAACCTATAATGATAAAAAATGCAGGTTCAACAAGCATTGAAAAAAGAGCTTCGCGACTTGCACCCATACCTTCAAAACTACTACCTGTATCTAAAGCCGATATAATCATTAAAAATTTACCTAAGGCAAGTATATATGCAAACATGACAAAATCACCATCAAATGAAATAATACCAGACTGGCTTCCATGAGGTATCATTAAAATGGCCATAATAATTGATGTAAAATATACCGTTGGGGCAATTTGAAATATAATACTGGTAGTTGTACTATAAACAGCTCCCTTTTTCCAAAGTCTTACAATGTCTTTCATGGGCTGTAAAATACCAGGGCCTTTTCTGCCCGATGCCAAACTTTTGGTACGAATCACCAATCCCAGAAAGAAGATACTTGTAAGTATTATAAGTAAAAAGCTAAGCATATTATAATTGATTTAAAAAATTGATTAACATCATAATTTTTGAAATTAGAATTGGCAACAGTATAGCTGTAACTAAAAAAATAAAACCATATAAAATGTAGAATTGAATATTTCCATTTTGTAGAAATACAAAGCGGTTTAATATTCTTTTATATAAATTAATCGGTTTGTCGATAAGAATGCTTTCAATTCTATCATATGGATGAGTCGCCTGTTGTAAGCTATTGGGATAAATACCACATGCACCTAATTTTACTTTTTTTATCTTAAGCATGGGCTCTGCTAATTTTCGGTAGGTGCGGATAAATGAAGATGCGGTATATTGAGCTTTTTTAATGTCGCCGACATAACCACAGCTCCAAGTTGCATTAATTTGGTAACCAAAAGGTTTTATGATTAAATATCTAAAATAAATTAATATTCCTGTTAGAATTAAAAAACCCAAGGAATACAATCCAATCACCGTTAAATTATTTAAGGTATTAGAAAGAATTATTGACGAAATTACTTGTGAATTAATATGAAACAAACCAATTATTTTCATGAGTGTAGATGAAAATAAAAATGGCATTACTCCGACAAATAGTATGGCTACTGCTATAGTATATAGAGGAATAAAATGAAGAGTCTTTTTCAAATATTCACCCGTCTCTATCTCTGTTCGGGGTGTTCCTAAAAAAGCAATACCAAAAGCCTTGGTAAAACATATTAATGCCAATCCCCCAATAAGTACCAATGCCAATATCGAAAAAAGCATTGTTATAGTCAACGTAAATTGACTTGATGATAATCCTTTAAAAAATCCACAGTAGATAAAAAATTCAGATACAAAACCATTAAATGGAGGTAATCCACATATAGCCAATGAACCAATAAGAAAAAGAAACGCCGAACGAGGCATTTTCTTTACTAATCCGCCCAGAGATTCTATATTCATTGTATGGGTAAACTGATAAATATTTCCTGCACTAAAAAATAAGAGCGATTTAAAAAGCGAATGATTTAGTGTATGAAGCAATGCGCCACCAAAACCCGCAATAACTAGCCATTGTAAATTATTTCCAATACCAAGACAGCCCATTCCAATGCCCATCCCAATTATCCCAATATTTTCGATGCTGTGATAAGCCAATAATTTTTTTAGATTGTGCTGTATTATGGCTAACATAACACCATACAAACCCGATATTATCGAAATCGTAATAATAAAATAACCTACAAAAGTAAAATCTGTCTTTATGATAGAAAGAATTCGCAAAATGCCAAAAATTCCAATTTTAATAATTACCCCAGACATAACCCCAGAGATATGAGCAGGAGCGGCAGGATGTGCTAAAGGTAACCAAGTGTGAAATGGTACAAACCCCGCTTTAATGGCAAAGCCTATGAATAAAACGATAAACAGTCCAATGCTCATAGACGGATGCAACACAGAGTAGTCTGTTATTACAGCGAAATCGAATGAGCCTGTTTTAGCTTTAACCCAAATAAATGAAAGGGTCAAAAAAAGTATAGAAATATGTGATTGGACTAAAAAATTAATACCCGCCTTTAAGGTTTCTTTTTTGTAATGTTCAAATATTATTAATATGAATGAACCTAAGGCCATAATTTCCCAGACTACAATAAAAACAATAGCATTTTGTACAACACAGATGTTAATTAAAGCAACAAAGGTCAATATATAAGTAATGGTATGTAATTTAATGTTGCTAGTTTGCTCCTTATATTTCTCCATATATTGAATTCCATACCATGCTCCAGTGAGAAAAGTGAAGCTTATGATGAAGATAAACCAAGCCGATAAATAATCTATTCGTATAGGAATATTACCCGTGATAAAAGATCCGGGATAGCTATACTCCACGTTTCCATTGGTAAATATTAAAAACACTAAGCCAAATGAAATAAAAACCTGAATTGTGAGCGTTGCAAGTGCAGCAAAACCTAATTGTTTTACATTTAAAAAAGGCAAAACAATAACCGAGAAAACAGCAAGGAGATTGATTAACTCTATCAGAATTTTTTCCATCCCTTAAAATTTAAGTTGAATTATACTTAACATGGTAACAATTAGCACTACCACAATAAAAGTTAATC
>JAQBBZ010000439.1:0-9955 GCA_032125735.1 Labilibaculum sp.
CGGCGATTCATCATCAATAAAATCTCCGTCGGGATTTGTTACATATAATTCTGAACCGGGTTTAATTTCACTAAGTCTGGGAGTCAGCCAACCATCATCCTTTAAATTGTATAATACCTGAACTACCTCGTCGTTTTCACCACTGGCTATGGTGTAAAGTCGAGGAGTAACGTTTAAATCTGTAGTTAACCCAATGTATTGTCCAGCAGTAAAACTTTTTACTTTTTTATATTTTAAAACAAAAACTCCGGGAGCTATTGCTTTGTTTTCTAATACTATTGTAGTTGAGAGTTTGTTTTTTTGTTCTGTTGTTGATTCCATATATTATTTGATTTTAATGGCGCAAAGATAATAATTTATTTATAAAGATTCTAAATTGTGATCAAATCAAATTTCTTTCCTTTTTGTAACTTCTATCGCAGGGAAAGCGTCTCATAATACATCAGGAATAGATTGAGAATCTGTTCTTTATTATTAATTTACCAATTCAATTTTAAAAACTTGTATAAAATGAAAACTCAAAATTTAATTAAAAGGAATCTATTACTTCTAGTCTTGTTCCTGTTTTCTCTTAATTCCTTTTCTCAAACGGTCTTTGCCGATGAAAAGGCAAATTATGATGGCGTGAAAAAAATAGTTGTAGAAGGAAGATTTTGTGATGTTACCTTGTTGGGTGAAAATCGTGAGGATGTGAAATTCGAGGGAATTATTAAAGGCATATCCAGAAATGGGAGTTCTTATAAAATCAATCACCGATTGGAAGGGAGCACTTTGAGAGTATGGGTAGAATCGCCTGGAACGTCTTGGGGAAATATTGATGGCTCTTTGAAATTTTTGGTGCCTCTGCAAATGGCGATTGATGTGAGGAATTCTTCGGGTGATGTCTATTGTGAAAATATTTCTTCAGATTATATCAAGATGCATGCTTCTTCGGGCGATGTAAATGGGAAAATGCTAAGTTCTAATCTTGATGTTTTAACTAGCTCTGGTGATATTACTTTGTCCGAAATTAAAGGAGATGTAACAGCTAAATCCAGTTCGGGGAATCATGAATACAATAAAGTGGCCGGAAACGTAAAATGCAATGCTACCTCAGGCGATATTGAAATTGTAAATGTGATTGGAGATATTTCTTCGCGAACATCTTCTGGTAATCATGAATTTGATAAAGTAGAAGGGCAAATTAAAAGTGTTTCTTCTTCGGGAAATATTGAGATTCTTAATTCAAAAACAATTTTAAATTTAACCAGTAGTTCTGGTAATTTGAGAGGACAAGGATTGGTTTTGTTGGGAGAATCTTATTTTAAAGCCACCTCGGGAGATGTTAGTATGACCTTGTTAAATGATTTTGAGCAGTTGAGTTTTGATCTTTCGGCATCATCGGGATCACTGAGAGCAGGTAACCGTAAAGGAGATGATAACCTGTATATCAAGACTGGCGAAATATGGGTGCATGGTAAAACCAGTTCTGGAAATCAAACTTTTAAATAAGTAGTTGCTGGTCTGTTCGAAAACGTACATCGTGTGTGATGTATACGTACACTTTTAGAGATGTAAATATTTTGTGTTTGTGCGTAATTGTCAGTATATGAACGTTGTGTGTTTTTTGGCCTGAGGATTGTAATTATTTTTTCGAAATCATTTGTTAAATGATTTCCCAAATATTGGGAGTGGTGTCCCGGGATTTTGGTTTTAATAGCATAATTAATTGGTTTTCTTGAATTGAGAGTCTACATTGTAGGCTCTCATTCTTTTTGCCTTGATTTTATACTTGTGAAAATTGACGCAAATGAAAAAAACCGTCCCGAAGGACAGCTCTTTTGATTGTAGTATATTTTATATTATTTACTATTGGAGGGTAACTCTAAACCATAGCCTGATACTTTATCTTCTCTTTTAAGTAGCAGTGCGAAAATTAGTCCTAAAATTCCTAAGCATGCAAACATGATCATTGTGTATTTATAATCTAGTTGTTCCGTTCCAGGAGGATTTGTTCTGTCGAGCACAACACCAGCAAGAATAGGAAATGCCCACAAACCAAGATTCTGAACCGAAAACATCAAGCCGTAAGCTGAACCAATTCTTTTTTCATCAACCATTTTTGCTACGGATGGCCACATGGATGCTGGAACCAATGAGAATGCAAGTCCTAGGATGATCATCAATACGTACGGAGATAAGCTTGTAAAAGCAAAGGTAAGATGAACTACAACAAGAATTATAGATCCGTAAATCATTAAAGATGCTGCTTTTCCTTTTTTATCAACAAAAAATCCGAATATGGGCGTAAATATCATTGTTCCAATGGGTAACATGGATGAAATGAAACCACTTTCTTTTATCGAAAGATTAAATTTATTCAGGAAGAAATCGGATGAAAAGGAAAGAAAGGGAAATACAGCCGAATAAAAAGTTAAACACAAGAGTGTTACGTATATGAATGAACGATTGGTTAGTAGTTTGGTAATATCCGAAATATGAAACTCATCAGTGGTTGAAAGTAAACCTTCTTGTTTCACCTGTTTGTCAAGTTTGAGATCGAACATCATGTAAATTAGGAATACGAGCAATGCTGCCAGTACCAAGAATGCGGCAAACCAAATAGCTAGGGTCCATCCCGATTGAGATTCGATGAGTACGGGAGATAGGTTGAAGGCAAGGAAAGATCCTGTTCTTGCTAATCCTAATTTTACGCCAAAAGCCAGGGCTAATTCTTTTCCTTTAAACCATTTTACGATTATCTTACTAATCACTACAATACTGGTTTCGGCACCCAATCCAAATAGGAACCTTCCCAAAAGCATCATTTTAAGTTCAGGAGAATATCCAGGGAAAATGGAAGACATGAATGCATAGCCAAAACCATCGTTACGGTACATATCACTGGCTCCGTAAGCTGTTACTAATGCACCAAAAGCCATAAAGGCAACAAATAGGAAACCTGTTCGTCGAATGCCCAGTTTATCCAGAATTATACCTCCCAATACAGCCATTAAAAAGAACACATTCGGTATCGAGTAAACGGAAACAAACAAGCCAAAATCGGTGCTTGTAAAACCGAACTCCTTGGTTAAAGTGGATTTTAAGGGCGAAAGAGCATCGTAAAAGTAGTAGTTGGCAGCAAGTACAAAGCCAACCAGAAGGAGCATTGCCCAACGGGTTACTACGGAATCTTTTAAGGATTTTTTTAATGTATCTGTATTCATTCGTATCGTGTTTGTTTAATCAAGTTCCGAAAATACAAAAGCTTTACGAGACCACATAAAAAAAGCCGTCCCGAAGGACAGCTTTTACATATAATGTTCGATTTATTAATTCTGAATGTTTGGAAGCTCAAGGCCATATCCTTTTTTGCGATCTTCCGCTTTCAATAAGAAAGCAAATACGCAAGCAAGAATTGTTAATCCGACAAAAATCATCCAAGTTGATGAATAGTCAAACATTGGAATTTCACCAGTTTCTCTAAGAGTTTGAATTTTTGCGGAGATATCGCCGGCAAGAACACCTTCTGCTCTAAAGTTAGCAATTGCCTTTTCTGTTATCTCGTTAACACCTGGATTCGTTTTATCCAAAACAACACCTAATAAAATAGGAACCAGCATTAAACCAATATTCTGTACGTAGAATATAAGAGCATAAGCTGATCCTAATTGCTTTTCAGGAATAATTTTTGGAACCGATGGCCACATAGCAGCAGGAACTAATGAGAAAGCAATTCCCAGTAGAACAACAGCGAAAATTGCTATCCATGTTGCAGTTAAAGCAGGAATGTAAAAAATAGTATGAACGATTACAAGCAATACAGCTCCAAGAATCATTATCGAAGCACCTTTACCATATTTATCGTATATGTATCCAAATAATGGTGTTAAAAGAATGGTCCCAAATGGTAGGATTGAAGGAATATCTCCAGCTGTAGAAGGATCAATTCCAAACTTGTTCACCATTAATCCTGAAGAAAACTTGTAGAATGGGAAAACAGCAGAATAGAATAACAAACAAAGAATGGCAATGTACCAGAAGCCTTTATTTGAAATAATGACGCCAATATCCGAAATTTTGAAAGGCTCTTCTTCTTCAACTTCATCTTCCACTTGTTTATCTAATTTGGTATCCATCACACTATAAACAATAAATAGAATTAGAGCAATACTTAAGGCGATGGTTCCTACCAATACAGATGTTGGAATGTCAAATGCATTAGCTATACGTGGTGATCCGAATAAGGCAAGAAATGAACCTAAACGAGCTAAAGCCATCTCTGTGCCCATAGCAAGTGCCATTTCTCGTCCTTTAAACCATTTTACGATGATTCTGGATACAGTAATACCAGCACCTTCGGCACCTACACAGAATAATGCAAATCCGGATGCTGATATAAACACTCTTGAATCGATTCCTATGATTGTAGAACCCATTTCGAAATTACCGGCAAATGCATAATATTTAATAATAGCACCTAATATCATCACTATACCAGATCCAATTGCGGTAAACTTGATACCCATTTTGTCGAGTATGATGCCCGAGAATATGAGCATAAATGCAAATACATTTAAGTATCCTTGCGCACCAGTAACAAGTCCCCAATCGGTACCACTCCATCCGTAGGTACTTTGAATAAGGGTTTGAAGAGGTGATAGTACTTCCATAAAGGTATATGCAATAAGCATGGAAACCGATACGAGAATTAACACAAACCAGCGAGCGCCTGCGCTATCTCTCAAGGTCTTTTTAATAGCATCTGTCATTACAATAATTTTAGGGTTAAAATTAATTTGAGTGTTAGAGCCTACTAAATTAAGATTAATGGAATAAAAAACAAATGATATATCTTCAGTGACTTGTGCAAAAAAAAAGCCACCCGAAGGTGGCTTTTTGAAATCATATAAATAAGCGTGATTTTATTTTTGAATATTTGGTAAGTCAAGTCCGTAACCTTTTTTCTTGTCAACAGATCTTAATCTGAAAGCGACTAATAAAGCTGCAATACCACAACCAACCATTAACATCATTGGCTTAGTATAATCAAGAGGTGCACCATCAGCTAAACCTTGATTCGATTGATCTAGTACATATCCTAATAGCATTGGGAATAGCATCAGACCAATATTCTGAATCATAAAGATCATTGCGTAAGCAGATCCTAAACGTGATTCCGGGATAATCTTTGGTACAGAAGGCCACATGGCTGCTGGTACAAAAGAAAATGCAAAACCAAGAACAACCATAGCAGTAAATGCAAAAGCTGTATTGCCAGGTAAGAATGCAAATATAAGGTGAGAGAAAATAAGTAGTAAAGATCCAAGAATCATAATACTGGCTGATTTTCCTTTTTTATCCATAAAAGCACCAAAGATTGGAGTTAGAACCATGGTTCCAATTGGAAGTAGTCCTACAATCATTCCTGATAAATCTACAGGAAAACCATATTTTTGAACCATTAAGTCTGGTGCAAATTTTGTAAATGGGAAAACTGCAGAATAAAATAAAACACATAGAAGTGAAATTAAGAGAAAACCCGGATTCTTGAATAACAAGAATACATCACCAGCCTTAAAATCTTCTTCTTCTGAAGCCACAAGAGAAGTATCTCCAGCCACTTCAACATCTAATTTCTTATCCATCATATTATGAACAAGGAAAGCTAACAAACCGATAATTAGAAGAATAACACCAAATGCTAATGGACGTGAAATGATCTTGTCAGCACCCGTCATCCAAGGAGATGCAGCGAATGCAATAAGCATACCACCACGGGCACAAGCCATTTCAAGACCCATCGCCAATGCCATCTCTTTTCCCTTAAACCATTTTACAATGATTCGGGAAACAGTAATACCAGCAATTTCAACACCCACACCAAATAGAGAATAACCAATCATTGCCATTTTCAAAGAAGGAGGATATTTCACTAAGAATGAGTCAAGGAAAGCGAATCCTAAGCCACCATTATTAAAAGTATCAGTCATAGCGTAATAGTTGAAGAAAGCTCCAACAATCATAATACCAACAAAGAAAGTACCTGTAAAACGAATGCCCGCCTTATCAAGAATAATACCCCCGAAGATAAGCATCAAACAGAATACATTCAATATTGAATAAGAACCAGCAAATGTTCCATAAGATGAGTTAGACCATCCCATTTGATCTCTTAGCATACCCTGTAAAGGGGACATAATATCTGTGAAGAAATATCCTGTAAGCATCAAAAAAGATACTGTAATTAGGACAAACCATCGGGCAGATTTAGAATCTCTAATAGATTCTTTGAGTTGCGCTGTCATTACCATATTTAATTTTTTTTGTTGTTTAATAAATTTTAAAGATCGCTAAAGTAAGATTATTCCCGACAGAAACAAAAAGCATTTATCATGTTTAATCTATGAATATCGATTCTACATTTCTGGGCATAATAGCATATATTCCCTATCTTTATCAAGATTTTATTTAATTTAATCGAATGAATACATTAACAGAAAATTCCGGATTATATACCGATTATTATGAGCTAACCATGGCTCAGGGATATTTTTTATGCGGTAAACAAAATGAACAAACCGTCTTTGATTACTATTATAGAACCAATCCATATGAAGGTGGATATCTTATTTTTGCAGGATTGCAAGACCTGCTTCAAATATTAAAAACCTTTAGTTACAGTAAAGAAAATATTGAATTTCTTAGGAACACAGGACTGAAAGATGAATTCTTAGAGTATTTAAAGGATTTTAAATTTACAGCTACTGTTTATAGTATGAAAGAAGGCGAAATTGTATTTCCAAACGAACCATTGGTTAGGGTTGAAGGAAATATAATTGAAGCTCAGTTGATTGAGACATTACTTCTGAATTATTTAAATTTTCAGTCGTTAATCGCTACAAAAGCCTGCCGAATAAGAGATGTAATAGGAGAGAAGGAATTTGCTGATTTTGGATTACGCAGAGCGCAAGGCTTAGGTGGTGTTCATGCAAGTCGTGCCGCTGTTATAGGTGGAGCAAATACAACTTCGAACGTTTATAGTGCGTTTCATTATGATATTCCTGTAACGGGAACTCAGGCTCATGCGTGGATTCAGAGTTTCGATTATGAATTGGAGGCATTTCGTCGCTATGCTGAAATTAATCCTGATGCTACTGTTTTGCTCGTTGACACCTACAATACGCTTAAATCGGGTATTCCTAATGCAATAATTGTCGCGAAGGAATTGGAAGCTGAAGGACATCGAATGATTGGTATTCGTTTGGATAGTGGTGATTTGGCTTATTTAAGTAAAAAGGCAAGGAAAATGCTTGACGATGCTGGTTTGAATTATGTGAAAATTATTGCATCAAATCAGTTGAATGAGTACGTAATTAAAAGTTTGAACGATCAGGGAGCAGAGATTGATGGTTACGGGATTGGTACGGAATTAGTAACAGGAAAAGATGCCGGAGCTTTAGATGGTGTTTATAAATTAGTTCAGATTAAAGGGATTCCAAGGTTGAAAATATCTGAGAACATTGAAAAAATAACCATGCCTGGGAAGAAAAAGGTAATGCGTTATTTCGATGAGGACGGAATGTTTTTTAGAGATGGTATTCTATTAGAAAATGAAGTGTCGACCAATCGTCTGTTTCATCCGTTTCATAGTCATAAGCACACTTATGTAACAGATTATAAGTGTGAAGAATTGATGAGTAAGGTGATGGAAAATGGAGAGATATTAATTGAAAGTCAATCTCCTGTTGAAATAAATGCCTATGTAAGAAAACGCTTTGCACAGTTGCCAGATGGACATAAGCGATTTATTAGTCCTCACATTTATAAGGTTGGGTTCTCTGAAAATATTTTGGGTGTGAGAGATCATATTTTAATGGATATCCGATCAAAAATAAGAGAATAACTCAGACTGCCGATTGGATAAAAATTCAAATCAATTTCAATGCAAAATTTAGATTCTAAGATAATTCGTCCTACACTTTTGCTTGACAAAGCGAAATGTATTATTAATATTGAAACGATGCTGGCCAAGGCTAAGCGTTCAAATGTTCGTTTGCGACCTCATTTCAAAACGCATCAATCGGCTCAGATTGGTGAGTGGTTTAAGGAAAGAGGAGTAGAAGCGATTGCTGTTTCATCCATGAAAATGGCAGAATATTTTGCGAACAATGGATGGAAAGATATTACAGTTGCGATTCCAATAAATGTTCGCGAAATTGATCTGATTAATGAATTAGCGTCAAAAATTCAACTGAATTTAGTTGTTGAGTCGCGAGAAACTATTTTGTTTTTGCAATCTGAATTAAAACATGCCGTAGGTGTGTTCATTAAAGTGGATACAGGCTATCAGCGCTCAGGGATTCCTGCTGAGGCAACTGGTTCTATTGGTTTGTTAGTGGATTTGATGAAGGAGTCGGATCTTTTGAATTGCAAGGGTTTTGTGGCTCATACGGGGCATAATTACCAATCAAAAGATCAAGATGAAATACATAAGAATCATAGCAAAACACTATTTGCTTTAAATGAATTAAAGGATGTTTTCCGCAAGGATATTCCTGGTATTGAAGTATCATTAGGTGATACTCCAGCGTGCAGTATTAGTGAGGAGTTTTACGGGATTGATGAAATTCGTCCGGGTAATTTTGTTTTTTATGACATTATGCAATACGTATTAGGATCGTGCGATGAAGATCAAATAGCTGTGGCTATGGCCTGTCCGGTTATTGCCAGAAATATTGATCGCAATGAATTGGTGATTCATGGTGGGGGTGTTCATTTTTCTAAAGAGTATTTAGAAGCTGATGATGAGGGAACAAAGCTATTTGGTAGTATTGTTCGCATTACAGAAAATGGATGGAGTGGGATTTTAGGCGGCGGATATTTAGCGAGTCTGTCACAGGAACATGGAATAATCCGTTGCAGCGATGAATTATTCGATGAGTTTGTAATTGGTGATCTAATAGGGATTTTACCGGTGCATTCGTGCATGACTGCAAATTTAATGAGGCAATTCATGACTACCGAAGGGGAATGGATCGAAACAATGAACAGTTGTCAGTAAACAGAGAACAGTATCCAGTTAGCAATAAACAGTGATCAGTACGATTTGTTTGCTGATGAAAGATGAAGATGATGAATTACAAGAGGGGGTTGGATCGATTTAGTATTCGCAAAGTTAGAAAGCTCATTGTTGCTGAGATTACTTGTGCCGAAACCCCTAATGCAACAATAGCATTATCATTGGCGTTGGGAATATTTCTTGCCTTTTCTCCGGCTTGGGGCTTTCAAACAGTACTTGCAATATCCTTGGCTTTGCTTTTGAAATTAAACAAAGTGCTTGCTTTAATTACAGTGAATATTAGTAGTATCCCTCCATTAATTCCTCTGATTATAATTGCAGGTTATCAGACTGGAGCACTTGTTTTGAAGGGTGAATTTCAAAAAGAAGTACCCGATTTGATGAATCTAAGAAATTTGGGTGAAAATTATCTGCAGTTTGCCTTGGGTTCGTTGGTGTTTGCGATAATGATTGGTGTCATTTTCTATTTGGTGATTTACCTGATTTTAGGAAGATACCGTAAGTTGTAATTTCTTACATCGCAACAATTGGGTTCGGGATTGGAGTGAAAACCCTACAGTGAGGTACGAACGAGGAGTTGAAACAAAAGCCCGATCGGTAAGGAAATGGATCAGAAGATAATTTTGGGTGTTAAGGATTTTCAATAAAAGAAGCGAATCTCTTTATTTTTGCTTGACCTTTAGCCGGACGGGCTTCTACTTTTTGATTCATTCATAATTTTAACGGGTATTCATGATCTCACTTCGTTCGGTACTTGGATGAAAAAGTAGACAAAAAATCATTGACAACGTCCTCAATCACCCGTTACTAGTTCGATTGCTAAACTACCGAACTTGTGAGATCATGAACTCCTATTTATGAAATTTAAATGTGAATAAAAAGAACTCGCTACGC
>JAQBBZ010000440.1:0-16615 GCA_032125735.1 Labilibaculum sp.
GCCCTTTTCATACTCCGCAGCACGATAGTAGGACTGAGCCAAAAGAATGGCTAAATAATCGAAAGGCACTTTCTCATTAGGCACCAATTCTACACATTTATCTAAAACCTGAACCGCAGAATCTCTTTTTCCCTCATCCAATAAACTTTCAGAAAGGCGTAGAAAATTATTTCTCATGTTCATACACATACGGGAAGTAGTCTCATCAATATAAACATCCGGATGGTTCATATTTCCCCATTTGAATTTATTCATCAGGTTGGTATACATTACTTCGGTATTTACACCGCCAACCTGCATTTCTTCATTTTCAAATTTAATCGGCACCAGTCGATAAGCAAAACCTTCCAAGCGAAAATAGTCTTCTAAGCCATAATATCCGCTCGACGGCACTGTTATGGAAAAATAAATTGGACGCTTCCAATTGTTCTGAACCAACATATCGTAAAGAATCAAACCCCCTTTATCTATGTAGTTTGTTTTCACTTCCCATTCCATTTGATTCACGATTTTAGCAGAATCTTTTTCGGTAAGGGTATTGGTCTTTACAACTTGCTCCTTATCAATTAGAAGCCGAAATTTATTTGCCGGAAAATGATCAATCCGTTCATCATATCCATATATTTTTTTGGTACTCTCCATGTCACTCGCAACATATTCGATGGCATCTTTCAAATCCAATCCTCCATTTTTCTCAACATAAGCCTTCAAACGCGGATCATCAAGAACATAAACCACATCGCGTTGCCCCGCCAAATATTTGTCTTGACTAAGAGATATTGGCAAAGGATCAGAATCATAGTTCTTTTGTTTCATCTGATCTATATACCAATCGGCAGAAAGATAACTTAGATTACAAACGCGAACATCTGTTCTTATGCCCTCCACCTCTTGCAGATACCACAACGGGAAAGTATCATTATCGCCCATGGTAAATAATATTGCATTTGGCTCGCAGGAATTTAGATAATCGTAAGCTAAATCTCTTGCTACATATCGATCCGATCGATCATGATCGTCCCAATTTTGTTGTGCAAACAATGCAGGAACTGCCAAAAAGCAAAGTGTGAATGCAGCAGGAATAGCAAGTGTATCCTTTTGAAGAACTTTTTTAGAAACCTGAAGCACTGCAAGGAATCCTAAGCCTATCCAAATAGCAAAAGCATAAAATGATCCTGCGTAAGCATAATCACGTTCACGAGGCTGTAATGGAGGCTGATTCAGGTACACAACAATGGCTAACCCGGTTAATAAAAACAGCAAAAGAACCACGAAAAAATCTTTCTTTCCGTTGTTACTTTTTTTGTACTGATAAAGTAATCCTGCCAAGCCCAACAAAAGGGGTAAAAAGTAGTATGTATTGTTTCCCTTATTTTTAGTCATGTGCTCAGGCCTAAGGCTTTGATCACCCAAACGATAATTATCGACGAATGGAATTCCAGAAATCCAGTTGCCATCAATAACGCCACCATACGATTGGTGATCGGACTGACGACCTGCAAAATTCCACATAAAATAGCGGAGGTACATGTAATTGACCTGGTAGCTAAAAAAGAAATCCAAATTCTGAGCAAAGCTTGGTTTTGTTTTCTGCTCAGCATTAAGTCCGGTCCATTTGGCATACTCTTCGGGATTCTTACCCGTCATTCCCTTGGTATACATTCTTGGGAACACTGTTTTATGAGAACTCTTAAAGTTTGGCTCCTTTTTAGTATAAGAAACTACATATTTCCCATCCTTTTTAATGAAAACATCTTTGTCATCTACATAACTCTCTTTTTCATCATATGGGGCATTAAAATATTCTCCGTACACTAAAGGATTATCGCCATACTGCTCTCTGTTCAGATAATAAAGTAAAGAATATAAATCCTCCGGATTATTCTGATCCAAGCCCGGATTTGCAGCCGAGCGAATCATGATTAATGAATAAGAAGAATAGCCTATCAAAACTACTGTAAGTGCAGTTAATAAGGTATTCAAAACTACCTTACCATGAGAAATTGTATATCGAATGCTCCAAACAAGAGCCGAAATCAGCAAAAGAATAAAAATATAGGCGCCTGAATTAAAAGGCAGGCCAATTACGTTTACAAAGAATAAATCGAAAGCAAAAGCGACTTTCACCACACCCGGAATAATCACATACATTGCACCACCTAAAAGAAGCAAAGCAACGCCCAATGCCTTTAAAATTCCATTTCGGCTTACTTCGTACTTCTTAAAATAGTATACCATTACAATGGCCGGAATAGCAAGTAAATTCAGGAGGTGAACACCAATTGACAAACCCATTAGGTAAGCAATCAAAATCAGCCACCTGTTGGCAAAAGGCTTTCCTTCTTCATTCTCCCATTTTAAGATGCACCAAAAAACAACTGCAGTAAACAGTGAAGATGTTGCATAAACTTCCCCTTCGACGGCTGAAAACCAAAACGTATCAGAAAAAGCATAAGCCATAGCTCCAATAAATCCGGCTCCAATAATTGTCCATATCTGAGATCCAGACATTTCTTCTTCTGTAACAACAAGTTTCTTAGCCAAATGGGTGATTGTCCAAAATAGAAAAAGAATGGTAAAAGCACTTGCCAAACCAGACATGGAATTAACCAGTAAAGCAACATTTTCGGTACCTGAAGCAAACAAGGAGAAAAAACGAGCCATTAGTAGAAAAAACGGCGCTCCTGGAGCGTGTCCAATTTCTAATTTATACGCGGAAGTAATAAATTCTCCGCAATCCCAAAAACTAACTGTAGGTTCGAGGGTTAAAAAATAGACTACAGCAGCTATTGCAAAGGATATCCATCCTACAATAATATTTGTTTTTTGGTACTTACTCATTTGTTATCAGAATAAAGGTTAGCTTTTTTGGGTACAGACAACGAAGTTACCACTTTTGGCAAAAAGAATTGATTTGTATTATGTGAAAAAAACTTAACAAACATTCATTGCTGCCTGCGAGTAAAGAGGAACAATATTCTTTTTACAGACGAATGCATTGCATTAGTTTGTGGAATCCAACATTACTTTGATTTATCAATACGGAAAACAAAAAAAAAAAATGGCTGTCTTCAAACAAAGACAGCCATTCAAATCATATTATAAATCTTTTACTCCCTTGAGGCAGACTTAAAAAGCAATTCAAATTTCAATTGCAAATCTTCTCTCAGCTTAGTTTGTTCGCCCATATCCGCTAAACCTAAAAGCATTTGTACAACTCGTACTTCACGCTCCTGCTCAGATTTAAATGCATTTGCATATTCCGGCTCCAAACTCAGGAAGTAATTCATTTTATCGTAAGACTGCTGTGCCATATCCGACAACAAAGCATTTGCTTTATCAGTTGCATTTGCACGATAATATTCCTGAATAAATCCGATTAGTGTATTATCGAATGGTATTTTATTGGTTGGAAGTTCTTCCATGCATCTATCCAAAATACTGATCGCTTTATCCTTCTTTCCTTCATCATTTAATGCACTTGCCAATCGGCTGTAATTTGCTCTGAATGACATGATATTAACTGTCAAAATATGAAATTGATCCACATAAACATCCGGATCATTTATTCCACCGAACGTGAATTTATTCATGTAATTATTGTACAGCAATTCAGTATTTACATGTCCAATTTCATTTCGTTCAGGTTTTGTCTCAATGGGAACCAAACGATAAGCAGCTCCTTCCAATTGAAAATATTTCTCTAAGCCAAGGAAACTATCACTTCCCATTCCAACCGAGAAGTAAATTGGGCGTTCCCAATTGTTATTTGCAATGATATCATAAACCATGATGTCATTTTTATAAAAGTAATTTCTCTTGATCTTCCATTCCAACTTATCAACGATCAAATGAGCATCTTCCGGCTGAACGGTACCATTTGCGATCACTTTGGCCGAATCAACAGGAACATAAACTTCTCTTCCTGGGAAATAATTAAGCTTTTTACCCGATTGGGTTTCTACTTTGGTAGCATCATTATCACTTGCTACAAATTTAATCATCTCGCTCAAGAGCTCTGGCCCTTTTAATCGTTCCACAATAGGAACCTGATCGCGAATACCTGGTTCCACCTTATCGGCGGTAAGCGTCATGGGAATTAAATCGGAATCGTACGCTTTCGTTCTCATCTGATTGATATACCAATCGCCAGCCAATAAACTCAAATTTACAATTCGAATATCTCTTCGTATTCCTTCTACCTCTTGTGCATACCAAAGTGGGAACGTATCGTTATCGCCATAAGTGAACAAAATAGCATCAGGCGCACACGAATTCAAATAATCTTTCGCGTAAGCCAAAGTAGCATATCTTCCCGAACGATCGTGATCATCCTTATTTTGCTGAGCCAATAAACCTGGAACAGCAATCAAACAAATAGCAGTTACAGCTCCGGCAGTGACAACAGAAGGTCCTTTTTTACTCAACCATTGATACAAGCCCATTACACCCAAACCAATCCAAATAGCAAATGCGTAGAACGAACCTGCGTAAGCATAATCGCGTTCACGTGGCTGATAAGGAGCCTGATTTAAGTAAACAACAATTGCCAATCCTGTGAAAACGAAAAGTAATAAAACCACAAAGAAATCTTGTTTTCCCTCTTTACTCGATTTATAATGATAGAGTAAACCAATGAGACCTAATAAGAAGGGTAAAAAGAAGTAAGTATTTCTTGATTTCTTATTTGCCATTTCAGGATACAATTTTTCCTGATTTCCTATTTTCATTTCATCGATAAAAGGAATACCCGAAATCCAGTTTCCATTCAGAATATCCCCATGTCCCTGAATATCATTTTGGCGACCAACAAAATTCCACATGAAATAACGCCAGTACATATGATTCACTTGATAGGTTAAGAAGAATTGAACATTTGACCCAAAACTTGGTTTGTAAAGAGTTTCACCATCACCAACCTGAATTGGATTGTTCTTTTTTACATCGCCCCAGTATTCATATTCATGAACATGATTTTCACGGGAACTGTACATTCTTGGGAACAAAGTATTAAACCGGGGATCGAATTTATATTCTTGTTTGTGCGAAGCAACAACATACCTGTCCTTATTATTTTTATCCTTTTTCTGAATATAAACAGGCTTGGTTTCCACTAGTTCAACAGCAGGAGCATTGTAATACTCACCATACACCAACGGACGATCACCATATTGCTCGCGATTCAAATAGGAAAGCAAAGCAAATACGTTATCCGGATTATTTTCATCCATAGGAGGATTCGCCGAAGAACGAATCACAATCATGGCAAAAGAAGAGTAGCCAATCATAATCACCACAAAAACGGTTACTATCGTATTTAAAATAACCATTCCGCGTTTAATGGAGAAATTAATCAACCAAACTACAAGTGCAATAAGTACTAGCGCATAAAACATCACACCCGTGTTATAAGGCAAACCAAATTGATTTACGAACAACAACTCGAACCATGATGCGATGGTGATAACCCCTGGAATAACACCATACATAACCACTCCCAAAATAAGAACCGAAAGTAAAAATGCTCCTATTATTCCATTACGGGTAGGCTTGTATTTTTTAAAATAGTAAACAAATATGATAGCAGGAATAGCCAAAAGATTCAAAAGGTGAACCCCAATTGATAAACCCATTAAATAAGCAATTAGAATAATCCAACGATTTGCATACTTTTCATTGGCTACATTTTCCCATTTAAGAATTGCCCAAAAAACAACCGCTGTAAACAAGGATGACAAAGCATAAACCTCTCCTTCAACGGCCGAAAACCAAAAAGTATCGGAAAAAGTATAGGCAAGAGCTCCAACCATACCGGTTCCCATAACAGCAATTAAATTCCCTTTCGAGATTTCACCATTAACAGCAACCAATTTTTTAGCAAGATGAGTAATTGTCCAAAATAAAAACAAAATTGTAAACGCTGATGCTAAAGCAGACATTGCATTCACCATTAATGCTACTTGAGCTGGACTAGGAGCGAAAAGGGCGAAAAAACGCGCCATAATCATAAACAAAGGTGCTCCTGGCGGATGTCCAACCTCTAATCCGTTGGCAGTGGTAATAAATTCGCCACAATCCCACAAACTGGCTGTAGGTTCCATAGTAAACAAGTAGGTAAGTGCAGCAATGGCAAAAGCTATCCAGCCTAACACATTGTTAACCACATTGTAATTAGATTTCATCTTGTGTGTATTTTTTGTTTATTATATTCTTATGTAGGATAATATTTTGAACGAAAATAGTCAATTTTAATAGTTCCCCCGAATTCTATTTGAAAATTTTACACTTTTTGTTTGAGCAAATAAAAAAAGTATTACATTTGCACTGTTCTTTGCAAAAAGGACGAGAATGATTGTCCCGTGGTGTAATGGTAACACACCTGGTTTTGGTCCAGGCATTTAAGGTTCGAGTCCTTACGGGACAACAATAAAAAAGCTTCGAAATATTTCGAAGCTTTTTTTATTTTATTCCTTATGTTTATTTTTCAAGGACTCTCTCAAATTTAAAACTTCCAGAAATTCCCTGATCATCTAAACTATCTCCTTCTATTGTTGTTTCATTAATCAACATTCCATCCCAGGAATCCAATTCGTAACGAATATCAAAATCGGAATGAATAATATCGTACTCAATTGCTTTTAATCGAATTCTATTTAGATTGATCTCTCCTTCCAGTTTTTCCTGAATCATAAAAGTCTCCTCATCTTCTACATTTTCCGAAAAAATGATTTTACCACTCAATTTTTTTCCATTCTGAGTCAATAAAAGCTCTCCTTTGGCAGTTCCATAGCCGTAATCCTCCTCGTAAAGCCACTTTCCTGTTAAAGATTCTATTTTTTTTTGCTCCATTTTTTTCCCCTTTCAAATTGACAATCAGAATAATTACAAACACACAACAACAACAACGAATAAAAGTCTGCAATATTTTTGCATTTTTTGGTTTTGCCTAACAAATATTTCTACTATATTTGCAGCGTCTTAGTCAGAAATGACTGAATGGGAATTGTCCCGTGGTGTAATGGTAACACACCTGGTTTTGGTCCAGGCATTTAAGGTTCGAGTCCTTACGGGACAACACAAGCTTCTGATTTTATCAGGAGCTTTTTTTATTTTATTACAAAATCAGTAAAATCCTGATCTGGTAAATTACAAATAAAAACATCCTTCACGTTAGCCCAATCCGGCCCTTTTCTACACCACTCACAAAACAATTCAACAGCCAAATTTGATCCAACAACTTCGGCATAAACCGTGCCATCGGGTTGATTTTTCACAAAACCTCTTACGCCAAAACGATTTGCTGCCTCTTTGGCATGATATCGGTATCCAACATTTTGTACCCTACCCGACACTTGTATGCTTACCGATTTCCCATCCATCTTGTTGCAATTTAATCACAAGATAGAATTTTAAAATGATGAATTAATAGTTATAAATTAATAATTAAAACACTCCTCTGCCTATCATCTCCAGTAAAAAGAGAGTATTTCAAATTGGAAGATTTGATTCAACCTGGAGCATTTTACTTGGAACTTGGTACTTGATAAAAACACCCCTCTGCCTATCGGCATCTTCCCTGAAAAGGGAGAATTTCGAATTGGAAAATGTAAATCAACGTGGGGTTTTCTCCTTTTTACTTGGTACTTGGAACTTGTTACTTGGCTCTTTCTCCTTGTCACTTGTTTCTTTCTCCCTGAATCTTGATACTTTTGCCTCATGATCAATTATCACGAACCATTATTTCGACCACCCAGTGAGGCCTACTCGCTAATTTTGCAAGTTAGCTTAGGTTGTGCCTGGAACAAATGTGCCTTTTGCGAAATGTACAGCAGTAAACAATTCAAACTTCGTTCGGAAGAAGATGTTTTTGCTGAGATTGATTCCTTATCGGCTCAAGCCAAGGATATCCGTAAAGTTTTTTTGGCTGATGGCAATGCAATGGTTCTTTCGTTCGATAAAATGAGCAGATTGCTCGACAAACTGAAAAATTCTTTTCCACGCTTAACTCGTGTGTCGGCCTATGCCATCGCTAAAGATATCGAAGCTAAAACTGATGGGGAACTACAGATTTTGGCTGAAAAAGGGCTAAAACTGCTTTACGTAGGCATAGAATCGGGAGATGATGAACTTTTGAAGGCAATTGACAAAGGAGAAAATTTTGAAAGCACCAGCCATGCCCTGCAACGTGCCCGAAAAGCAGGCATTAAACTTTCGGTGATGATATTAAATGGTTTGGGTGGCAAAAACTTTTCGCAGCAACATGCCATTAACTCAGCCAAAGTGGTGAACGAAATTCAACCCGAATTCCTCTCCACACTTGTTCTTAGCTACCCATACGGAGAAGATCATTTCATGAAAAAATTTAATGGCGAATTTATCCCATTGAATACCATTGAGCTGATTGCCGAAATGAAAGTCTTTATCGAGAACCTGGAATTAAACCAGTCTATTTTTCGAAGCGACCATGCTTCCAATTACTTGATTTTGCGGGGCAATTTCCCCAGAGACAAGCAGGAATTGCTGAATCGCATTAATGGCGTTTTAGATGATCCGACCAATGCACAGTTAAGACCGGAATGGATGAGGGGATTGTAAACTCTTCACCACCATTTATTCTGTCATTGCGAAGGAGCGAAGCGACTGTGGCAATCTACTCCAATTTGTAGCTAAGAGAAATTAATAGTCATTGTCCTCAAGCCGGACGGGCTTCTACTTTTTTAAAGATAAAAAACTAGAGAAAAAATCTTTGACAGTCGTCCTCAACCACCCATTAATAGCTCGAATACTAAACAAAAAAACTCGCTTCGCTCAAACAGCTTTTTGTTCTTAACGTATCCTTCACAAAATGGGTCCCGGTCTCCGGACTCAATGTCGATAAAAACTCAACTGCTAAAATCCTCACCTTCTCCTAAGGTAGAAGGGCATTCTCCCGACTCCCATTGGCGCCTTTATACCTGCAAACCGCACACTCCCATCTGTTATTGGAGGCTTCATTTTCCTCATCGGTAAAGTCAGACCTGCTGTTGGAGGCATAACACCTCCCAACCGTGCCCTCAAAGCTTCCATTGTTATTGCACTTATTAACAAAGAGCGTGCGGATATTAACATTTAGGCTGCTCTTGATCAGTCTCACAGCTCCATCGATAAGTCTCAGACTACACTTATTAACAATGAGGATGCTTTTACTAACAATAAGAGCTCCGACGGAAGGTATTAGCCTGCAGATGACAAGTCTCAGTCTGCACTTGTCAATAATAACAGAAGCAATGATAGATATTAGTGAGAATTCGATCGGTTTGGGGCTAAAAATGTTTGTTTTAAGAAATATTATGGGCACATATGCCTAAACGAAAGCCTCTTTTTACATCATCACCGATACGTTGCAAACAAAAAATCTACCCGCTCGACATACGTCAAAGCCTTTTAAAATAAACACTTAACAATACGCGCCCAACTGCTTAACATTCATAAAATGAATAATTGGTGTTTTTTTGTTAAATTAATCTATCCAAAAAAAAATCCAAACATATAGAATTTAATTTAACCCTAACATTTTTAAAATGAAACAAAGTAAAAAATTCACATTAAGTTACCCTGAGCTGAGCCAGAGAGGCGATAGAGTACAAACTGTTGTAAAACGCGATGCGTCTGAATTTGTTAAGTATGGTTATATTGAAACAATTTCGGATACGGTGAGAGAGAAAACAGAGCAATTCAAAAACATTTTACCCGATATGTTTTGGGAGGGACAAAAGACACTAACCACCAATGCAAAAGATCAGCGCAGAGGCATATTGGTCGAAATTCTTGGGGAAATCTCTTTTAAGGCAAAACTTGCTTTAGGCGCTAACAGCAAAGAGTATGCTACATTTCGTTTTAGTGGTATGGATCGTAAATCCGACTCTCAATTGGTGCTTTACAGTAAGCATGTATGCAAAACAGCCGAGTTTTTTAAAGAACCTCTGGCTACAAGAAATTTAACCGAAGATATTATTGATCAGGCAATAGCCGAAACAATAGCACTCGACAGTGCTATTGATGCACAAACCGAGGCAATAGCTGTTCGCGAAGAAAAAAGTGTGGAACGGCTTAAACTTGGCAATGAATTGTACGAGTTTATTTTAGAACTTTGCGATGTGGGTAAACGCATATGGGAAAACAAAAACGAAGCTTTCTATCACGATTACGTTTTGTACGGCTCCAGCAAATCGAGCTCAAAAACAGAAAATCAAGAACCTGTAATCTCCGAAACTGAAGAGTAATTTCAATCCCTTAATAACAAACATTAGGCGAACCAACAGGAAGCGAAATCTTCCTTTGGTTCGCTTTACTTATTAGCCCGATTCTTACTTCATACATTCCGAAACAGAACGATTACAAATAAAAAAAACCGGTTAAAACCGGAATCATTTACTAATAGAGGGCAGGAAATTCCCTTTTAAAATCTTGCAGAATAAATAAGAGGCTAGAGATTTTAATTGTCGGAAATGCGAGAAGGAATTTCCAGTTATTTTATCACCTTATAATTCTTTTTATCCGATAACCTGCTCCAGTCTTTAGAATTCATCGACTGAATTATTTTTGTAGTTAAATCAACCACTACAAAATCCTCATCTGTCGAAAAGGAAAACAACTCTTTAATCATTCTTAAAATCTTCATACCCCTAATTTTTATTATTGTTTCAACAACATAAATTTAAGCGGATTTAAGGACAAATTCAATGCGATTTGGCACGATTTAATAATAACGTAATATGGGTTTCTAAAAGCGTATTTTCAGTTTACATTCACGTAATATACGTGAATAATTTAGGTCAATATTCCTAATCTATAAACTCTACAGTATCAAAAAACAAGTTCTTTTTGTCAATTAAAAACTGTTTCATTCTCGATGGACCACCAATAACAATCTGATAAATAAATTTCCCTCTAAAGAAAAATCGTTTGTAGTAAGTATACTCATGCTTTCCTACCAGTTGCGTGTAAACAATTTCCTTTCCTAACATTTTCTGATAGGCGACAGAATTTTCCGAAATTAAAATAGCATCCCCTGTTACCAAACTCCCCTCCTTCATTTCCTGATAATATTCGGTAGGATCGGAATAAGTAAAATCCAAACCCACACCAGAAAAATCTGAAGCAACAACACCAAACACAGTTGCCAAATCTTTATAACTAAAAACTTCAATTTTTATTCCATTCAGCTCTTTCTCTTGAACAATCGGATTTTCAGGCAATTCGAAACTAATCTTCGATTTTTCTGATACGAATTTCACCCAAACACTTTGTGCAGATACTGCAGATGATAGAAGAATCAGTAATAGTAATAAAGCAAGTATTTTTCTCATTTGATACATTTAAAGCAAATTTTAGAATCTCAATTTTCAGATCAATTCATCCATTAATTAATACCTGGCAGTTCTATCCCCTTTATGGTTCGATACAAATCCAAGGCAAAAACATCTGTCATTCCAGAAATAAAATCCAGTATCGACATGATTTTCTCATATTCAGATTCTCCATTTACATGATACTGCTCAGGAATTAAGGAAAGCAGGTTTTTGGAATAAAAATTTTCAGGTTCCAAAACTGCAGCAACAAACTCATCGAGCAAAGTTCCCAAAATTTTATAACCGGCCAGTTCTATTTCAACAACCGAACGATGACGATAGATTCGCGAAACAGCAACTTTCGTGCACTTTTGATAAGCTAATAATGAAATTTCATCGATCTCCTTAATTAAGCTTGATTGGAATTCTCCATTCATAATCAAGTCATAATGATCAACAAATACATTTACACATTCCGAGATTAGCTTTCCAATAACTCCAGCCCGTATGTATGCAATTTGCTCATTAATGTCAGTAACCTCTTTACAGGTTTCATTAATTCTGTTCAAAATATCTTCATCCTTATCGGGATGATAAAAACTCAGGAGTAAGTCCATCGTTTCATCGGTGCTCAGTATTTTCAGCTTGTGAGCATCCTCAATATCCATAATCTGATAACAAATATCATCTGCCGCCTCAACTAAAAAAACCAAGGGGAAACGTGCAAATATTCCCGATGACAACTCAGGAATTCCCAGCTCCTTTGCAATTTTAAGATAATCTGCCTTTTCAGTCTGAAAGAAACCATATTTCCTTTTCTTAACAAGCTCAATTTTATTGCTTTCCCAAGGATATTTTACAATGGAAGCAATGCTCGAATAAGTCAAAGCAAAGCCACCTTTTCTTCTGCCATTAAATGCATGAGTCAACAATCGCAAAGCATTGGCATTTCCTTCAAAATTGATCAAATCACACCACTCATCCGAAGTAAATCGGCCTTGCAATTCTTTTCCTTTTCCATCAGAGAAAAAATGAGATAAGGCCTTCTCTCCCGAATGACCAAATGGCGGATTACCCAAATCGTGAGCCAAACACGCTCCGGCAACAATACTTCCAATTTCTTTTATTAATAGACTATCATCAACCAAATTTAATTGAATCAGCCTATCAGCAAGAGCATTTCCTAAAGATCTCCCCACACTGGAAACCTCAAGACTATGCGTTAATCGGTTGTGCACAAAAATACTTCCGGGTAGGGGAAATACTTGTGTCTTATTTTGCAGGCGTCGAAAAGGAGATGAAAATATCAATCGATCGTAATCGCGTTGAAATTGAGATCTGATATCTTTCTGTTGCACAGAAGAAAATTGGTCTTCCTGACCAAACCGTTTTGCTGATAATAAGCTATTCCAATTCATTTTTCCCATTTAAAGAATCTAAAATTACATTAAAATTTGGCTTTGCTCTTATCCCTTAGTATTTATTCACATTTATTAAGATTATATACCCAAAATCATCTATATAATGCATAACTTATCGTACATTATCGTACATTATCGTACACTTAATGTAATATAAGTGGACACAATTAAATATTACGCACAAACCATCTAAAACACAACACTCTTAATATCAGAGCAATTGACTCTATGGCATACCAATTGATAAAATAGCAGTAATTTGAGGTGAATATTTTCTTTGTTTATTTTATCGATTACAATACGACATTATCAGTAATAATTGCTGGTTTGTCGAACTATAAACACGTTTATCTAATTTTGTTTGCAATTACATGATATAACATTAATATTGTATACAGATTTATTTTTAATACCACTTACTATTATGATTCGATTACAAAACATTCACAAATCGTATATTACCGGTACTAATAAACTACATGTTTTAAAGGGAATTGATTTGCATATAAAAGAAGGCGAATTAGTTTCTATCATGGGTTCATCCGGGTCAGGTAAATCTACGCTTCTTAATATATTGGGGCTTTTAGATAATCATGATGAAGGTGTATACATTTTGAATCAGGAAGAAATAAAATCCATGAGTGAAACAAAAGCGGCTAAGCTTCGAAACAATCTACTGGGTTTTGTATTCCAATCTTTTAATCTGATATCATTTAAAAATGCCATGGAAAATGTGGCTCTTCCATTATATTACCAAAAGGTTGCCAGAAAAAAGAGGAATAAAATGGCCTTGGACTATCTTGACAAAATGGGATTGAAAGATTGGGCAGAGCACATGCCAAATGAACTTTCCGGGGGCCAAAAACAGAGAGTTGCCATAGCCCGGTCAATGATCACACAGCCAAAGATTATTTTAGCCGATGAACCTACTGGGGCATTAGATTCTACAACATCAATTGAAGTTATGAATCTTTTAAAAGAAATTAATCAATCAGGTATCACTGTTATTATCGTTACACACGAAAATGACATTGCCCATATGACCGATCGGATTATCAATCTAAAAGATGGTAGAATTGAATCGATTATTGAGAATAAAAAAATCAATAGCAAAGTAGTAATTAAGGTTCCGCAAGAATAAGCCTTATCATCAAAACCTAAACGCCCAGAATAAAGCTATGTTCGACAGAGATAAATGGCAAGAAATATTTAGTACCATTAGTAAAAATAAAACCAGAACCATTCTGACCGGTTTTTCGGTTGCGACAGGAATCTTCATGTTAATTTTTCTTTTGGGTGCCGGAAGAGGTCTTAGAAATGGAATGACTGCTGTTTTTGCTCAAGATGCCACCAACAGCATGCAAATATATGGTGGAAGAACACAAAAAGCATATAAAGGAACTCCTGAAGGAAAGCGAATTCAAATGGTTAATGAAGACTATTTGGGTTTTAAAAAGTCTATCGAAAAACTAGATGTCATTTCGGCCATGTCCTACATTCCTGGTGCCGAAACCATCTCATACAAAAATAACTTTGGAAACTTTAACGTTTCTCCAGTTCACGAAACTTACAAAGAGATTAAAAACTTTGAGATACTTGAAGGTCGATTCTTAAACGAGAAGGACATTAAAGAATGTCGAAAAGTTGTTGCCATTCAGGATGTTGTTAAAGAGGTTCTTTTCCCAAAAGAAACTGCGATCAACAAATTAATCAATATCAACAACATTAAATTTAAAGTTATTGGAGTTTTTAATCAGCCTAGTTTCGATGATAATTCCAGAGAAATTTACATCCCAATTACAGTTGCTCAAAATATTTTCAATAACAACGATCATCTTCAAAGAATTTCTTTCACACTAAATGATATTACAGTGGATGAAAGTAAGAAGGTCGAGCAATTAATTACTTATCAAATGGCTAAACGACATGGATTTAGCCCTGAAGATAAAAATGCACTTTGGATTCAGAACAACATTGAAAATTCTCAAACTTTTTCTGGCCTTTTTGGTGCAATTGAAATGTTTGTATGGATTATTGGAATTTTCACGATTGCATTAGGGGTGATTGGTGTTTTCAATATTATGATGATTGTTGTTAAGGAAAGAACCAAGGAAATCGGAATCAGAAAAGCAATTGGAGCTTCTCCAAAATCAGTCGTTGGACTGATATTAATGGAATCAATATTTATAACTGCAGCTTCGGGTTACATCGGTTTAATTGCTGGTGTTGGACTACTTGAAATGATCACAAAATTTGATCTTGTTTACAAAATATATCCTCCTGCAGCAATTTACTTTTTAAACCCACAGGTTGATTTGGGAATAGCAATAGGCGCAACCATTGTGTTGATTGTAACTGGGGCTCTGGCTGGATTTTTCCCGGCAAGAAGAGCTGCTGCAATTAGACCCATTGAAGCTTTAAGAGACGAATAATAAATTAGACTAATAAAACGATCAGCTAATGTTCGATTTGGATAAATGGCAAGAAATTACTGCCGCACTAAAAAAGAATAAACTACGAACCATTCTAACTGGACTTGGTGTAATGTTTGGAATTTTAATCCTGGTAACATTACTTGGGATTGGTAGAGGTTTTCAAAATAACATCCAATCTTCTTTAGGGAATTTTGCGACCAACTCCACCGTTTTTTGGGTAGAAAGAACCACTAAGGCATACAAAGGTTTGCCCAGAAACAGATCGTATCAATTTACCAATGATGATTTAGAAGCACTAAAAAGATCGATACCTGAATTACAAGATATTGCCCCGGATATTAATGGCTGGAGTGGAAACGCCACCAACAATACATTCCGCGCAGATAAAAAAGGAAATTTCAAAATCAAGGGTACTTCACCAGAAATGAATAATGTAAATCCGGTGGAAATTATCGCTGGTCGTTACATCAATCAGAATGATCTGAAAGAATTTCGAAAAGTAATTACGATTGGACCAAGAGTTCAGGAATTAATGTTTGAAAAAGATGAAGATCCAATTGGTCAATATCTTAAGGTGAATGGTATTTATTTCAGAATTATTGGGACAATTAAGCCATTAAGCCAAAATATGGGAATGCGCGATGATGTGCTTCAAATGCCATTTACCACCCTACAACAATTGTATAACCAAGGTGATAAATTCTATGTTTTTTTAGCAACTGCAAAAGTTGGAGAATCAGTCGCCGATTTGGAAAATAAAATATTTGAAATACTGGCCAGAAGGCACTCTATTCATCCTGATGACAGACAAGCTATTGGTAATTTTAACATTGCTAAAATGTTCAACAAAATCTTTGGCCTTTTTAACAGCATAGGATTTCTTTTTTGGGTAATTGGTTTTGGTGTTTTACTAACAGGTATAATTGGAGTTAGCAATATTATGCACGTGGTTGTAAAGGAAAGAACCAAAGAATTAGGAATTAAACGGGCAATTGGGGCACAACCTCTTTCCATCGTTGGACAAATCATTAACGAATCGGTTTTCTTAACCACTTTTGCTGGATTTTGGGGATTGGTTTTAGGTGTGCTAATAGTAGAAGGGATAGGAAAAGCTACTGAAGGAAGTCCTAATCCTCAAATATTAAACCCTTATGTAGATATTAATGTAGCATTTATAGCACTTGGCGTTTTAGTTTTATTTGGTGTATTAGCCGGTTTATTACCAGCCTTAAAAGCCATCAGAATTAAACCCGTTGATGCATTGAGATACGAATAAAAAAAATAGTTCATAATCCGAAAATAATACTAGTCATGAAAAAAGTTTTTAGAATTGTATTGGTTGTGTTTTTTATCCTTCTTTTTTTTGGAACCATTGTATTCCTATATCAAAAGTCGCAAGATAAGCCTGTGATTTACAACACAAAATCAC
>JAQBBZ010000441.1:0-3162 GCA_032125735.1 Labilibaculum sp.
TTATCACCCAAAGAGGCCGGTTTCATTTTAATTGCACAACCTGTAGTGATGGCTGTAGTTGCCTCCTTCTCAGGCAAATTGTCGGATACAAAAGACCCGCGTATTCTGGCATCCACAGGCATGGGCATAAGTGCAGCGGGGCTGTTGATGCTCTGTTTTATCAGCAAGGAAACGCCCTATGCCTATATTGTTTTTGCTTTGTTGGTTTTAGGATTTGGTTTTGGCCTGTTTTCATCACCCAATACAAATTCGGTAATGAGTTCGGTCGAAAAACGTTTTTTAGGACTAGCATCGGCAACCGTTGCCACCATGCGAACTACCGGAATGATGTTTAGTATGGCCGTTGCAGCCCTTTCGGTTCATGTGTTTTTGGGCGATGCTGCAATTAATGCCGGCAATCTGGATTCATTCATGTTGAGCATGAGAGTGATTGTAATTGTCTTTACAGTTTTGTGTGTGATCGGAATTTTTACTTCGCTGGTTGGCAGGCGGAAAATTACCGGCAATTAAGCTTTCGGATATGGGCATATCAATTAGTGTCATCAATTTATACCGATCAGGATACCGAACTTTAAAAGTGCTTTTGCTGAGGGGCTGATAAGAAAAAAATAATTGTAAATTGAGTGGGGCGCAGCAATGTGTAAAACATAGCAGCCTGCTCATTTAGATATAAAAAAACGGTTGGCGGCAATGAGCACATCAAGTTTGCCGGCGATTATGCACAAAAAGAATCATACAATGGCAGAATCAAATAATGACAAAGACTTTTTAAGTCAACTAAGTTTTGAACCCTTATGCAAGGATAATTGGGGCAAATTTGTTCAGCTTTTTGGAGAAAAAGGTGCTTGCGGAAATTGCTGGTGCATGTATTATCGTTTAAAGAAAGTTGATTTTATTGAAGGGAAAGCGGATGATGGCAATAAGGAAGCTATGAAGGAACTTGTTTTCGAAAACAAACCTACAGGCATACTTGGCTTTTACGAAGGGCAGCCAATTGCCTGGTGTGCCTTTGCACCCCGCGAACATTTTATGAAGCTTGAAAATTCACGGGTTCACAAACGGATAGACAATAAGCCGGTTTGGTCAATACCTTGTTTTTTTATTGATAAAAATTTCAGACGGCAAGGGATTTCAGTTGAAATTTTGAAGGGAGTGATTGAATATGCAAAAAACAATCAGATCAAAATAATAGAGGCATATCCAACAATTCCGACCAAAGAGCCTCTTCCAGATTCATTTGCCTGGATCGGCCTGTATAAATCGTTTGAACGTGCAGGTTTTGAAATTGCAGACCGTACATCTAAAAACAGACCGATGGTTCGATACTATATCGATAAAGAATCCTAAAATGTACGAGTCGCCGGCCCGCAATACCGCAAAAAGAGATGATCTACTTCATAGGGGCAGCTTGCAGTCCGTTTTGGCTTCACCTTGGTTTTACAGGGAAGTACCACATAATTTGCCATCACTCAAACAATTTACCGCAACTCACAGACCTGCAGGTTTAAGCAATTCCCTTTAAGTCCCGATTATTTCTTTCGCCAAGCAAGGATTGTTTTGTAAATTAGGGTGGGTGATGTAATACGTGTTGATTATTAGCCTGTTTGGGTGATGGATACACTTTTTATATAACTATAAACGCCATTGTGTTTATTTATAAATTATCTGCAAAGTTGACGGGAAAAAGAATACAAGGATGAAAACATTTTCTAACTAATTTTTAAAAATTAAACATTATGAACAAGAATTTATTTTTTACGACAATTGTACTTTTTGCTTTTATTTTAATCAGTTGCAATCAGTCAAATATCCATACAACTACTGTTGATAAAATAAAAGTTGTAATGACCAAAGATATGCAGGATCAACTTACACCAGAAGCCATTCTGGAAGATTTATTAAAAGGGAATGAGCGATATGTGTCGGGCATGATGATAAACCGCGATTTACGTGCCCAAATAAGCGCGACAACAGAAGGACAATATCCCAAAGCAGTTATTTTAGCTTGTGTCGATTCCAGAGTTCCTGTTGAATATATTTTTGACCAGGGTGTTGGAGATATTTTTGTGGCTCGGGTAGCAGGCAATATCGAAGACGAACAATTAATTGGAAGTATCGAATATGGTTTGGCAGTAGCCGGTTCAAAAGTACTAATGGTATTAGGTCACCAAAATTGTGGCGCTGTTAAATCTGCTGTTGCAAAAGTAGATGTTGGAAGTACTAATGTGACCACCCTGCTTGGCGAAATCGAGCCTGCAATTGAAAAGACAGAAGGAGATAGGGATGCAAGAAATCATGAATATTGTGACAATGTTGCAAAAAATAATGTACGCCAAACAATTGAAGACATTAGAAGAAGAAGTCCAATTATTAGCGGTTTGGAAAAAGAAGCTAAGGTGAAAATTATTGGTGCCTATTATAGTTTAGCAGATGGTAAGGTTACTGTACTTCAAGATTAACACTTAATGATTATCGGGGAACATTAGAACGCCAGAATAAAGCAAGGTTTAAGAAAACCCGGAAGCTACAATTTAGATACAAAAATTTATTTGGCACCAAGAGATAAATATTTTAGAGTATCATTTGCATTTGGACAAAAGGCAACCGATAAAATTCTTGAAAGCGAAATATCTCCTGAGATAAAAAAGGAATTGGAACAAGCTAAAAAATATGCAGAGGGGCGCGGATTACAAATAATCGTGAAAGATGATTCAATCCTGTATGACATCGAACAACTTATTGATATAAAACTAAATAACGAACCCATGGAAAATACAGATTTACAATTAGACAATAAACTGATTTCTTATTGTGGCTTCTATTGTGGAGCTTGTTCACAATTTGAAAAGGGACAATGTTTAGGTTGCAAAGGAGACAATCCAAAATGTGCGGTTGGCTACAAAGCTTGCAAAGTAAGACCATGTTGTATCGGAAAAGGAATTAGTTCTTGTGCCGAATGTAACGAATACAGCTCGGTAAAAGACTGTAAGATTTACAATCCTTTCATGATTAGGTTTGGTCAATTTGTAACAAGAACAAACCGCAGAAAAGGAATAGAAATGATTAAAGAGAAAGGAGAAAACGAATTTATCAAATACATGGATGTAAAAAAATGGGTTACAATAAAGACTGGAAAGCAATAAAAACCAGCGCATGCGAAAG
>JAQBBZ010000442.1:0-7926 GCA_032125735.1 Labilibaculum sp.
CCAGATCACCTTGCTTCATATACTCTTGAAGCAACTGCTGATCTTCTTTACTTTCCAGATTTTTTTTGAGTTGAAACATTAAAATATTCAATTGATAAACAATGCATTTACGACTGCTAGTTAACAAAAAAGAAAAAAAGATGAAAACTTTTTATGGAATTTGTTTTTCTTCTGCATCCTACAGACAAATAAAAGAAAATAAATAGTCATTAAAAAAATAGCCATGAGAACAAAAGCAATTCTAATAACACTAATCAGCCTATTTCTGATAGGAAATTTATCTGCGAAAAGCATAAGCGGAACTGTAAGCGATGAATTGAATACGCCAATACCAGGTGTTAGTATTATAATTAAAGGAACTCGTTTTGGTTCAGTTTCCAATATTGAAGGAAAGTATATCATTGAAGCTTCTGAAAATGACATTTTGATTTTTGGATTTATTAGGATGATTGCTCAGGAAATTAAAGTGAAGCAACAAAATATCATTAATGTAATTCTGAAGGCAGACAAAATTAGTTTGGATCAAGTGGTTGTGCAAGGATATAGTACGAAACTAAAAAAAGAACAAAATATTCATCGAATGTATTCACCACTTCGTGGAAAAGCATCTGGAATTGCAGTGATGGAAGAATGCGAATCTCTTGAAATTATGGATTATGATTCTGATGATAACTTCAACACAGAAGGCTATTCTGCAATAAGTGAAAATGGATACAAGCAAGCTGTTAAAAGTCCTCTTTCTACATTCTCGATTGATGTTGATGCGGCTTCGTACAGCAATGTGCGTCGATTTTTAAAAGAAGGAACAAAACCTCCAATTGATGCCGTTCGAATTGAAGAAATGATTAACTATTTCAATTACGACTATTCGCAACCAAATGATGAACATCCCTTTTCCATCACAAACGAAGTAGCCGAATGTCCGTGGAACTCAGAGAATTTATTGCTTCACATTGGTTTACAAGGCAAAAAAATTGAAACAAAAAATCTGCCTGCATCCAATTTGGTATTTCTTCTTGACGTTTCCGGATCGATGGATTCACCAAACAAATTACCCTTACTGAAGAAAGCTTTTAAGCTTTTAGTTGGTCAACTGCGCGAAGATGACAAAGTTGCAATTGTAGTTTATGCCGGAAACTCCGGTTTGGTACTTCCGTCTACCTCTGGAAGTAAAAAAGAAGACATTCTAAATGCCTTGAACAGACTAAATGCTGGTGGTTCAACTGCAGGAGCTTCCGGATTAAAACAAGCTTACAAGGTCGCAAGTGAAAATTTTATTGATGGAGGAAACAATCGTATCATATTAGCCACTGATGGTGATTTTAATATTGGTGAATCGAGCAATGCCGAAATGGAACGATTGATTGAAAAGGAGCGTGAAAAAGGAATTTTCATTTCCGTTTTAGGCTTTGGAATGGGCAATTACAAAGATGATAAAATGGAAATCATTGCCGATAAAGGAAATGGAAACTATGCCTACATTGATAACATACTGGAAGCAAAAAAGGTACTGGTGAATGAATTTGGCGGTACTTTATTTACCATTGCCAAAGATGTAAAAATCCAAATTGAATTTAATCCTGCTGTGGTCGCAGAATACCGATTAGTGGGATACGAAAACAGAATGTTGGCTAGTGAGGATTTTGCAGATGACAAAAAAGATGCTGGAGAATTGGGATCTGGTCACAACGTAACAGCTCTTTACGAGATTAAATTGGTTACAAATAAGAAAAAACAAGATCAGGAATTAAAATATCAGAACACAAGTTTAAATAATACTGCTTATACTGGCAATGAACTTGCTACCGTAAAATTCCGATACAAAAAACCAGAAGGCACAAAAAGTCTGTTGATGGAGAAAGTCATTCCTAATACTCGAATTGACAAGCAGGAACTATCCGACAACTACAAATTTTCATCTGCGGTTGCTGGTTTTGGGCTTCTTTTACGAGAATCAAAATTTAAGGGAAACTGCTCTTATGAAATGCTGATTAATCTGGCGCAACAATCAAAAGGCGAAGATAAAGAAGGATATCGAAGTGAATTTATTCAATTAATGAAACTTGCCAAACAATTATAACACAGTAAAAGAGGCACCTCAGAGTGCCTCTTTCTTTCAAATATCAATATATAGTTTCTATTGATGGGATATTTAGTAATTTTGCACGGAATACAAATATACAATACCTCAATGTTTTTAAAAAAATTAGATCCAGAGCTTTTAGAAGCTATTGAAGAATACGGTTTTGAAAGCCCAACAGAAGTTCAAAAGAGTTGCATCTCAAAAATAAAAAGCGGTGTTGATTTGTTTGTAAAAGCTCCTGATGAATCCGGAAAAACTCATACTATTATTATTGGCATTATTCAGCAACTTAAAGCTGAGTTTGAAGATGTTCCAAGAGCTATCGTAGTTGTTGCTACAAGAGAAAAAGCTATTCAACTAAAAGAACAATTTCTGGCACTTAGCCACAATACCAGTCTGCGAATATTTAGTGAAGGTGATGCGGGAAACTTACACAAACTTCGCGATTTGATTTATGCCGGATCGGATATTGTTATCGCTACAGCGAGAAAATTCAATGAACTGTACTCATTTAGCGGCATCAATCTAAGCAATTTAAAATTAGTTGCGATTGATGATGCTGAGATGATAATAAAAGAACAAATTGTTTCGGATATTAATCGTCTCTCGGATAACCTTCCAAAATCACAACGAATTGTATTTACTTCAAAAATCACCAACAAAATGGAAGATTACATGGAGAACTACATGTATTCCCCTATTATTCTGGATTTTGAATAAAAAAAATACGCCTCCAATCTTAACGATTGGAGGCATTTTTATTTTAGCGTAAATATGCTTTAAACATCCAGTTTAGCTTCTCAAAATAAGAAATATAGGCCGGTAAAATATCTAAAGTCCCTTCGTCCCCATTTTCATTTGCCTCTACAATTACTTCTTTCACTTTTTCAATTAAAACATTGTGCGACTGAATTATTTGTTGCACCATATCAGTACCTGTGCAATTTGAGCTGGCTTCCTGTATGGTTGAGATCGCAACGTAATCGGAAAAATTTCCAAGAGGATGACCTGTCAAAGTTAATATTCGCTCGGCTACTTCATCCACTTTATCGCTGGCATCAATATATAACTCCTCAAATTTAGCGTGCAATTCAAAAAATTCTTTTCCACCAACATTCCAATGGAAGTTTCTAAGATTTTGATAATACAGCTGATAATTTGCCAACAATATTTGTAATTGCTCTACTTCTCTTTCTTTTGCATTTAACTCTAATACTTCCTGATTGCTTTTACCGTTTTTCATGATTTCTTATTTTTAGTTTACTATTATTTCTGATTGTCTGATACAAATATCCGACCACTCAGATTATTAAATATCATACATCAATAAGAAAAACTTATCAGTTAAAAACAGTAGGATTAAAACAGAGGTAGGGTAAATCGATATCAATAACGGTTATATAGTAATCATTCATAAACTAAATAGCTAAAAAAATGATTCACAACAAACTCGATAAACTATTTGGACAAGCCGGATCGATATTTGGGTGGATAATCATGCTTGTGGGAATTTATTCAGGCATTCTACCTCTCAGTATATTATTAGTTTTAATTGGATCGTTTATGGCATTTTCCTACTCTGGAATTTACCTCGATCAAGATGAAGAAAAATACAAATTCTACTACGCGTACTTTGGAATATTCAAATCAGGCTCTTGGAGAAGCTTAAAAAATATTGATCGTGTTGCCGGCATCTCCTCTATCATTTTACGAGATTCCTATATTCCCAAACAAAAAGAAACGAAACTGAAGATGGATGATTGCTTTGTGGTTCTATTTCTGAAAAATCACAACCGAAAAATTCCTTTTAAGAGGTGCAAAGACTTACTTGAAGCCAAGTTGGAAGCTCAAAAACTAGGTCAACTATTAAATCTAAATGTTGTTCAATAACCCTATATAAATCCTTGTCATTACAGACAAGTTACAAACCAAAAAAGAACCTCAAAACTGAGGTTCTTTTTCTATAGTATATTTTTAGTTGAGCCTAAAACATATAATCCCAAACTGGTAATAATACCGGAGTGCTTTTTAGTGCTTCCTTAGCTTTTTCATCCAAATAGTTTTTGTTGATTACAACACGAAACATATATTCTGAAAACCACTCATCAGTAAAAGTTAAATATCCATTATTCCCGGCAGAAGTTCCCCACGAGTTTTCAAATTCCCATTTCACAGGCACGTCATTCTCATCCACATCAACTCCAATTAATGCCATAGCATGAGAAGAACCAGACTGACGGGTTAGAATTCTGGCTTTTTTATCCATATTGAATTCAACTCCCATTAAAGAAGCATAGTCGTATGTATTTACGTCCATTATACCTGCTTTTTTATTGTGCTGTTTTCCTACATCACAAGATGCATACATGGCTTCATTGTTCTTAATTGAAGCCATTGCAAATTTCTTAATCTCCTCATTTGGAAGATTCAAATACGTCCAGTTGATTCCTTCCTCAACATTTCTGTAATTCTTTATTTCGTAAACCTTGTAATATTCACGAGTCGGATCATTCATGATCATCACCAATTCAGTATTCGCAAAATCAGGGTTAATTTCAGCTAAAAATCCTTTTGGTGTATATATTTTGCTTTCACTGATTTTTCCATCAGCATCCTTAAATCTCCATGAAAAATTTACTGGAGGTTCACCTAAACTCAAAACCAACATTCTATAAACCGATTTAAGAGCCATCACTTTTGCCGATTCAATATCTTTTGCCGATGCTTTTTTAGCAATCATATTGCGAAGCTTGTATCCTTCTCCTCTTAACTTTTCGTTGATTAAGCTGGTAATTTCGTAAGTTTTATTACTCGACTTTGTTTCTGGCATTACCTCTGCCGGTACAACACCATATTTTTTAGCTACATTAAAAAAGGAATTCCAAACGCCACCATCATCAACGGGTCCAGTAAAATAAAGAACCACTTCGCGATCATCCATTTTACGATCGGCAGTTGCAATTACATTCTCAAGAAACATATTCGACTTCTCGAAAAGATCCCAGAAATAGTTGTAATTGTGAGAGAAATCGAATGAATTCAAATTAAATTTCTTCATCACTTCCGGACGAATGGTATTCATAGAAGTAAACATCCAACATCTGCCAGAGCTTTCCTGATTCGTAATTCCTTCTACATCAACTCTATACTTAAAGAAATGATCTGTTTCCCCAATTTTATCGAAATTTAGAGATAGCTCTTTAATACTTTCCGAATTTGTAATTGCATTTTGAATGGCTCTACTCGAAGCATCTAATTTGAAACTTGAACGAATCTCATTCAACATTTTAGCATCTACGGTTCCTGTATTTTGTGCCATTGACATTACACTAAATGCCAAAGCCAAGACAGGAATCAATAAAAATTTCTTCATCTGTTTTGTGTTAGTTGGTTGTTGTTCTTAAATAGTTTACACAAACTTAAAAAAACTGATTTTAATAAACTGTTAATTTCATAAGAAAAGCCACCTTTTTAAGGATGGCTTTTTATCTAACATTACTAATTAAATTTTTTAGATGTGAATCACCTCACCGTAAGCAGCCGCTGCGGCTTCCATAATTGCCTCCGACATAGTTGGATGTGGATGAATTGCTTTAATCAATTCGTGACCTGTTGTTTCCAGTTTACGAGCAGTTACTAACTCTGCAATCATTTCGGTTACATTAGCACCAACCATATGAGCTCCAAGCAATTCGCCATACTTAGCATCAAATATCAATTTAACAAATCCTTCGTTTGCTCCGGCAGCACTTGCTTTTCCCGATGCTGAGAAAGGAAATTTACCAATTTTCAATTCGTAACCAGCTTCTTTTGCTGCTTTTTCAGTTAATCCCATTGATGCAACCTCCGGAACTGTATAAGTACATCCAGGAATGCTTGTATAATCGATTGGGTCCACGTGGATTCCTGCAATTTTCTCAACACAGCAAATTCCTTCTGCAGACGCAACGTGAGCCAAAGCTGGACCTTTTACAATATCTCCAATTGCATAAACACCTTCAACATTAGTTCTGTAATATTCATCAACAAGGACTCTACCATTTTCGGTCGCGACTCCTACCTCTTCCAAACCAATATTTTCAGTATTCGGTGCAATTCCAACTGCTGAAAGTACTATTTGGCACTCATGCACTTCAATTTCACCTTTCTTATTCTTGATATTCACTTTTAAATCGCCATTAGATCCTTCTACTGATTCAACTGTAGAATTGGTCATAACTTTGATCTTATTTTTCTTAAAGCTACGTCCCATTTGCTTGGAAACCTCTTCATCTTCTACCGGAAGAATTTCGGGTAAAAATTCTACTAATGTTACCTGAGTTCCCATTGTAGAATAGAAGTAAGCAAACTCAGATCCAATTGCTCCAGAACCAACAACAATCATCGATTTAGGCAGCTTCTCCAAAGTCAAAGCTTTACGATAGCCAATAATATTTTTTCCATCCTGCGGAAGGTTTGGCAATTCACGGGAACGTGCTCCTGTTGCCAAAATAATATGCTTTGCTTCATGATTAGATTTACTTCCATCTTCAGCAGTAACTTCAACTGTTTTATTTCCTACTAATTTCCCAAAACCATTGATTACCTCAATTTTGTTCTTTTTAAGCAAGTACTGAATTCCACCACTCATTTTCTCGGCAACACCACGACTACGCGCAACAACCTTTTCAAAATCAGGTTTAACCTCACCGTCAACAATTAATCCATAATCGCCGGCGTGTTTCATATATTCAAATACCTGTGCTGATTTCAGCAAAGATTTGGTTGGAATACAACCCCAGTTCAAGCAAATTCCACCTAATTCGGCTCGTTCAACAACTGCAACATTCAAACCCAATTGAGAAGCGCGAATGGCGGCTACGTAACCACCTGGACCGCTTCCTACTACTATTAAATCGTAACTCATTTTTATTTTGTTGTTTATGTTAGTACAAATCTTGTTTTACTAAGTTATATTTTTTTTCTGATGACTTATCTTCTTCTATCAATTTGAATCATACTGCATTTTTACGTTTTACCGAAATCATTATTATTTGAATGATTTTTGCCACGATAAACAGAATCACAAACGAAAAGATAATTGTGGCTCCCGATGGTGCATTAATTCGATACGAAACCAATAAACCAATAAAGGAACCTAAAATGCCAAAGGCGATAGACCCTAGAATCATTTTCTTAAAATCACTGGTGAACATATTGGCAATTGTTTGTGGAATTGTCAGAAACGAAATCACCAAAATAATTCCAACCACTCTAATATTTAAAACAATGGCCAAAGCCACTAATGATATCATTAAATAGTTTAAAAACTGAACCGGAGCTTTCTGTGTTCGTGCAAACTCTTCATCGAAAGCAACAAATAAAATTGGTCGTAACAAAAAAGCAAAAATTGCAATCGTGAATAGACACAATCCTAAGAGCAGGTATAAATCCAAGGCTCCGACCGTTAAAATATTCCCAAATAAAAAACTCATTAAATTGGGTGCATAACCAGGAGTCATGTAAATAAAAATAATTCCTAAAGCCATTCCTAAAGCCCACAAAATACCAATAACAGAATCTTGCCTCACATCTGTTTTTTTCGAAACCCACTCTATTCCTAAAGCAGATAAAACACCAAAAACGGCTGCTCCCAGCACAGGATTAAATCCTAAATACCAAGCCAAACCAATTCCCCCGAAGGAAGCATGTGTAATACCACCACTAATGAAAACAATTCGTCGCGCTACGATATAGGAACCAATAATTCCACAGGAAATACTTGCTAAAATAGCTGCGCCAACTGCATTTAAAAAGAAATTATATTGAAATAATTCAAATAGTTCGTTCATATTTTATTGATG
>JAQBBZ010000443.1:0-4703 GCA_032125735.1 Labilibaculum sp.
CAGCAGCAAAACGCTCTTTATCTTCGTCGTTTGGGTATTTGATTAAAAGTGCGCGGTGAAATTTGGTTCGTGAACCTTCTTTCTTTTGGGTAACACGGTAACGACCTTCTGGAGTCGCTTTATCGCCTTTGTGTCGGTTATCTCCCATCCAATTCATCCCCAACTCCGCTTCAAACACCCTTAAAACTTTACCATTTTGATATACTATACATTGATGAGCTATCTTATCAATCAAAACAATCTTATGCCCACCCTTTGATAAACGTATCGCATCAGCTCCCAATTCCTTCCATTTTGGATAATTTGAAAACCATTCTTTTAAAAGATGTTCAGCCTTATCATTCGAGCCACTCAACCATAAGTCGGCTTGCTGATAACTTTCCAAAGCTTCAATAAACCGTTCACTGTCATAAGCAAGCTTTGCCTCGGCAAGTTTCATCACTCCTTTATTGTGAGTGGTACTCACACTTGCAGGTAAAGGCATTTGCTTGTAAACAAGATTGTAACACTGAACTTTTTTATCCAATTTGGCAATCCCTTGTTTAGCAGTCGAATTTGTGTTTTTAATCTGCTGAAAAGATTTTTTTTCCGCCTCAATGGCTTTTTTAATCGTTAAGTTAACGAAACTATGTACTGACTTGTAATCTCTTCTCAATATAAAACGTTCATTCTGAGCTGCCCATGAACTCATGGCTAAATCATAATTTTGTTTTGCTTCTTGGTAAAGAGATTTTGCGTATTCCTTAGCACCCGATTTTTGAGCCAAGTTCAATGCCTCTCTGGCTAGTTTTAATTCATTTTCTGGGGTCTTAGGCATTAACCAAATCAACCCAATACCTGAAATAAGGAATAAACATACTGCAGCACTAACAATCCATACAAAAAGCTTAAGCTTTCTTTTCCCCATACATCAAGCATTTATAAAAAATCCCTGAAGAAGACTCTTCAGGGAAATAACAATTGGTTAAGGCTTATATATCCAGTATTATTTTCTTTTATTCTTGGCGTATTTAGCAATTACCTCGTTCAACTCAGTATTGATTGCCAAAGCTTTTTCTTTAGCAGCCTTTACTTTATCCAAAGCAGGCATAAGTTTATCCTGAGCAACAAGACCTTCAACTTCTGTTAAAGAAGATTCAATTAAACTGATATCGCCTTTAATAGCTTCCAATGCAGCAGCACCTTCTTTTCCTTTTGGAGCTACAGTTGCCAATTCATTGTTTTGAACTAAAATTGAGCTAACTTCAATCTGAAGACCTTCAATTTCTAATTTCACTTCTGCTTTACGAGTTTCAGCTTTAGCTTTAGCTTCAACTGCCATTGTATTAACAACAACTAATTGAGCAGAAACTTTGTCGAAATTTTTGAAGAATTTTGCATTTTGAACTTCAACATTTTCATTTACTGATCTCATAGAATCCTGTAGAGCTACAAAATCTTCTGCAGCATAAACATCAGCACCTACAGATTTAGCAGCTTCAATTGAAGCATTTGCTCCATCAATTTCTACTTGTGGTACTTTTCCACAGCTACTAAATAAAACAGCAATACTCATTGCTGATAACACGAACATGAACTTTTTTTTCATCGTAAACTAGTAAAATTTATTTTTATTGTTTGTATTTCAATTTCAATGACTATTTTCGTTTGAATAATTTAAATCACAATTGAAATTTTCATTTAGACGAAGAATATTTACGAAGTAACGTTGGAAACTAAAAAAAAAAATCTTTCAAAAAAACATTCACTTAAAACATCAACCAACACCCTGATATGAAAAGCGTAGACTTCACCAAACTCAGCGACGAAGAACTTATCCGAATGATTATTTATGAGAATAAAACCTCACTTTATAAACTCATATACCATCGCTATCACCAAAAGGTGATGGACAAGTGTCACAGTTTTCTCAAAAACAAACATCAAGCTGAAGATTTCACCAACGATATTTTATCCAAGGCCTATGAAAAACTCCCAGGCTTTAAAGGAAATTCGTCCTTTTCATCGTGGCTATATGCGATCACTTATAATTATTCAATCGATTATCTAAGAACAAAAAAGAAACTACATTATCCAAATTGGAATCAGAATAACGAAATACCAGATATTATAGACGAATCTGAAACAGACTTAGAAGATTTCAATTATGAAAATCTAATTGCGATATTAGAACTCATTCATCCGGAAGAAAAAGCGTTGCTGTTAATGAAATATCAGGACAACCTATCCGGAAAAGTAATTGCTCAGTCTCTAAGCATAACAGAAGACGCCGTGAAAATGAGACTTAAACGGGCAAGAACCCGAGTTATCTACCTTTATAATAGTTTATATCAAAAAGATTAGAAATTTTCGTTACTATTTTGGCAAAACACGTCAAAATGAAACAATATATTTATAAAAAAATAATGGATTTTAAAAGTTTATTTCATAAAATACTTAAGGTTTCACAAGAAACATTAGCCCCTCAATCCGTAACTGAAGCATTTAACAATCAATTTGATTCACCTTTGAATACAGAATGGCATAAAACAGACGAATTCTTTGAAGCTGTTTTCTACAAGGATGAATTGGAACATATAGCTAAATATCATTCAAAAGGTGAGTTTATAAGCCTCAAAATTAATCTTCCCATTGAATCAATTCCTGAGAATATTTGCGAAGCCATAAAATCTCAGGGAGAAATTATGAGCGCAATTAAAATTAATTGCAAGGAGGTGATAAAATTTGAATTTATAGTTCGTAATCAAGACCTCATCCGTTACTCACTATTATTAGATGCAAAAGGAGAAATTCTTGATAAAAAAATTGTTTAATCATTGCAAATCGAGCTAGCATATTTCACAAAAAAGAGATGATCCCCCTCAATCCCTTCTTATTAATTTCTCTTGCTACTCGATAAGCTTTTGACTGTTTGCATTGATAAACAAGATATTGCCTAAATCATCATATCCCTTAAAGAGTTCCTCTTTCTCATGCTTAAGTGCTTCGCCTCTAAATCCAATAATCGTTAATCCGGCATCAGCCGAACGCTGATTGATTACTTCTTTGGCTGCAACATTTTCCTGTTCATGAATAATTTCGATATTCGAGGTTGTTATAGGCAGTCGGCCCGAGACTACCAATTCATCCAATTGCTTTCTGGTTTCGTTGGCCTGATTCTTTTTGCAGATATTGAATATCTTAATATCCGCCTTTTTCCAATCCGAATGACCTGCAATAATAAAACTAAGTAGAATCATCAGATTCGCATTATCGGTATCCGAAGATTTAATCCAGACATGAATATTATTTTTAAAATCTATTTTTCGAGAAGAACTACCCAGAATACAGAAATCAAAATTACCTGCACGAGCCAATGAATAATTATCAATGATTAAATTTAAGCGATCCGGATTTTCTTTATTAAACTCGAAAATCACCATATTATTTTCCATTCCTGCAACACCTGGAAGCTGAATTGCTTGCGCTATTGCCGAAGTATAGGAAGGAGAAATAATGGTATCAACATAAACGTGATTCTCTATTTTATCAAAACTCTTAATTAATCGGTCCAATTCTTCCTGTGACTGTTGATAAGTTGCTTTCGAGTAATATCCCTCGATTCGATGTAAATAAGTTCCAAATCCATATTTGTAAGATATCCAGTTAAGTAGTTTAAAAGCTGTATCTCTTTCAAAAGACTCTTTCGAAATACAAATTGCACTTGGTCTCCATTCCATTGTTTTTCTCTTTCTTGTTTTCTGCAAAAACACGTGCATATTTCTATTTAGCTGATAAAGAGAATTTAAAAATATCGATTCTATTCCATTTCTGTGTTTGTGGTATCGATTGATTAACAAGTAAATAAGCGACATCACAACTACAGCTGTAAATGCATATAAAAAATTAATTTTAAACATCACCCATACAGATGTTACAAAACCGATTAGAGACAACACCCACTTTGACTTAAAAGAAGGGCGATAACTTGGCGATGATCCAAAATGATTTAAAACGGATATCAAACACAAACTACCATAAGTCACCATAAAAAACATAGAAATAATTTGAGCAACTGCATTCACATCGCCTAAAACCACAAACACCATGGCAATTAAACAGGTAATTAATGATGCATTAATGGGTTCATTATCTGATTCTCTACCTTTTGCCAACCATTTATTCATCGATTTAGAAGGAAATGAACGATCGGCTGATAGTGCCTGAAGTGTTCGTGGTGCAACCATTACCGAGCCCAGTGCTGATGATATTGTTGATGCTGCCAATCCCAAAGGAATTACCAAGCTTCCGCCTATGGCAATTTTTGCCATTATCAACTGCTCTCCTACTAAATCGGCACTATTAACAGAAAAGGCCAATTTATAAATCACAAAAAAGTAAATAACCATTCCAATTAAAGTAGCCGAGGTTGTTCCCAAAGGAATTGATTTGGACGGATTTTTCAAATCTCCTGATAAACCAACTCCGGCAGTCATCCCCGTAAAGGCAGGAAAAATAATCGCAAATACAACAAAAAAGCTATCCGTATTCCTAAAATCCGCATTCATTAAACTAAATTCAGAAACAGAAGCATGATCTGTTGTTCCTAAGAAAAAGAGCAACAGTGAAACCATTAATATGGCAATAACAAAATACAAAGCTTTCACACCTAAATTGGCTCCTTTTTTCAAAATTAATATAGACAATAATAACATCGCGGGAAC
>JAQBBZ010000444.1:0-2740 GCA_032125735.1 Labilibaculum sp.
GGTTGGACATAAGAATGTCGGCCAAGAATGGCGGAAGGGCGAAGAACAAAAAGCTATTTCACCACGGAGGCACAGAGAACACAGAGAAGGGCATTATGCCCAGCCGGGAGACCAATGGCATTCGTTTTTGCTTTAAAAAAACCATTCCTTATAATCGGCCACTGTAACACTTTGAATTAATTTAATTATTTTTAAAAAACAGATTCATTATTATTTTTTTCTTGACTTCTACAAGGTCTTCGAATACGTTACAGTTCTATGGATAAAATAAGCGCACTACCAAAAACAACATTTAGCGGACGCAGATTCACAAGAAAGCAGCTGGAGCAGGTACAGGAAACAGTTCGGACATTTCAGAATCTAAGCCGCAAGGAATTGGCATTAACTGTTTGTGAGCACCTCAAATGGGAAACTCCTAACGGAAAACTTAAGGTTAATTCTGCCTTAACTTTATTAGAGCAATTGGAATCTCATGGTGTTGTAACTTTACCAGCTAAAAGAGTAAGTAAACCACCAAAGCAGCGCCTACCGTCCTTTGTTAATCTTCCGGATACATCTCCAATAAATGAAACGCTTGACGTAATCGGGCAGATCAAATTGCAAAAAATTACAAAAGAAAATCGAGAAGAGTGGAAAGCATATTTACAAACATACCATTATCTGGGATACAAACATCCGGTTGGCGCTCACATTGGTTATTTTATTGTTTCTGAGGCGCGACAACAGAAACTCGGCTGTCTTTTGTTTACAGCATCAGCAGCCTATACATTAGCTCCAAGGGATGAGATAATTGGCTGGAACAAAAAACAGCGACAAAAGCTCCTACATCTTATTATCAGTAATAATAGATTTTTGATTTTCCCATGGGTTAATGTTTCAAATCTTGCCAGTCAGGCCTTATCTCTCGCTACAAAACAAATTGGCAACGACTGGCTGGAAACACATGGATATAAACCGGCTCTTATTGAAACTTTTGTAGATACAACAAAATATTCCGGTACTTGTTATCAGGCTGCAAATTGGCAACATATTGGTAAAACCAAAGGGCGCGGACGTTTTGCTCCAACAAGTGAATGTAAACAATCAGTCAAAGATATTTATATATATCCCATAGAACCTGACTGGCAGCACATATTGACAAATAACCACAATTCTTCATCCTTAAAGAAAAAATACCGAAACGATATCCAATTAAGCAATACCCTTTCAGTTGGAGATGACTTTGTAGTTTTATGGGAAAAAGTTGCTACAGTTATAAACGAAATTGCTTCAGGGTATGATGAACAGTGGCAAGTTAGAAAACGTGTCATCAATTCCATGTTATTAATTCTTTTAATTTTTCGATTGGTTTTTTCAAAAAACACACAAAGCTACGGCACAACGATTGATGAACTTTGGGATAGTTGTGACAGATTGGGTTTACCTTTACCACAAAAAGGCTCTATTGCCCCATCTTCCTTCTGTACGGCACGAATGAAGTTAGATGAAAATATTTTCAAAAAAATCAATCAAAAAATAATTTCCACTTATACACAACAATATCAAAAGAATACATACAAATGGTTAGGGCATAGAATTTTCGCAGTTGATGGATCTAAAATCAATCTTCCACGAACATTAATATCATCAAACTACAAGCCGCCATCGAAAAATGCAAATTATCCGCAAGGCCTGTTAAGTTGCCTTTATCAGGTAAAGTCACAAATACCATATGATTTTGATCTGGTATCACACGGGAATGAACGTACTTGTGCTCAGCAACATTTAAAAGCGTTGAAAGAAAATGATATTGTTGCTTATGATAGAGGCTATTTTTCTTATGTCATGCTCCATCAGCATTTTAATTCAAAAATCCATGCAGTTTTTCGTTTAAAAAATAGTAATTTTACTATAATAAAAGATTTTTTTTCCAGTCAGGATACAGATATTATTGTAACAATTCATCCAACTCTGAATACACAAAAGGCAATCCTTCTTAAACATCCGAACCTTGAAATAGTTCCGATTCAAATACGTCTTATCAAATATCATATAGATGACATCACTTATTGTCTGGGAACAACACTTATCGATCAGGCCAAATATAGCAACATACAAGATTTTAAAGATATTTATCATGCACGATGGGGCGTGGAAGAACTTTTTAAAGTCAGTAAACAGATATTTAATATCGAAGATTTTCATGCTAAAAGTGAGCGCGGAGTAAAACAAGAAATCTTTGCACACTTTGCCCTTATCACTATGAACCGGATTTTTGCCAACAAAGCCGACGCTGACCTAAATCCATCTGTAGATTCCAATAACGATGAAAAAGAGCTTGAAGAATCTTCGTTAAAGCAACAAGTAGATAAAATTAAAACAAATTTTAAAAATTGTGTTCATGTATTTTCAAGAAATATGGAGGAATTACTTCTCTTAAAAACAAAAATGGATTCTATTGTTAATCGTACCTTTCGTTTAATCATTGGTAGAAATCAAAAAGAAAGACCTGGACGTTCGTACGAACGAAAATCTATGAAACCAAATCCCAACTGGAGGCCTCCAAAAAAGAAAAAGGAAAAAGAAATTTTAAATCCAATTATCGTATAATTGTATTTTTTTAAATTTATTGTTGCAAATCTTTAAACGAATAAACAAAATTCTTAAACGAATGCCATTGGGTGCTTGGGTGGCCGAATTGGGTTGAATAACCAGGGAAATGCCAATATTAAGAAGGACTTTATGCGACATTTCTTGGTGT
>JAQBBZ010000445.1:0-4942 GCA_032125735.1 Labilibaculum sp.
ACACAACCTTGAGCTAGCATAGCTTCAGCAACTTTTACGAAACCGCCGATGTTAGCACCCTTAATATAGTTGATGTGTCCCTTCTCAGTACCGAATTTAACACAAGTGTCATGAATATCTTTCATGATACGACCCAACTTAGCATCTACCTCTTCAGTAGACCAGTTGAAACGCATAGAGTTTTGTGACATCTCCAAACCTGATACAGCAACACCACCAGCATTAGCAGCTTTACCTGGAGCAAAAGCCATTGCATCCACTAAATAGAAAGCTGCATCAGCAGTACAACCCATGTTAGAAGTTTCAACAACATATTTACATCCGTTTGCCTCCAACAATTTAGCATCCTCTAAATTCAACTCGTTTTGAATTGCACATGGGAAAGCTAAATCTGCTTTAACGCCCCAAGGTTTTTTGCCTGGGAAGAATTGAGCACCAAACTTTTCAGCAAAAGGAGCAACAACATCGTTGTTAGAAGCACGAAGATCCAATAAGTAATCGATCTTCTCAGCATTTAATCCTTCTTTATCGTATATGTATCCATCAGGACCAGAAACAGTAACAACTTTAGCACCTAACTCTACTAATTTAAGAGCAGCACCCCAAGTAACATTACCAAAACCTGAAAGAGCAACAACTTTACCCTCTAGAGTTTCGTTGTTTTCAGCCAACATATGTTGAGCGAAATAAACAGCTCCAAAACCAGTTGCTTCAGGACGAATTAATGATCCACCAAACTCAAGACCTTTACCAGTCAATACACCAACAAATTCATTACGAATTCTCTTGTATTGTCCGAATAAATATCCAATCTCACGACCACCTACTCCGATATCACCAGCTGGTACATCAGTATTAGGACCAATGTGTCTGCAAAGCTCAGTCATGAAACTTTGGCAAAAACGCATAATTTCGTTATCAGATCTTCCTTTAGCGTTAAAATCAGCACCTCCTTTACCACCACCCATAGGTAATGTGGTCAAAGAGTTTTTGAATGTCTGCTCAAATCCTAAAAATTTTAATGCACTTAATGTAACCGATGGGTGAAAACGTAATCCACCTTTATAGGGTCCAATTGCACTATTGAATTCAACACGGTATCCGCGATTGATTTCTACTTCACCATTATCATTAATCCATGGTACGCGGAAAATAATTGTACGTTCCGGCTCACACATTTTATCAAGAATCTTAGCAGCTTTGTACTTAGGATTTGCATCATAAGTTTCCCAAACTGTTTCTACTACTTCCTGAACTGCCTGATGAAATTCTGCTTCTCCAGGAGTTTTGGCCTTAAGGCCTTCCATGAATTCATTAATCTTTGCTTCCATTCCAAACTATGTTATGAAATTAATTAAGTATTGTGTTGTTTTAAATATTAGTTCTTGGTTTCAAAAGTATATATTTTTTCATGATCGCAAATTATATTCGCGAAATTTTTACAACGTTTTCGTTAATTTTTAAAGCCTGACTATCTGCATGTTACACATCAACAGCTTCTGCTCTACAACATTATTTTAAAAATAATGATAAAATTCAGGTATTTAACGTGTATATTTTCCCCGGAAGTGACTTTATCACGCCTTCAAATTCCAATTTCAGAAGTAAACTTGACACTTTACTCATGGGAAATGACGTTTTAAAGCTGAGACTATCTATTGCCATATTTCCAGTCTCCTTAAGTATCTGAACAAGCGACTCCTCATCGGGTGATAGCTCTAAAAATAATTTTGTCTGAACCGTTTTTGGTTTGCCTTTCTGATTTTCCCACCCCAATATATATTCCAAATCGGAAATGCTCTCGATAAGATTAGCCTGATTGGTTTTTATTAGTTTATTACATCCTACAGAAGCTTTATCCAAAGTCCGACCTGGGTAAGCAAATACATCTCTATTGTATGAGTTCGCAATATCCGCAGTCACTAACGAACCTCCTTTCTCCGCCGACTCAATAACAATAACAGCATCTGCCATACCGGCAATGATCCTATTTCTACGAACAAAATTCTTAGGATCGAATTTACTTTTGGATGTGAATTCACTAATTAATGCACCTTGATTTACGATCTCCTCAGCATATCTTTTATGTTGCGAGGGGTACATTATATGCAATCCGTGCCCCACTGCTGCAACAGTCTGCAATTGGTGACGCAAAGCTGCCTTGTGCGCACAAATATCAATTCCATATGCAAGACCACTTATTATTAAAGGTTTAATATCTTTTTCGGATAGATCTTGTACCAACTTATTGCAAACCTCTCGACCGTAATCGCTGGCATTTCTAGTCCCTACAATACTAATAGTACGTGCGACATTAAAATTGGTATTTCCTTTATAATATAATGTACAAGGTGAATCGGCACAATTCAATAGCCTTTGCGGATAATCTTTCTCTAAATAAAAACTGACCTTAATATGATTATCGGATATAAACTTCAGCTCTTCCTCAGCCAATTGAATGGATAACTCCCGATCCAATTTATCGACAAAAGATTTTCCAATTCCTGGTATTTTAAGCAAATTTTGCTTTTTTTCTTTAAACAGACCCTCAACACTGCCAGTATAGGCAATTACTTTCTTCGTATTAACAGGGCCTATCCCATTCAAAAAACTGATCGCAATTTTATAAATATCCTCCATGCATTCATCGAATTAAATAAACAGAGTCTAATTTACAAAATATTTATAAGGCAAAAGTGGTTCCTATTGTGAAAAATCCCGCATTTCCCCAACCTAATTCTGCAAAAATCCCAAATTGATTTGTAAAATGATAGCGAGTTCCCAATAAAACCCCCAGATCGAAAAGCAATTCGTTTTTCCGGTTCGTTCTAATATTTGGAATATTTGATGCATCCAACACCGAGATTGTAGATTTTCTATTCTCCAAAGAAAGACCTGTTTTTACACTGGCATACATTTCAATACCATTATCGGGTGCAATATTCATTTCGGAAAGCCAGCCATTCAATTCGTAGGTTAATACCGTTCCGAGCCGATAGTAATTATACCTCACCACATCGTGGCCAAAATTCCACTCCTGTTTTTGCCCGGCATAGCCAACATAGGCTCCAATACTTAAATCAGTCTTCCAATTTTTCTCCAATTGAATTATAAAAGAAGGCGAATTGGTCTCATCTGCTCCATTAAAATTGTGATCAAACTTTCCATATGTTCCCAAAGGGATTCCAATATTAAGTCTTACATCGTTCTCCTGAGCCAATAAAGTAGTTGGCAATACAAGCACCATAATCAATAGCGCTAACTGAGTTTTAATTTTTCTAATCATGTTTTATATAATATTCAATAAAGGATTTATACCTATTCGTTTTTGAAACGATCTCTGTGCACACAAGATTTACACAGACTGTTAGTTATTTACCAACACATCTCCTACCTATTGCAATTTCAAAATGATATTACAGAACAGATAACGCCCCCCTAGATATTTTAGTGCATTTCTGAGGAAGTAAATTTTGTTATTTGTTAATGGCGCTTTTTTGTAAGGAATTAATCATTTTCGCCCTATTTGATTTTGAAAGAGAAGAAATACTCACCGATGGGTATTTCGCTAATCCTCTGTCTGTTTTCTGGTACAGGGTAATCTCTGGTCTTAATCCAAACAACTTTTGATTCAATTCGAAATGAGACAATGACTTTTTAGGAATTTCGATAGATTTGAATTGATGATGAAAAGGATGCAATGGATAATATCTCAAAATTATTTTTTCTTCCGATTCCTTATAGATTATATAATTCAAGTTGAGTAGCAAACTAATTACAATGATGGAAAAAACAAAAACACTGATTGCTCCAAAAATTGGATAAATCGGCTCGACCTGTAAGTAAATTAAAATAATGCTTACTGCCAGATATAAAAATATAAGGACATAATAGAAAAGCTTAATCCAGGCTGCGCGATTTTGATTGTTTATTGTCATTTTTCCTATCAAATTGAGTTTTATCAAAGGTAAAAACTAAAGTGGAGCTTAACAATGAAAATTCCTCGATCTTAAAAATAGTTTCCTCTTTCAAATGATAATTGCAGTTTTTGCTAATATATAATGAATATTTACTCAGACTTTTTTATTTTTACCCGGAATTATCCCACACTATATCAAGTTCGTAATTGTAGAATAATTAAGTGAGGAGGGGGTGAATGTCCCACTTCTTCTGTCTTTTCGTGCTTTACAGACTGAAAAACAGAATGAAATTGGATGTTTTTCGTACTCCTGGTTTGGAAAAAAAAGATAAAATGGAAGTAAGACTTCAAGAAGCAAAAGATTCGATAAGAGACGTTATTGATTTCCCAAAAAAAGGAATCATTTTTAAAGATATCACAACCATGTTGAAAGATGCCAAGCATTTAGAAACTTTAGTTGATACTCTTTACAATCAATATAAAGACAAAGGAATAACCAAAGTAGTAGGCTTGGAAAGTCGCGGGTTTATTTTAGGTACCGTGTTAGCCTATCGTTTAGGGGCTGGTTTTGTGCCGGTTCGAAAGCCAGGCAAATTACCATCGCCAACTTTCTCCGAGAAGTATTCTTTGGAATACGGAGAAGATGAAATTTTCATTCACCAAGATGCTTTAGATTCTAACGATGTAGTTTTACTGCACGATGATTTACTGGCAACAGGTGGTACCGCAAAAGCATCTATCGATTTATTGAATCGATTTAATTTGAAAAATGTTTTTGTAAACTTTTTAATAGAACTTGACTTTTTAAAAGGCCGTGATAAACTTGCTACTCAATACCAGGTTGATTCGGTATTCCACTTTTAAATAAGGCATAAAATTATCATTCAGGTCATCTTAATCCAAAATGGTTTTGATGACCTGATTTGCGCTATCCCGGTATTTTTTCATAGACAAAACTGAGTTCGATGCAATACTCCATTTCGAAAAAAAACAATTTACTGGAAGGCCGAATTGTTCTTCCAG
>JAQBBZ010000446.1:0-2591 GCA_032125735.1 Labilibaculum sp.
TAGTATGGTTTGTAGTGTACAGGTCGAAAAAGTACACCTGGGATATCCAAATTATTTAAATTTTCAGATAAATCATCAGCATTGATCCATTCCGCAGCAAATAATTCGAATGGCTGAGTGTAACCGACACCAATCGAAATAGTATACAATTCACCAAGTATGCCCGATGCCGCATAGTAAATTGCACTCATGGCGTTTGGAATATGAGGAGAAGTCGGCACCCAAGGCAAACCAGTTTCCTGAAAAGTCATGCTCCGATTCCATCCTTCCATTGAAATTACTTGCAATTTGCATTTCTTACCGTCCCTTAACAGGCCTTCTTCATTCAGATATTTGGCCAGTTCACCGCAAGTAAGCCCATACACATAGGGGATGGGGAACTGACTCACAAAAGATGTTTGGTCTGGTTCAACCAAGGATCCTTCTATCTTGATTCCTCCGAAAGGGTTTGGACGATCGAGTACAATTAATTCGACATTGTTCTCAGCACATGCCTCCATCAATAATCCCATGCTGCTGATGTAAGTGTAGGAGCGCACTCCTATATCCTGAATGTCATAAACAATTGCATCCAAACCTTTTAGCATTTTAGCATTTGGTTTTTGTTGCTTGCCATACAAAGAATAGACTTGAATACCTGTTTTTTTGTCGGTGTAGCTTGCTACTTTTTCACCGGCAGCATGATCTCCCCGTATTCCATGTTCAGGGCTGAAAAGAACTTTTACCTCTATATCATTGCAAGAGTGAAGCAAATCAATAGTCGACTCTAAATTTTGATTTACTCCAGTAGGATTGGTGATGATTCCAATCTTTTTTCCCTTAAGAATTGAATAGTTGGTTTTTTGTAGTACATCTATGCCAGAGTCTACTTTTTGGGCAAGGATTGGTTTCTGGAAAAATAATACTTGGAAGCAAATTAAAAGAAGGAAACATACTGATCTTAAAGGGATACACATTGGTTTGTTATTAATCATGATGACTGTTTTTTAAGTTTTTGCAATTAAGACACTTGTTTTTTGGATTATTCTATTGCAAAACTAATAAATTTTATATTTTTGTAACATGTATGACAACTTAATGAATCTTTTGAAATGATTAAATGTTCAAGTCATTATTTTTTGCTGTTTTTTTGCTTCCTTTTTATTGGATGTAATGTGTCAAATAAAAACAAAGCAAATTTAGCCTTTTTAATTGAGACAGGTGAATTTACTATTGCCAGTCAAATTATTGGGGAGAAGCTTTCGGATGCTGAATTGAAGGAGGATATCAGAAATGATCTTTTGTTTCAGAAAGACATGATGATTCGAATCGAAAGGGAATTTATGGTAACAGAAGCTGATGTTATCGAAAGATTAAGTCCTTACTTTTCTGATTCAACAAGCATTTACATGGAGAAATGGGAAAAAGATAAATTACTTGAATACAGATTGATTAATGGGCAGAAAAGATTCTTTAAAAATGCCGTTCCAAATTTATTCCGTTTAGACAAATTTGCGAAAGATAGAAAATATAAGCTAAGTGGAAAAACAACTGATTCTTTAAAGAGTTTCTGCTTGGATCATACTTCTCAACTCATCAACGAAAGTAAGGGGAATGGCAATTTGACGCACCCTGTAGAATGCACAATGTGTTATTCAATAAGCGTGAAAGCAGATGTCGTTCCTGCAGGTGAAATCATTCGTTGCTGGATGCCTTATCCTAAAGAGTCCAATGCAAGACAAAAACACATTGAACTAGTAAGTGTATTACCTGAAAAACACATCATAGCTCCAGATTCATTTGCACAGAGAAGTATCTACTGCGAAAAGATGGCTGTGGCTGGAGTGGAAACAAAATTTTCAGTGAATTTCAGAGCGGAAACGTATGCACAAGTATATGATCCTGCTGAGATGAATTGTTTGGCATATGATACTACATCCGTAGAGTATCAGGAAAACACAAGTGAACGTCCACCTCAAATCATTTTTTCTGATCGGATAAAGAATTTGGCAGATGAGATTTGTGGAAGTGAAACAAATGCATTGAAACAGGTTGAAATGCTTTACAATTGGATTCACTTAAATATTCCCTGGGCAAGTGCTCTGGAGTATTCTATTGTGCCAAACATTCCTGAATATGTATTGGAAAATAGGCATGGAGACTGCGGAATGCAAACACTCCTTTTCATGACCATGGCTCGTTATCGCGGAATTCCGGTAAAGTGGCAAAGTGGTTGGATGCTGCATCCTGGCGAGGTAAACCTTCACGATTGGTGCGAAGTTTATTACCAAGGAATTGGTTGGGTGCCATTGGATCAGTCATTTGGTTTGCAGGAAAGTGGGAACGGGAAGGTGAAAAATTTCTACTTAACCGGGATCGATTCATATCGATTGATTGTGAACGAGGATTTCTCGCAGGATTTGTTTCCTGTTAAAATTTGGACAAGAAGTGAACCTGTCGATTTTCAAAGAGGTGAATTGGAGTGGAAAGGTGGGAACATTTATTTTGGTGATTGGACTTATAAAATGAGAGTAACATACAAATAGAAATGAGTAAAAAAGGATTTATAGGATTGTTGTTGCTGTTGATTGCCTTTGGTGCAATGGCGAAAA
>JAQBBZ010000447.1:0-3819 GCA_032125735.1 Labilibaculum sp.
ATGAGAAGCCGAAATGAAAGAGATCTTTCACTGCCTTCCTCCGTTCAGGATGACCATAAGCGCAGCACTTTCATCTCGAAGCCGAAAGAGCCAGGCATCTGTTCCAAACAGCAGGGCTCAAAAAGAAGAATTCCGATTCTCGGAACCAACCAAGCTGGAGCAGGTGAAAAGGAGAAAAGGTCAAAAAAAGCAGACTTGTCTTATGCTTTGCCCCGAAGCTTCAGCTCGGGAATTTCTGAAATTGGAGTAAATGAATAATTTAATGAGGCTCAATTAATATACAGATAGTCATAGTTCCCGAAGTCTCGGGATCGCAATTGTGTAATCTCACCCACCGTACCAATTAATCTCTTGATATCATACAAAATCATAAAAATCAGCGTCTAAAATCTATAATATACCGGCTTTCCGACCAAAGCCCATCTCTTTCCCAAAAGGCAAACACAGAAACAGCTTTGTCAAGGCAAAGAATCAGTTCCTGATCAGAGCGCCTGGCTATATTTCTTTTAATTTCCAATGCATTTGTTTCGGATAGAAGCAGTAGGGATAGTGCATCATCAGCTTGGGCTCTTTTGCTGGCTTTCTCAAAATACCATTTCAAAAGGATAGCTGTCTCGTTTTTTTGAGCTGTAATTTTTTCTTCTTGCAGACTGTTTTCGGGGACGAGGATCAATTTTTTTGTTAGGATTTCACTATTGGTAAAAGCGGGAAGGTTGCTGCTTAAGAAGAAGTTGTAGCCAGTCCGATTTTCCTTTTTGGCAATGGCATTCCAATAGGGGTGAATCAGCTCTTTCAAAAGCGAAGAGGCAAAGCTGCTGGCTGTTGCAAATTGAGTTCTTTGCCTGGTTTGTGCCTTGCTTTTCGGGTTCTTCACCTTCCTGGGCATAGATCGCATGCACTGCTTGCCATTGCGCACATAAAAAATCAAGTCTCCCATGCGTCCGCTAAGCTGAATATTGGGTAGTTTGGCCATAGGTCTGCAGTATTTGTTTCCTGTAAGATACAAATAAAAACTGTATTAAGTTTGTTTAGATACAGAGATAATACGGAGTTGATAGGAAAGAGTTAAAGAGTCTGGAAGGTCCAAGAGTCAAAAAGTCTTGAAAAGTCCAAAAGTCTGGAAAGGTCGAAAAGTCAAAAGGTCTTGAAATGTACAAAAGCACAATGTGTATGCTGTTTCTTGTAACGCATATGATTTGTCTGAGCCTGAAGGGCTCAAATATAAATAGCCCGGGGCAAGTGAGCGAAGCGAATGCTACCCCGGGATAAGAATGTGAAATTAAAAAATGGCGCAGGTGAAAATGTTTCTTTGAAACAGAATCTTCTTCTGCGCCGAAATATATCGTAAAGTCAAAAAGTCTGGAAGGGTCTGGAAGGGTCTTGAAGAGTCTGGAAAGGTCAAACAGTCAAAAACCGAACCTTAGGACGGGAATTTGGGAGTCGAAGAGTATTGAAAAGTCTGGAAGAGTCTTGAAAAGTCAAAGAGCCCCAAAAGGTCTATTGTAATAATTCTCCCATTTTTAAGGGGAGATCCCGACAGGCAGAGGGGTGTGTTTGAAGATGGAAGCGTCTTGAAAAGTCAAATGGTCCAACAGTCGAAAGTCAAAAGGTTTAGTGTATTAAGTGATTGGATTTTATCGGAGCCTGAAGGGCTCAAATATGATAGCCCAGGGTAAAAGAGCGGAGAGAATGCCACCCTGGGATAGAAGTCGAAGAGTCCAAGTCCATTGTAACAATTCTCCCATTTTTAAGGGGAGATCCCGACAGGGAGAGGGGTGTGTTTGAGGATGGAAGTTTTGAAAAGTCTGGAAAGGTCTGGAAGCGTCGAAGAGTCTTGAAAAGTCCAAAGGTCAAAATATTAATGGTTTTGTTATTCGAGTCGAGCCTGAAGGGCTCAAATATGATAGCCAGGGTAAAGGAGCGAAGCGAATGCCACCCTGGGATAGAAGTCGAAGAGTCCAAAAGTCTTGAAAGAAGCAAAAGTCCCCTTCAGGGGATTTAGGGGTAGTAAAAGCAGAAATACATTTTTTAATTCAAATACCATAAATACAAAATCCCCAAAAGAAAATTTTCTTTTGAGGATTTTGTGTGTTTAGGATTCTTAGATACAGAATTCCAATACTCGGGCGGCATTTTCCTGATCACCTTTTTCCAATAGGCGGGTTGCCAATTGAATGAGTTGGTTTTCTTCCATGCCATTTTTAATTGCATCTGCAATTTCTTTTGGTAAATTTTCCATTGGTAATAATTTTGTAGTAGTGTTCTAATTTCCTTGTAAAGTTAAACAAAAAAAAATACAATTCAAGATGTCAATGTTGCCAAGTTAATTTCTTCGTCCGTATTTTTGCTTATTTAGCAGAGGTTTCCTGCTCGTTCGTGTGATGTAATTGATCTTGGATGGTGAGTGATAAATTGTCATTTTTTGTAGAAAATAGTCAGGGGAAGTCCGGGATAGTTGAACACTTACCTTAGGACGGTCCCGGGAATTTGGGAGTCGAAAAGTCAAAGGCACAATGTGTATGCTGTTTCTTGTAATGCGTATGATGTGTCTGAGCCCTTCAGACTCCAATGAAATGCAACAATTACTTTATATACCGGACTCTTTGACCATTCTACTGTTGGACTTTTTGACCTTCGACTGTTCGACCTTTTGCCTTTTTTACTTACCAGACTCGTTGACTTTCAACTGTTCGAGCTTTGGACTTTTCGATCTAATAAACGGTCAAACAAAAAAAATCACAACTTCGGTTTAGATGTATAGAATTATGTGTTATATTTATCCTTTGCTATTGTAAGAGGTTCGAAATGTTAAATACACGAACTCTTGCATTTTTATTTTAAATGACTACTGACTACTTATAAATTTACCGGAAATGAAGAAATATCAGATTTTAATTGTTGATGACATACCAGATAACATTAAAGTTTTACAATCGATTCTTTCCGATGATTCCTACGAAATTAGTTACGCATTAAATGGAAAAGATGCCATAATGTTATGCGTTGCAAAAAGTTTTGATTTAATTTTACTGGATATCATGATGCCTGAAATGGATGGCTATGAGGTTTGTGAGTATTTTAAATCAAAAGAAAAAACAAAGGATATCCCAGTAATATTTCTGACTGCGAGAGTTGATGAAGAAGCCATAATCAAAGGATTTAATGCTGGTGCACAGGATTATGTCACTAAACCATTTAATCCTCAGGAATTAGAGGCCAGAGTGAAAATGCATCTTGATTTAAAAACAAAAAATCAGGAGCTGAAAATGATGAATTTGGAATTGGAAGAGCGGGTTGCTGCCCGAACCATGGAGTTGGTCGAATCAAATAAAAATCTGGAACATGCCAATCATCAGCTTTCTACTCTGGAAGATGCGAAGAATGATTTCTTGTCACTCATGTCGACTGAATTAAGAGAGCCTCTTAATGGTGTTGTTGGCTTTGCTGAAATGTTAGAATTTTCCATTAAGAATAAGACTAATCTTAAATATGTACGCTACATTATTCAGGCATGTGAAAAACTGATTGGTGTTTCGGATATGGCATTATTGCTTTCGGCCTTGCGTTTCGATCGTTACGAAATGAAAATTTTAGGTATTTCTGTTTACGAGATTGTGAAAAATAGTGTCGAAAAGTTAAAACCGGCGATTTCGGATCGAAAGATTAAATTAAAAATAGAGATTCCTAAAAATTATATTATCCGTGGTGATGAGAAATTGTTGGGTATCAGCATGGAGAAAGTAATTGAAAATGCAATTACCAACGCACCCCCACGTTCCGAAGTATTAATTGGAGCTTTGCTGGAAGACCAGAGTGTTA
>JAQBBZ010000448.1:0-4871 GCA_032125735.1 Labilibaculum sp.
ATGTTACTATTGTATTTCACAGCTTGCCAGCAGTATATGCGGGAGCAGATGATGAAGTATGTAAAAGCAACAATTCATATACAATCACCGGAAGCACATCATCTAATGGAACAATACAATGGATCACAAGTGGCAATGGTAATTTTAGTAATGCAGCTATTGATAATCCTACTTACACTATCGGTTCTGCAGAGACAGGAATAATTACTTTGACAAAAACAGTTGATAATACTTTCTGTACTTCCATTAGTGATGAGATGAAACTGAATATCTGGGTAGCTCCAACAATTGCAACGGTTGGCAGTTCTCAAGATTATTGTGGAACACTAACAAGTAAAAGCTTGGGAGGAAATACTCCTGTAGTTGGCAATGGTTCATGGTCGCAAGTATCTGGTCCTGGAACAACAACATTTAACGATGTTAATTTTGGAGGCGCAATAGCAACCGCTAATCGATATGGCACTTACATTTACAGATGGACTATTAGCAATGGTTCTTGTACTTCAAATGAAGCGGATGTTGTTGTTAGTTTTAATGAAGACCCAACTGTAGCAAGTGTTGGTAGCGATCAAAGTTATTGTGGATCATTTATGAGTATAAGTCTTGACGGAAATACTCCAGTTGTTGGATCTGGATCATGGTCGCAAATTTCAGGTCCTGGTTTAACAAATTTTAGTTTAATTACCGAAGGGAATTCTACTGCTACAGTTGATTCATATGGAACATATTTGTATCGCTGGACAATTACCAATGGAATCTGTATTAGTTCAGATGATATTACGGTCAATTATAATCAAACTCCCGTTTCCAATGCTGGTGCAGATGATGAAATTTGCGGAGGAAGTAATTATGCAATTTCAGGTAGTACTTCTTCAAATGGAATAATTGTGTGGAGTGCTAGCGGGAGTGGAACATTTAATGATAATACAATAGATAATCCAACTTATAATTTTGGAAGTGGAGAATCAAGTATTATTACACTTACTAAGACGGTCGGAAATCCGGGATGTTCCTCTGTGAATGATGACATGACAATTAAATTTACTCCTAGACCAAGCGCTAATGCTGGGATAGGAGGGAATGAATGTGATATGGATTTCACTTTATCTGCAATTGCAAGTGTAGGAGTAGGAACATGGACTAAAACAGGAGGATCGGGCAATGCAGTGTTCTTACCAGATGCTAATACTCCAAATGCCATCGTAACTGTTAATACTTACGATACTTATGAATTTACTTGGACTGAGGTTAATAATGGATGTGTTGATAGTGATGTTATCAGCGTGAGTTTTTATCAACAACCGATTACAGATGCAGGAGTTGGTGGAGATAAATGTGATTTTGATTATACTCTTTCAGCAATTTCAAGCTCAGGCGTTGGAACATGGACAAAAGAGTCCGGTATTGGAAATCTTAGTTTTTCTCCAAATGCAAATGATCCCAAAGCAATAGTTACTGCAGATACCTATGGATCCTATAAATTGAGATGGACGGAAGCAAATGGATCATGCTTGAATTACGATGAAATAATTGTTAATTTTTATGAGCAACCTGTCGCTAATGCTGGAATTGGTGGAAATGAATGTGATTTAGATTTTATTCTAAATGCTATACCTAGTGTTGGTTCTGGCAGATGGACCCAAGTAACCGGGCCTGGAACATCGAGTTTCTTTCCGAATAGTAGTTTCCCTACAGGTACTGTTACTGTAAGTAGTTTTGGTTCTTATCAGTTTTTGTGGACAGAAACCAATGGTAATTGTATCGACTCAAAAATTATTGATGTTAATTTTTACGATCAGCCAATGGCCAATGCCGGTTTTGGTGGAAATATATGTGGTTTAACTTTTTCATTAACTGCCACACCTAGTTTTGGAAATGGTACATGGATCAAAGTTTCAGGTAGCGGTAATGCTTCTTTCTTGCCAAATTCAAATTCCGCAAATAGTGTTGTTACTGTTGATGCCTATGATACATATTTATTTAGGTGGACAGAGGACAATGGTACATGCTCTGCTAGTGATGAAATCTTAGTTAATTTCCATAAGCAACCTTTGGCCAATGCAGGCTTAGGCGGTGATCAATGTGGACTTGAATTTACTCTTGCAGCAAATGCGAGTGTAGGCCAAGGTGTTTGGTCAAAATTATCAGGAATAGGGAATGCTACATTTATACCAAATGTGAATTCTCCAAACGCTAAAGTTATTGTTGACACATATGATACCTATCAGTTTAGGTGGATTGAGATAAATGGTGATTGTTTTGATAATGATGCTATAGATGTTACTTTTCAGGAACAACCAATTGCTTATGCCGGAGAAGATCTGGAAATGGATATTTCCAAACAGGTTCAACTAAATGCTGTTTTATCAACAAACGGCACAGGTAAATGGACTGTGTTAAGTGGTAATGCTTATTTATTGGATCCGTACTCTCCAAATACCGATTTGGAAAAATTAGGTCTAGGCGAAAATATTCTTCGATGGACAGAGACGAATCAATTATGTATTGATTCGGATGATATAAAATTAACTGTAAACAATTTATACATACCAACCGTAATAACACCAAACGGAGATAAAAAAAATGATTATTTTGTAATAAGAGGTTTCGAAAATTTGGGTGATATTCAATTAACCATTTTAAATAGGAATGGAATAGAAGTATTCTCCGATGAAAATTATCAAAACGATTGGAACGGACTTGATCGAAATGGAAATGAATTAGTAATTGATACTTATTTTTATATGCTTAAACTAAAAACAAATAAGGTTTTTAAAGGATACGTTGTTATAAAAAGATAGAATGAGAAAAACAATTGTGATTATATTTTGGTTTCTTATTCCTTTGTTTTTGTTTGGGCAAAATACTCAATTCACGAATCAATATATATTTAACCCAATAGCACTAAATCCCGCTTTAGCTGGAAGTGGCGATGCATTAAGCGCTACAATGTTGTACCGAAATCAATGGGCTGGTTTCCAAGGCGCACCAAAAACATTAACATTTTCTACTCATTCTCCTATGAGAAAACAAAATATGGGTTTAGGGATTTCTGTAATTAATAATCAAATTGGGGTCAGTAGTGAAACAAGTTTAATTGGCAACTACGCTTTTAAAATGAAGATGAAAAAGGGGAATCTTGCTATGGGCTTAGGAGGGGGAGTCGTCTTGATGAATAATGCTTGGACCGAGTTACAAGCGTATGATCCTAATGATGAATTAATTCAAAATAATTCACCAACCTACATAGTTCCAGAAATAAGTATTGGTGTATATTATTCTACAAAAAAATATCATATTGGGTTTTCAATACCCTATATGCTTTCTTATACATTTAATTCATCCAGAGATAAATACATCGTTAGCAATGAGTTTTCAAAGTACAATTATATCATGAGTGGAGATTATGCATTCGACTTAAATCAAGAACTTCAGTTTGTTCCAAGTTTGATGCTCAAGTATCAAAAAGAAAGCAAGACCGATTTTCTTTTTATAAGTCGGCTAATTTTTTTGGATAAATTTTCGGTAGGAACCGCTTATGATAGTGAACGAAAGCTTTTCAAAGGAATGTTTCATGTTCAACTAAATAAGCAATTCATATTAGGCTATGTCGCTGATTTCAATTCGACTAAATACAACAAATCTAAAGTTGGAGCACACGAATTAATGATTCGATATGATTTTAAATATACTATTAAAGTTCACAGTCCTAGAAATCTATAAAGCACTAAAGATCAAATTATGAATAGATTCTTTACCGTAATACTTTTACTAATATCTAATCTGGTTTCTCCTTTTTTTGTAAGTGGTCAGTCTGCAAATTATGAGGTTAATTTAACTGCATTTTGTTCTGCTCAGAATGATGAGTATTCTTCGGCTTTTTATAAAGATGGAATCGTGTTTTGTTCTAATAAAAGAACTGATCTTTTTGTGACCTTTTCTACTCCTGATGATAAAGAACTTTTTAATATGTTCTATATTCCTACACAGGGCGATAGTTTAGGCAAAGATCCGGCAATTCTATCGACTCAATTAATGACTAATTTTAACGATGGACCAGCTTGTTTTGGAGCCAAAGACTCAATGATTATATTTTCAAGAAACAATAAAGTATCTAGTAAAAAACGCGATACAAAAGATGATAAGAATAAACTCGGATTATTCACATCCTATTTAAATACAAATGGATGGAGTGATCCAGAACCTTTTGTTCACAACAATTTTGACTATCATATAACTATGCCTTCGGTTAGTGAAGATGGGAAGCAATTATTCTTTGTTTCCGATATGTCAGGAGGATTTGGTGGTTTGGATATCTATATGTGTGAAAAAATCAATAATGAATGGAGTACACCAAAAAATATAGGGGCTAAAATTAATACCAGAGGAAATGAAAGTTTCCCCTTCATTTCCGCATCTGGAGAACTATTTTTTTCCTCAGATGGTCATAAAGGTCTTGGTGGCTTAGATATCTTTTCAAGCAAAAAGCTTGATGGCGAATGGCAAGAAGTCCTTCATATTAATGTGCCAATTAATTCAAAATCTGATGATTTTGGATTAATAACCGATCGTAATTTTGAAAAAGGTTATTTTTCAAGTAATAGAAATAGTGGCGATGATATTTATGATTTCCGAACTGTATTTCCACAATTCACCAATTGCGATACCCTAAAAGAAAATCAATATTGTTTTCTTTTTTACGATGAATATTATACTCCATTAGATACCACTAAAACATATTATGAATGGGTGTTTGGTGACGGTGTTAAGATAAAAGGAAAAGAAGCTGAGCATTGCTATGATGGACCCGGAAAATATACAGTTGAACTAAATATTATTGACAAACGAACAGGGGAAGTGTTCATTAGACA
>JAQBBZ010000449.1:0-19356 GCA_032125735.1 Labilibaculum sp.
AAAGGAAGAATTAATTTTCCTGATGAAGTAGTATTTGGTGATGCATTGGCAAAGGTTTATAATACGCCAAAACCTCAAGCTGAAGAAATTGAAATGCCTGAAGTTAATAAAGAAGCAATTCGCAAGATTATTGATGAAGCAGAAAATGGTTATTTGAGTCCGGAACAGTTGCATGATATACTCGATGCTGCAGGAATTAACAGAGCCAAAGAAGGTGTTGCAGATTCTGAAGATGAAATTGTAGCCATGGCAAAAGAAATTGGATTTCCTTTAGTGATGAAGGTTGTTGGACCTGTTCATAAATCGGATGTTGGTGGAGTAACTTTGAATGTGAAAGATGAAGAAACTGTTCGTTCTGAATTTAGAAGAATGATGCAGATTAAAGATACTTATGCCGTTATGCTGGCGCAAATGCTAAAAGGTACAGAAGTGTTTATCGGTGCAAAACGCGAAGATAAGTTTGGACACATGGTATTGTGCGGATTGGGTGGTATCTTTATCGAAGTTTTAAAAGATGTAAAAGCTTCATTGGCTCCAATTGCAAACGAAGAAGCTCATGAAATGATTCAAGGATTGAAATCTTACGGAATTATTAGAGGAGTACGAGGACAGGAACCAGTTAATGAAGATAAATTTGCCGATGCAATTACAAGAGTGGCTGCTTTAATGAAAGTTGCTCCTGAAATTTTCGAAATGGATTTAAATCCACTTTTAGGAAATAAAGACGCTGTAGTAGCTGTTGATGCACGTATTCGAATAGAAAAATAATCCCGAATTGATTCGGAATTAAAACTTATAATTTGTGATGAGAAAGTTGAAAGATCTTAGTTTAAACGAGAAGTTGATGATCAGTTTTGTGCTAATCCTGTTATTAGGAATCGCAGTGAAATGGAAAGGAGTAAAGGAAGGTTTTTTTAAAGGGTGGAATAAATATACAGAACAAACAGATAAATAATAATACGGATAGCATGGGAACTTCTCATGCTATCCGTTTAGAATATAACGGTACATGAAAAGACAGGATGTTATTTTTGCCTTTGGCTTCATTCTTTTGTTTTTGCCATTTTTTATTTCTCAAACGGTTTTTGATTCCTATATCGACTTTAACAAGGCGCATGGAATGGTTACCAGTTTTGTGAAATTTGCAATTTTGGCAACTATAGGAGAGATAATAGGACTTAGGTTAAGAACAGGGAACTATTATCAATCGGGATTTGGAATATTACCAAGGGCTATTGTTTGGGGATTTTTAGGTCTTACAATTAAGTTAGCTTTTGTGATTTTTGCTACAGGAACTCCAATTTTCTTAGCCTATTTGGGCGTTGAAGGAGCTGCGGATGCAATGAAGGGTGGATTCACCCTAAATAAATTATTAGTTGCTTTTTCCATTAGTGCATTTATGAATTTAATTTATGCGCCAGTAATGATGACGCTTCATAAAATTACTGATATTCATATTATTGCTAATGGTGGAACTTTATCTGGTTTGTTACGACCAATTCAGATTTCAAAAATTTTTATTAATTTGAATTGGGATGTTCAATGGAATTTTGTCTTTAAAAAGACCATTCCTTTTTTCTGGATTCCGGCTCATACAGTTACCTTTTTATTGCCTCCTGATTTTCAGGTTTTATTTGCCGCAATATTAGGTATTGTTTTAGGAGTGTTACTTGCCATTGCAAGTTTGAAAAGTTCCAAATAATTTTAACTTTGTAAGTAGGTTAAACATACAAACAAAATTGATAACACTAAACACTGTATCCTATGAGTAAAATTGGATTGTTTTATGGCCCTGAAGGTGGAAATGTTGAAAGAGTAGCTAAGCTAATTGCTGAAAAAATAGATTCTGATCGAATAATTATTCATAAGGTTAAGAATTGTGAAGCTAAAGATGTAGCTGAATATTCGAGTATTATTATGGGGATTTCAACTCTTGGTAAGCACAATTGGTCCTCGGATAACACCGGAAATGATTGGGATATTTTTTTGCCTAAATTGAATGGATTAGATTTAAAAGGAAAAAAAGTGGCTCTTTTTGGTTTGGGCGATCATATTGCTTACGCAGACTTTTTTGTTGATTCAATGGGCGATTTGGCTGAAAGTATCAAATTAACGGGTGCCGAAATAATAGGACAGGTAAGTGATGAAGGATATGAATATAGTGAATCGAGAGCTTTTGTAGATGGTAAATTTGTTGGTTTGCCTTTGGATGAAGACTTTGAAGATGATTTAACTGAAGAGAGAGTGACTAATTGGCTGAAACTGATTCTACCTGAATTTGAATAATTAGATGAAATTAAATATTTGGGCTGACGGTTTACCGATCAGCCTTTTTTTGTGATGATTTGATACTACGGTAACGATTACTTTGTGTTTATTGTAATTATATTAGGCTGATTAGTTTTAAATTGTAATGAATTTTCGTAAAATTGCAACGACTTAAGACGATGCCAGTTTTTTTAATGAGATACATAATTGTAAAATGATGAAAACCCCAATAAATCCTCAAATTGTTGATCAAAAACTTGCTTTGTGCGAGATTCATAAGATGGAAGATGCCACAATTCGTGATGTGGTTCGTGTTGTCAATATGATTGAAGAAGAAAGTGGAGAGAAATTCATTCGCATGGAAATGGGTGTTCCAGGCTTAAAACCTGCAAAACTTGGAATCGAAGCAGAAAAACAGGCTTTGGAAGATGGTGTTGCTTCCGCATACCCTATGTTGGAAGGAGTAAAATTACTAAAGGAAGAAGCATCTAAATTTGTGAAAAATTTCATGAATGTTGATATTTTACCTGAAGGCATTGTTCCTACTGTAGGTTCGATGCAGGGAGGTTATGCTGCATTTATGGTAATTGGAAATTGTGATGCAAAAAAAGATACTATATTATTCATTGATCCAGGATTTCCAGTTCAGAAGACTCAGCTTGAGGTGATGAATCAGAAATATGAATCTTTCGATGTGTTCAATTATCGTGGTGATAAATTGAAGGCTAAATTGGAAGAGTTTTTGGCAAAGGGTAATATCGCCGGCATTATCTATTCTAATCCTAACAATCCGGCATGGATTTGTTTCAATGAGAATGAATTAAGAATAATCGGCGAGTTGGCAAATAAATATGATGTCATTGTTATGGAGGATTTGGCTTATTTTGCAATGGATTTTCGATCCGACCTGAGTAAGCCAGGTGTTGCACCTTATCAGCCAAGTGTTGCTAATTACACTGACAATTATGTGCTGATGATTTCAAGTTCGAAGGCTTTTAGTTATGCTGGTCAACGAATTGGTTTACTTTGTGTTTCAGATAAACTCTTTCACAAGCGCTTTGGAAATTTAAAACCACGTTTTGGAGCCGAGGAATTTGGTTATACTCTGATTTATCGAATTATTTATACCCTGTCATCAGGAACTTCTCATTCGGCACAATATGCTTTAGCTGCAATGTTAAAAGCAGCCAACGAAGGTAAATTCAATTTTGTTGAAGAAGTTAAGGAGTACGGTGAGAGAGCAAAAATAATGAAGAAGCTATTTTTAGCAAACGGCTTTGAATTGGTGTATGAGGGTGATATTGATTTACCTTTAGCTGATGGATTTTATTTCACAGTTACATATCCGGGATTAACCGGGCCAGATTTAAATAAAAAACTATTGTATTACGGTATTTCGGCAATTTGTTTGAATGAAACGGGTAGCCTAAAGGAAGGACTTAGAGCTTGTGTTTCTCAGGTTTCTCGTAATCAATTTGATACATTGGAGATCCGATTAAAGCAGTTTCATAAAGATCAACAGGTTTTGGTATAACAGATTATAATCTATAAGGATTGTAAAGTAAAATATATTAATTTGATTGATAGTTTCTTGTGGGAATTTAAGACTATATATTAGATAATTGTAATGAAAGTTTCATGAACTTATATTCATGAAACTTTTTTTTGTGGCTGTATATTTATAAATTGAATACTTAGATTTATGAACAGGATAATATTGATTGTAATAAGTTTCAATTTGTAAGCTAAGCCTGAGAAAAACAAATGAATTGTTACGTCAATTTGCGATATTTATTTAGACTGATTGTAAATTCTGTGAAATTGTAATGAATCGAAAGCTAAATGACGAAAAGTGCTTTTGATTTGTTACCTTTATGTGGTGAAATGAAAAGTAAATTTAAATTCTATATACACTATGGCAAAATTCAAAGGTGCTATTGTTGTTGATACCGAAAAATGTAAAGGTTGTGGCTTATGTGTTGTCGCCTGTCCTACAAAGGTTATCGAACTTGCACGCGATGTGAATGGCAAAGGTTATCATTACGCTTACATGGCTGATGCGGATGCATGTATTGGTTGTTCAAGTTGTGGATTAGTTTGTCCAGACACTGTAATTACTGTTTACAGAATGAAAGCAAGCTAGCACTAAACTACGTTATTCTAAATCTGAAAAATTTATAAAAATATTTGTAATGGGAGACATTCGTTTAATGAAAGGAAATGAGGTTATTGCTGAAGCAGCTATTCGCTGTGGATGTGATGGGTATTTTGGATATCCAATTACTCCTCAATCCGAAATTATGGAAACCCTAATGATCCGCAAACCCTGGGAAAGTACAGGTATGGTGGTTCTGCAAGCCGAAAGTGAAGTTGCTGCTATCAATATGGTGTATGGTGGTGCTTCTTGTGGCAAAAAAGTAATGACATCTTCATCAAGTCCCGGAATTAGTTTAAAAGCTGAAGGGATTACCTATTTGGCTGGAGCTGAATTGCCTGCGTTAATTGTAAATGTTGTACGTGGAGGACCGGGATTGGGGACAATTCAACCTGCTCAGTCTGATTATTTCCAAGCTGTTAAAGGTGGCGGACATGGTGATTATAAATTGATTGTATTAGCTCCGGCATCGGTTCAGGAAATGAACGATTTTGTTGATCTTGCCTTTGAGCTTTCTTTTAAATATTTGAATCCTGCAATGATTTTAACTGATGGTGTAATTGGCCAGATGATGGAAAAAGTTCAGTTGTCAGAATTCAAACCACGTTGGACCAATGAGGAAATTAAAAAGATTTCCGGATCATGGGCAACAACAGGAAAAACTCCTGATCGTGACCGTAATATAACTACATCTTTGGATTTAGATTCTTCAAAACAAGAAATATTTAATCACAAGTTGCAAGCGAAATATCGTGCAATGGAAGAGAATGATGTGAGATTCGAAAAAATTTCTTGTGATGATGCAGAATATCTTTTCGTAGCTTATGGTTCTAGTGCTCGTATTTGTCAGAAAGCAGTAGAGCAAGCTCGTGAGAAAGGCATTAAAGTAGGTTTGTTACGTCCTATTACTCTATTCCCTTATCCTGTGAAAGCTATTCAGGAAATGTTAGGAGCCGTTAAAGGTATTCTAGCTGTAGAAATGAGTGCCGGGCAAATGGTGGAAGATGTTCGTCTTGCTGTAAATGGAAAAGTTCCGGTAGAGCATTTTGGACGATATGGTGGAATTATTCCAACACCAGAGGAAGTAGTTGAAGCATTAGAACAAAAAATTTTAGGAAAATAAGTTATGACAGCAACGACTGAAATCAACAAAATAATTAGCAAAGAGAATCTGGTTTATAGTAAAACCAACCTTCTTCTAGATAACGAAATGCATTACTGTCCTGGATGTACTCATGGTGTAATTCATAAAGTAATTGCTGAGGTGATTGACGAAATGGGGATTCAGGATAAAACAATTGGTATTTCACCTGTTGGATGTTCTGTCTTAGCATACAACTATATTGATATTGATTGGCAACAAGCAGCTCATGGACGCGCTCCTGCACTTGCAACGGCAACTGCTCGATTAATGCCTGAAAAATACGTATTTACTTATCAGGGAGATGGTGATTTAGCTTCTATTGGTTGTGCCGAAATAATGCACGCATGTAACAGAGGAGAAAACATTGTGGTATTTTTCGTGAATAATGCAATTTATGGTATGACTGGTGGTCAAATGGCTCCTACTACTTTGGAAGGACAGGTTACTGCGACATCTCCATACGGACGTGATTGTTCGGTGACAGGATATCCAATGAGGATTACTGAAATGCTTGCCATGTTGCCAGGTACACGTTTTGTGACTCGTGAATCTGCCGAGACTCCAGCTGCAGTTCGTAAATTGAAAAAAGCGATTCGCAAAGGTTTTGAAAATACCAGAGAGCATAAGGGGATTTCTTTTATCGAAATTGTTGGAACATGTAGTTCTGGATGGAAATTGTCTCCAGTTAAATCAAATGAATGGATGAAAGAAAATATGTTTGCTTACTATCCATTGGGAACATTAAAGGATAGATAAAAATCCATTTTAATCAATTAATCTGTAAAAAAATGACTGAAGAAATTATAATTGCAGGATTTGGTGGTCAAGGTGTCCTTTCAATGGGTAAAATTCTTTGCTATTCCGCGATCATGCAAAATCAGGAAGTATCATGGATGCCATCTTATGGTCCTGAAATGCGCGGAGGGACAGCTAATGTAACCGTTATATTAAGTGACCAACGTATTAGTTCTCCTGTATTGAAAAGCTTCGATACCGCGATAATCCTTAACCAGCAATCAATGGATAAGTTTGTAAATGAGGTTAAGCCAGGTGGGACTTTGATCTATGATCCAAATGGTATTACTCATCATCCAGAGAGAAAAGATATTAATATTTATAGAATTCCTGGAGCAGCTCTTGCAGCTGAATTGGGAAGTCCTCAAACATTCAATATGATTATTATGGGAGCTTTTCTTAAAGTGAAGCCTATTGTATTATTAGAGAATGTTAAGAAAGGACTTGAGAAATCGTTACCTGAACGTCACCATAAATTAATTCCTTTAAATATTGAAGCAATTCAAAAAGGGAGTAATAATGTTGAGACAGTACGTGTTCTTTAAGAGACAACACAACAATCCTAACATACAGTTTAGCAAAAGGGGAATTCCATACGGGATTCTCCTTTTTTTGTGAAATAATTGAAGTTGCCGCAAATGTACATCTAAAAATGAATACAAAATAATGATGCTGCACCTGACGCTATAGATGTTTTGCTAATTAACAGTTTTAACTATTTTTGTTCATTTGAATGCGTTGAACGATCATTTTCATCCATTGGTCGTTTGTAGATTGTGTTCATCCAATAAACTTGATAATTAGCATATAATCATTTAATATTGTTTAACGATTTCTTAATAGGGAATCAATCTTTATGTATCACATATAATTTTATTAAATGATGAGTAAAAGACTCCTAATGCTGTCTTTGTTAGTAGTATTTGTACTAACAAGTGGTTTTTCTCAAACTGGGAAAATAGAATTTGAAGAGTATGATTTGGATAATGGCTTGCATGTAATTCTTCAGCAAGATCAAACAACTCCTAATATTGTTGTTTCTGTAATGTATCATGTAGGATCAAAAAATGAAAATCCTGAAATGACTGGGTTTGCTCATTTTTTTGAACATTTAATGTTCGAAGGAACAGAAAATATCCCTCGTCATGAATACGATAAATATGTGTCACGAGCTGGTGGAGAATTAAATGCCAATACTTCTACTGACAGAACCTACTATTTTGAGATGCTTCCATCAAATCAGTTAGCTTTAGGGCTTTGGTTAGAATCGGAAAGAATGTTACATGCGAAGGTTGACGAAATCGGTATCAAAACACAAAAAGGGGTTGTGATTCAAGAGAAGAAACAACGTTACGACAATCCTCCTTACGGAACAATTCTACCACAAACAATGTCTCATGCGTATACAAAACATCCATATCGTTGGACTCCAATTGGTGACGAGAATCATATCTTAAATGCTAAGGATGAAGATTTCTTAAATTTTTATAAGGAATTTTATGTGCCAAATAATGCGGTATTAACTTTATGTGGGGATTTTAAAACTGCAGATGCTAAGAAATTAGTGAATGATTATTTTGCAGAGATACCAAAAGGAACTAAGGAAATTTATCGTCCAAATATTGTTGAGCCAGAGCAAATGGCAGAGGTAAGAGATACGGTATTTGATAACATTCAACTGCCTGCGGTAATTCAAGCATACCATATGCCTGCTGTTGGAACTGCTGATTTTTACGCGGTGGATATGTTAGCAAAATTAATGACAGATGGCAAAAGTTCTCGTTTATATAAAACTTTAGTAAGCGAAAAACAATTGGCAATTCAGTTGATGGCATTCCCTATGCCCAATGAAGAACCAGGTTTAACTTTGGCTTTTGGAATCCCTAATATGGGCGTAAACCCTGACGTTTTGGAAGCCGAAATGGATGCTCAGTTTTCGATTGTTCGTGAAGAGTTGATATCAGAGAAGGAATATCAGAAATTAAGAAATATGATTGAGAACGAATTGGTAAGTTCTAATGCAACGATTGAAAAGCGTGCTGAAAATTTAGCCACAGCTTTTACCTACTATAAGGATACTAAAAGGGTAAATAATGAGTTAGACAAGTATTTTGCTGTTACAATAGAGGATATTCGTGAAGTCGCAAATAAATACTTTGTTCCTGAAAATAGAGTAGTTCTTTATTATTTACCAAAGCAAAATTAATTATTAGATGAATATTGATATCTAAAAGATAGGTATGAGTGAATATTCAAAAAAATAAAAAAAAAGATTAATAATGAGAAATTTATATAGATTATTTGCATTTTTTATCGCACTTAGTTTTGCGGTATCAGCAAGTGCACAGGTTGATAGAACAAAGGCTCCTGCAGCTGGTCCTGCTCCTAAAATTCAACTGGGAGACTATGATAGTTTTACCCTTAAAAATGGCTTAAAAGTTTTGGTCGTGGAAAATCATAAACTTCCTAAAGTTGAATTCGCATTGTCCATACTTATCGATCCAATAATTGAAGGAGATAAGGCTGGCTATTTGTCATTTGCAGGCGATTTGTTGGATCGAGGAACAACAAATAGAACAGCAGATCAAATTGCTGAAGAAATAGATTTTATTGGCGCTAATTTGGGTGCTAGCGCAGGAGGGGTGCAGGCTAGTGGATTGTCTCGATACAAAGAGAAGATCATTGAATTAATGGCTGATATTACATTGAATCCGTCATTCCCGCAGGATGAATTCGATAAAATTGTGAAGCAGTATTTATCAGGTTTGGAAGCAAATAAAACGGATCCACAATCTATTGCAAAAAATGTTAGAAGCAGAGTTGTTTATGGCGAAAATCATCCTTACGGTGATATTGCTACTGAAGCTACAGTTAATAACATAACTATTGACGATTGTGAAAAATATTATTCTACCTATTTTAAACCAAATGTTGCTTTGATGGCAATAGTTGGTGATATCACAACAAAGGAAGCTAAGAAATTGGTTGAGAAATACTTTGGCGAGTGGAAAAAGGCTGAAGTTCCAACGCATAAGTATGAGATGCCTGCTAAAATTGTAGGGAGAAGAATCGTTTTAGCAAATAAGGATGCAGCCCCACAATCGAATATTCAAATTGTAAATTGGATAGATTTGAAGAAAGGTGATCCAGATGTGATTCCAGCGTCTGTTATGAATTCGATGTTGGGACGTGGTTTTTTAGGATTATTAAATAAAAATCTTCGGGAAGATAAAGCGTATACTTATGGCGCTTATTCGGGACTTTCGTCGGATATGTTAGTGGGTAAGTTTTTTGCAGGCTCTGAAGTAAAAGCAAGTGTTACAGATAGTGCATTAATTGAAATTGCTCACGAAATGAATTTTATTCGCGATCAGAAGCTGACTCAGGATCATTTGGATATGACCAAGGCAACTTTGGCTGGTGATTTTGCACGATCATTAGAAGATCCTTCAACCATTGCTGACTTTGCTATGGCTATTGAGCGTTATCATTTGCCTGCAGATTACTATGCAACATACCTGGAAAAACTTGATAAAGTAACACTAGAAGATGTTCAGGCTATGGCAAACAAGTATATTGATCCTAATAATGCTATTTATCTAGTGGTTGGTGATCAAAAATATAAGAATTGTTTGACGAAATTAAGTTCAACTAATACTGTTGAGGAGTATGATTATAAAGGTGATCTTGTAAAACAAGATCCTAATGCAATACCAGAAGGTTTAACATGCAAGTCTGTTATTGAAAATTATGTTACAGCAATTGGGGGGCGCGATAATTGGTCAGCGGTAAAAGATCTTAGCATGAAAGGTGAGATGAAAATGGGACCAATGAGTATCAATGTTGAATCTGCATATAAAAACAATAGTAAGTATAGCATGAAAATGGTCATGAATGGTCAGGTGATGCAATCAGTTATTTATAATGGAACTTCGGCTAAGATTACTGCTATGGGACAAGAGAAGCAAGCTGATGAGGCTGATTTGGGAAAGTATAAAATTCTAGCTCAAATCTGTCCGGAGTTAAATATGCAAGAGCTTGGTTATGAGATGAGAATTGTAGGTGCAGAAGATATTGATGGTGAAAAAGCTTATAAGCTTGAAATTACCGATGCTGGAGGAGAGTCAAGATATGACTTCTTTTCAGTTGATTCAGGTTTAAAGTTAAAAACAATCATGCAACAAGATGGAATGAGTATTGTAATGCTTTACAGAGAATACAAGGAAGTTAATGGTGTAAAATATCCTTACTTAACGGTTACCAAAATGGGGCCTCAGGAAATGCCATTAACAATTACAGAATTATCTGTAAATAAAGGGGTTGAGGATTCGGTTTTTAACTAGAAATGTTAAAAACTTAAATGTAAAAAAGACTGCAATTTGTAGTCTTTTTTATTGGGTATTTTGACTGTAATTTTTATTGTTCCAGATAGAGGAAGAAATAATTTTAAAATCCTTTGTATATTCAATTTAATATTTACCTTTGCACTCCGATTCAGGAGTGTAGTGGTTAGGCATGGTGATTGAATCGGAATTTCCTTATGAGTATATATGGTTTTAGGGTTAAAACTTCGTATTGGAAATCATTTTGGGTTAGATAAAAGGCTGGTGGGGACCAGCCTTTTTCATTTTATAGTTTTTCGTAAAAATGCATCTCCTTCAGGTAGTTATGTGCCTTCTCGGGCATAAAGTAAGGAATGTTTTTTTTCTCTTTTATTGCTTCTCGAATAAAACTTGATGAGATTTCTATTAAGGGAGCAGCTACAATGTAAATATTGCCATCCAGACTAATGTCTTCACTTCTGAAATTAGGTCGGGGATAGACAAATAAATCATGATTTTTTAGAATTAATTCATGATTCTTCCATTTTGAAAAGCTTTTTAGATTATCTGATCCGATAATTAATGAAAATTGATGAGACGGATTCTTTTCTTTAAGATAGGTAAGCGTATCAATTGTAAAAGAAGGTTGTGGCATCCCAAATTCAATATTAGAAGCCTTGAAATTTGGATAGCGTTCAATTGCCTTGTTAACTAATTCAAGGCGATGGTAATCGGCTAAGAGACCGCTCTTATTCTTGAATGGATTCTGAGGACTAACTACAAACCATATTTGTTCTAAATCGGTATATTCTGCCATGTAATTCGCAATAGCGAGATGGCCGATATGGATTGGATTAAACGATCCGAAAAACAGTCCTATTTTCATCCGATTTAGTCTTGTGATTATTGGTTTAGAAAATTTATTAATGTGGCTTCCGCTTCCGCAAGAGCCTCTTCCAGCTTATCGTTAACAATTACTTTATCAAATTGATCTGAGAAAGCTAATTCAAATTTAAACTTTTCAACTCGTTTGGCAATTACTTCATCCGAATCGGTATTTCGATTACGCAATCGGTTTTCAAGTTCAGAAATAGATGGTGGCTTTATGAATATAGCTAAAGCTTCCTCTTTATAAAATTTCTTGATATTTGTACCGCCAACAACATCAACATCAAAAATTACATTGTTGCCTTCTTCTCTAATTTTTTCAACTTCACTTTTCAGCGTTCCATAAAAGCAGCCTTCGTATACCTCTTCCCATTCAAGGAATTCATTATTGTCAATTTTAGCTTTGAATTCTTCAGCTGACATAAAATGATAGTCTTTACCATCAATTTCATTCGCTCTTTTTGCCCTGCTTGTTGCTGAAATTGAGAATTCTAACTTGAAATCCTGCTTTAATAGATGTTGGACTATTGTTGTTTTTCCAGATCCGCTTGGAGCAGAAAATATGAATAATTTCCCTGGCATTTGATATTGCATTATTGAGATTAGTATTATAAAAAAGCGTAGAGTGACTAACCCTACGCTAAAATATGATTTATTGTAATAATTACAAGACGTTTAAAAGCTGTTCTTTGATTTTCTCCAATTCATCTTTCATATCAATTACAATCTTTTGGATGTTTGTATCATTGGCTTTAGAACCTAAAGTATTGATTTCACGTCCAATTTCCTGAGCAATAAAACCTAATTTTTTACCCTCGGCGTTTCCTGCATTCGATGTTTCCATAAAATACTTACAATGGTTGGCAAGACGAACTTTTTCTTCGGTAATATCTAATTTTTCCAGATAATAGATGATTTCTTGTTCGAAGCGATTTTTATCTACATTCTGTTTTTCAACAAAATCTCTTAAATTATCATTAATTCGAGTACGAACAGTTTCAATTCTTTCCTCCTCGTATTGAGGAACTTCAGCTAAAAGATTCTCAATTTTTGTAATTCTGGCAAAAATATCTTCCTGAAGAGCATTTCCTTCCTGATTACGAAAATCCATTATGCCTGCAAGGGCAGTTTTAAATCCTTCAAAAATCAGGTTCCATTCTTCCTCATTCAATTCTTGATATTCTACTTTGAGAGCATCTGGTAACTTAACGATGGTTTGAAGAAGAGGTTCATTCTCAATGTTAATTCCAAGATCCTGCGCTAGCTCATTTAACTGCTTATAGTAAGCTTCAACAATAGGTTTGTTGATTTTAGTTTCTTTGTCTGTACCAACACTTTCAATAAAAATGGAAAGTTCTACTTTCCCTCGCTCCAGTTTGTTTTTGATTTCATTCCTTATTACCAGGTCTTTTTCTTTGTAAAGATTTGGCATTCGGGTATTTATATCTAGTTGTTTACTGTTTAAGGATTTGATTTCAATTGAAATCTTTTTATTTTCCAGTTCAAGAATGGCTTTTCCAAAGCCTGTCATCGATATTAACATATTTGGGCTATTTATTTCAGTAAAGGTAAGAGTTTGAAGTGGATTTACAAATCAAACCCTTATTACTTACAGTTGAGTGCATGGTATTTTTATTTATTGACTTGCTGTGATTGTTTATTGTTAAAATATAGATTATGAGCCGTTTCGAGGCAGTGCGATAAGTTTTGTTTTCCAACGACCAGTTCGGTAGTAAAGGTATGAGAAGATTGTTCCCATTGACCAGCCAAGGGGTATTGACCACCAAATCCCCGTTTCTCCCATCTTTGAAGATAGAAAATAGGCTCCGGGAATACGAATGATCCACAGTGAAAACAGCGTAATGAACATTGGGATTAGTGTATCCCCAGCACCTCTTAAAACACCATTCGTGGTGAACATGGTTGAGAAGAGGAGGTAAAAGGAACTTACAATGATCAAGTATTTCTCCCCAATGGCAATTACGTTTGCATCTGTTGTGAATAGTTTCATTAAGTGACTGCCAAATAAGATTATTATAGCGGTCATTAATAGGCAAAATACATTCGACATGATAAATGTGACCTTAAATCCCTGCCGAACCCGGTCAATTTTATTGGCACCTAAATTCTGGCCAACAAATGCAGCAACAGCCTGGGAAAAATTCATAGCTGGCAGCATAGCCAACGAATCAATTCTACCAGCTGCAGTATAGGCTGCTATAACATCGGTTCCAAATGTGTTTACAATCCCCAATAATGCCATCATTCCCAAGGCAACAAATGTGTGCTGAAGGCCTGAAGGGATACCAATTTTTAAACTCTTAATGAATATTTCTTTATCAAATACCAGTTTGAAAAGTGAAAAATTAAGAATGCTATGGGTTCTGTTTAGGTAAATTATACCTGAAATAAATGCACCACTTTGAGCAATAACGGTTGCCCAAGCAGCTCCTGCAATTCCCCATTTAAATACCATTACAAATAGTAAATCGAATATGATGTTAAAAATAGAAGCCAGTATTAGAAAGAAAAGCGGTGTTTTCGAATCACCAAGTCCCCGAAGAACCGAACTGGTTCCACTAAATCCGAAAAACATCACCATTCCGACCATGTATACGTTTAGGTAGCTTGTTGCCTGAGGTATTAATTCTGCAGGTAATTGTAAAAGAAGAAAAAGGTCTTCACTAAAATAGATTCCGAGTATAGAGATGAAAATGCCAGTACTGAATAGGAAAATATACATGGTATCAATAGCTCTCTTTACTCTATCGATGTCTTTTGCGCCGTAATATTGAGATATTACTATTGAAAAGCCGGAACCGATTCCAATCAATAAGGCGATTAGCGTGAATATTATTGGAAATGATGCACCTACAGATGCAAGGGCTTCTTTACCCAGAACCTTTCCCACAATTATACTGTCTACGATATTATAGAGCTGCTGAAACACATTGCCCAACAACATGGGTAAGGTGAAATTCAGTATAAGTTTGGTAATGTTTCCTGTGGTAAAATCTTTCATTTAATTCTGTCTGGAGCAACTTGGCTTAGCTACTTAAATTCGAGATTGAAATTTATGCTCGCTCGCTTAAATCTAACCATCGAAATTCTTTTTCATCAATTAATTCAATTACTTTTTCAATACGACTCGCTTTTTCCATTAATTCATCGTTTGACAGACTACCTGAACTCATCGCAACTTCAATCTCTGCTTTTTCTGAAGTTAGAGTTTCAATATCAACCTCTAACTGCTCAAATTCTCGTTTTTCGTTAAAAGATAATTTTTTAGGCTGTTCCTGTTTTGGCTTTTCTTTTTTAGGAGTTGCTTGTTTTTCAATTTTTTTAACCGCTTTTTCTTGCTCATCTAAAGAGTCACGATAAATGGTGTAATTGCCGGGGAAATTTCGGATAATTCCATTTCCTTCAAATACAAATAATTGATCAACAACCTTATCCATGAAATACCTATCGTGAGATACTATAATTAAACATCCCGAAAAGCTTAATAAATAATCCTCCAAAACGTTCAATGTCATGATGTCCAAATCATTGGTTGGCTCATCCAAAATTAAGAAGTTTGGGTTTTTCATCAATACAGTCATCAAATACAATCGTCGCTTTTCACCGCCACTTAATTTACAGACTTGGTTGTACTGAGTTTTACTTGGGAATAGAAAGTATTCCAAAAATTGAGATGCTGACATTAGCTTTCCATTTCCTAAATCGATGGATTCAGCAATTTCTTTGATTACATCTATTATTTTTTCATTCTCATTAATTGTTATTCCATCTTGTTTGTAGTAGCCATAAACCACGGTTTCTCCAATTTCAATAGATCCTGAATCGGCTTTAATATTTTGGGTAATCATGTTCAGGAAAGTTGATTTTCCTGTTCCATTCTTACCTACAATTCCAATTTTTTCACCTCTTTGAAATTTATAGCTGAAATCTTCTAATAATTTTAAATCACCATAGCTTTTATAAAGATGATCCAATTCTAGAATTTTATTTCCTAGTCTGGCGGATTTAATATCTAAATCCATTTTGGCTTCTTTAAATCCTGAACCGGCTTTCTTTTTTATATCCTCAAAAGCATCAACTCTGTATTTCGCTTTTGTTCCTCTGGCTTGCGGCATTCTTCTGATCCATTCCTGCTCAGTTTTCATTAACTTCTGAGCTTTGCCAACTTCTGCGTTCAAATTTTCAATTCGTTCTGCTCTTTTCTCCAGATAGTATGAATAATTGCCTTTGTAGGTATAAAGATTGTTAGATTCAATTTCTATAATTTCATTACAAACCCGATCCAGAAAATACCTGTCGTGAGTCACCATTAAAAGAGTTCCTTTCGATTTATTTAGGTATTCTTCAAGCCACTCTATCATTTCTAAGTCCAAGTGGTTGGTTGGCTCATCGAGAATTAAGAAATCAGCATCAGTAATTAATACTTTTGCTAATCCAACTCTTTTTTTCTGTCCACCAGACAGCTCCCCGATAATTTGCTCTAAATTGGTGATTTTCAGTTTTGATAGAATCTGTTTCACCTTATTTTCATAATCCCAAGCCTTGAAATGATCCATCTTTTCGAGGATGTCTGCCATCAATTCCTGATTATCTTCATTGATAATTCGTTCGTAGTCGCGAATCACAGAAAGGACAGGATCTGTAGAATTAAATACTTCGTTTAGAATAGTATTACTAATGTTTAATTCAGGATTTTGTTCCAGATAAGCTATTTTTAAATCACCACGAAATGAGATATTGCCACTATCTTGACTATCTAATCCAGAGATGATATTTAAAAGGGTTGTTTTCCCAGTACCATTTTTTGCAATCAATGCAATTTTTTGCCCTTGTCCTACGCCAAAACTAATATTTTCAAATAGTGAAAGCTCTCCGTAACTCTTGGTAAGGTTTTCAACCTGTAAATATGATATCATGTAATCTGTTCTTAAATTTTTGGAGTTCAAATTTACGAATAAGTACTGATACATTACTAATTTGATATCGAATTAGAATTTTCTTGATGAAGTTCGTTGAAGATTTCCTTTGCAAGGACTCTATAATTTGGAATAAAAAAATCCCGCTATTCGAGAATAGCAGGATATAACTGATTTTGTTTCAATCACAACAATATTTATTTTTTATAATTCATTTAAGACATACGCTTCTGTCCACACCTTGGTCATAATAGTGTATGAAACCCATCCAAAACCATTGGTTCCCCAATTAGTTCCCCAGGAATTCATAACAAGAAAAGCATTTTTACTGTCGTCATAACCTACAACGCAATAGCAATGTCCGCCATAGTTTTTAACAGTTTTGGTTTGTATTTCATTATAACCCAGATAGTAAAATTGACGATAAACAGGTCCACCAACAACAATTGGTTTGCCCGCTGCAAGTTGGTCTTTAAATGCGTCTATTGTTTTAGGTACAGTATTATAGCTAGCAGCTTTAAAATTTGCGGCTTGTAAAACTTGATAATTATCCGGATATACATCACAGGAAATATCGGTATAAGGCATATCATTCCAAACGCAAACTCCTTGATCTACTACTAAATTTAATCCATCAGTTACGTATGAACCACTGGCACAGTCGGTAACTTTAATTTGATTGTAAATGTATTCTGGACTGAAAATGTTCACACTGTAATTGTATGAGCCACCATATAAAGCATGCCAACTAATACTTCTTCCTGCGTAACCAACACCCCAGGAAACACAAGATCCTTCTCCGCCTTGACTAAGAATTGGGGGACAAGAAAGATTTACTGATAGAGGGTACGATTTAGTTGAGCTGATTTGTTTAGCACTAGGAATTTTATTGTATTGCTCAATTGGAATGGGCAAATAACCAGAATTTATAATGATGTCTTCATCTTGAATTTGCTCCTGATCTGTAATAGAATCATCATTTTTAGTACATGAAGGGATTAAAAAAAGGAAACTCAATGTAAATACAGAGAGTAAGGTGAATTTAATTAAATTCTTTTTCATAAGTAAGTTTTTTAAAGTTAGTAATGAATGGCTTGTAGTTTTTGAAACGGTAAAATATCAAGAGTATTAGTCTTATACTATTGATGCTTGTATCAGTTTAAATCTGATGTGAATTTACAATAAAATAGTTATGCGTGAAATAGATTCTGAAAAGATAAATGTGATTTATTTCACTTTAGTGTATGTTTATCAAGAATTGGAGTGTTTTTATCATCGTTTCGTCACTTGTTGGAATGATTGTTGGTTTTGTTTTGTAAATGGTTTTTTGAGTGAGATATTTTGTCCACTAAAACACACATATCCACTAAAGTTTTAATTAATTGTTTTTTGTGATTAAGTAATCACAATGACAATTATTCCTTTGACTTTATTAAATTCGTGTAATGAAAGGGTAGATGTTCGTTTATTTTAAGCTTGAATTTTTAACGAATAACTTCTTATCGATTAAAATTTATTAGCAATGCGAAAGAAAGAAAGATTTGAAAATATAGTATCCTGGTTTAAAGAAAATATGCCTGTTGCTGAAACAGAATTGCATTATTCCAATCCTTATGAATTATTAGTTGCGGTTATTTTATCAGCTCAGTGTACCGATAAAAGAGTGAATATGATGACTCCTTTTTTATTCGAGAAATATCCAACTGCATTTGAATTGTCTCATGCAACACAAGATGATATTTTCGATTTGATACGCTCATGTTCTTATCCAAATAATAAGGCAAAACATTTGTTGGGTATGGCTAAAATGTTGGTGGCTGATTTTAAGGAGATTGTTCCTGAAGATATTAATGAATTGCAAAAAATGCCTGGAGTAGGGCGAAAAACTGCAAATGTTATAGCCTCAGTGGTTTACGATAAACCTGCTATGGCTGTTGATACTCATGTTTTTCGAGTTTCGGAAAGAATTGGATTGACAACTAATTCGAAAACACCATTAGAAACTGAAAAGCAACTGGTGAAGTTTATTCCTGAGGAATATATTGCCACAGCACATCATTGGTTAATTTTACACGGAAGGTATGTATGTGTGGCAAGGAAGCCAAAATGCACATCTTGTGGAATAAAAGAATATTGTAAATATTTTGAGAAGGAAGAAAAGAAAAGTGAAAAAGCCTCAAATTGAGGCTTTTTTTATGTTGTTATAAGAATAGGAGTAGGCTAAATGCCATAACCGCCATTCCTGCTATTAATCCGTAAATTGCAATGTGATGTTCTCCATATTCTTCAGCTGTTGGTAATAATTCATCTAAAGAAATGAAAACCATAATTCCAGCAACACCACCGAATAATACTCCAAAAACAGTATTGTTTAAGCCTAAAAAGGAATAAATTAAAACAAATCCGATTAATGCGCCAACCGGCTCAGCTAAACCTGATAGAAAAGAATATAGAAATGCTTTTTTTCTACTTCCGGTAGCAAAATAGATAGGAACCGAAACGGCTATTCCTTCCGGTATGTTATGTATTGCTATTGCAACCGCAATTGGAATTGCAACAGTAGGATCTGCTAGTGCTGCTGCAAATGTGGCTAAACCTTCTGGGAAATTGTGAATACCAATTGCTAAGGCAGAAAACATTCCCATTCTCATTAATTTCTTGTCTACAGGTTTTTTGCCCTCAAGATCTTCTATTTTTTTCACCTCATGAGGATTCTCAAAAGAAGGAATCATTTTATCGATTATAGCTATAAACAATATTCCTCCAAAAAAAGAAATTACTGTATACCAAGTTCCGGTAACTTCTCCATGATCAAGAATTAATGCATCTTTTGCTTTTTGAAATATT
>JAQBBZ010000450.1:0-5211 GCA_032125735.1 Labilibaculum sp.
ATTTTAGCCACTACCTATAAATCTCTGGGAGAAACCTATTTGCACCAAGGAGTTTTTGATTCATCTGAATACTATTATGAAAAAGCTATTACACAATATAAAATAGCAGGTGATACACTAAATATTGGTAAAGTAACCGCAAACATAGGGATTGTATACCGCAGAACAAGAAAATACAACGAAGCTTTACAGCAATACATCAAGGCATTAGACATATACAAATCTGTGCATTACGAGAAAGGAATAGGAAGTGCCTACTTAAATATTGGAGGAGTGCATCAAACCTTAGCTGATTTTGACAGAGCTTTGGAGTACTACCAATATGCCCAACAAATTCATGAGAAATTGGGCGACAAGAAAGGACTAACAAACATCTATATTAATATGGGTGTTCTGCATAGAGAACTCAAAAATCATGAGCAAGCAATTTCGTACCAACTTCGCGCTTTGAAACTGAATGAGGAAACGAATGACAACCAGCTTAAATCAATAATCCTTCTTAACATTGGTGAATCTTACCTTTCTATTCACCAGCCTGTAAAAGCATTGGGGTATTTAGATCAATGTGAAAATATACGAATTCAACTCAACGATCGTTGGGGAATCAGCAAGGCGTTTTTACTAAAAGCCTTAGCCTTCGATGACATGAACGAAAATGTACAAGCTGAAGAATATTTTAAAAAATCCATTCAATTAAGCAAAGAAAACAACTTACCAAACGATTTACTAGAAAGCTATTTCTACTACTCTCGTTTTTTAGAAAAAAGAAATCAAACAAGAGAAGCGATTAATTATTTAAAAAAATACCATTTTATTAATGATTCCCTAATTGCAATCTTTCAAAACGAAAAAGTAAAGGAATTAACAGCAAAATATGAGTCGGACCAACAAGAAAAAGAATTGGAAGTTCTTCAGCAAAATAGTCAGATTCAGAATCTTGAATTAGGAAAGAAAAACACATGGATTATCCTTCTACTAGTAGTGATGATTTTTGGTGCTGTTTCCATTATGGTCTCCTTGCGAATTAACAGATTAAGAGCAGACCACAAAATTATGGATTTACGCCAGAAAGTGCTGTTAACTCAAATGAATCCACACTTCTTATTCAATTCATTAACGGCAATTCAAAGCTTTATTCTCGATAAAAAGAATGAAGAAGCCAATAATTATCTCTCCAGATTGGCAAGTTTGGTTAGAAATATTCTTGAGAACTCAAGAGAAGAGTTTGTATCCCTTCGAACAGAGCTTGAAACCCTTAAAGACTATATTGGCTTACAAAAATTACGATTCGAAAATGAAATAAACTACGATTTTGAAGTTGATAAAAATATTGATCAAGATCAGGTTTTAGTACCTCCAATGCTTGCACAACCATTTGTTGAGAATGCATTAATACATGGAATGTTACGAAACAATCCAAATGCCCAGATACTGATTAAGATATCTCTGAATGAAAGTAATGATTTGCTGCAATTTCAGATTAAAGACAATGGAATTGGTATTGATGCAGCCAAAAAGAACAGAGAAAATAAAAATCATAAATCTATTGCCACATCAATTGCCTTAGACCGGGTTAAGATTTACAATTTCAAATCCTCTAAAAAAATGAAGTTCGAGATTATTGATTTAAATATTACAGATCCAAAACAAAATGGAACGCAAGTAACTTACAGTATTCCTTTAAATATTGCCTGAGCTGGTTGATTATTATTTTTCATTCTCATAAACGGTCACAATATCATATCCTTTTTCCAATAAAAGATCTTTTGTAGTGGAATAATTTCTGGTAAAACCCAATAAATAACCACCACCACCAGAACCGCACAATTTCAACCAGAATTGCTGTGAACTTAATCCTTCCTCCCACAAATTGAGAAAATTATCAGGAATCATTGATTTAAAATTAGCAAGCTGAAATTTTGATAGTTTACTCAAGTCGGAAAAAAACGAATCCGCATTTCCATTCACCAATTCCTGAATACATTTATCATTCATTGGAATTAATTCTTGTTCCATTAAATTAGAAAATTCTTTGTTTTCGCAATTCTTCAAAAAGGAACGAACCAAGGGTTCAGTATTACCAGATTTCTGTGTGTTAATTAAGAATATTGCACTGTCTTCACCAAATTTTTTCCCAGGCAAGCTTACTTGTTCAATTTCATTTTGATTGTGAATTAACAAAGGAACCTTTAAATAAGAATTAAGCGGATCGAGCCCAGAGCTTTTACCATGAAAACCAGCTTCCAACTGCGCTAACACAGTCTTCAAGCGAATTATTTCTCCATTTTTAAGTTTCTTACTATTCCCAATCGGTTTTATTCCATATTTCTTGTAAACAGAAGCACACAAAGCACCTGAACTACCTAAACCGTAGCTCTCCGGAATACTCGATTCAAAATACAATCCATTTTGAATGTCTTTTTCAAAGGCAAGCAAATCAATTAAAACATCATATTGACACGCATTGTTTTTAAGGTATTTCAAGAACTTACGCAACTCCAAATTTGATCGTTTAGCAAAATTCCGATCGGTATATTTATCATCACCAATAAAACTCAGTTCTCCATTAAAATGAGTATAAGGAATACTTAAACCCATCGAGTTTAGTAAAACGCTGTACTCACCAAAGAGTAATATTTTCGCATAAAATAAGTCAGGATGTATTCTCACAGCTCTTTAAATTAATATTTTTTGTGGTCCTTCCCCTTTTTCATCAACAATATACTTTCCATTTTCCAGAAACTGAGATAATTCAGAATCAATAAACGGCACTACTTTTTCCTTTTCAGATGCAGGATACATCAGATGTATATTTGGACCTGCATCCAAAGTAAATCCAACAGGAATTTTAGTATTCAAACGAAACGATCTAATTCGCTCAATTAATTCAAGAGTATTAGGTTTCAACAAAGTAAATGAAGGAGTCGAATTCATCATTAATCCGTGTAAACTTAAAGCTTCATTTTCCATGATTTTAATAAACTCTTCCAAATCGCCTGAACTTAAAACACCTAACATTCTCTCGAAATGTAAATTTGCCTGAGAAAAACGAGCTGATGCATAAGGATGATTTTCCATTAATTGATGCCCGACAGAACTGGAAACTTCTTTCTTTTTAGAACTAACCAATAGAATTGCATCTTGAAAATCTTGAAAAACAGAATGAGTATATTGCGAAAATGGAACTGCATATTCATCGGAAGATTTAGAAAAAGAATTACTTTCTCCCCAAGCAACGAAACCTCCATAAACAGATCGTGAAGCACTTCCAGAGCCTAATCGTGCAATTAAACTGGCTTTCCGATAAAACTTAGCCTCCTCCTCTTGCGCTCCCCTTATTTCCTCTTCCATACTGCACAAACAAAGAGCAAGCGAACTCATTGCTGAAGCCGAACTTGCAATTCCTGTAGAGTGTGGAAAAGTATTTTCTGAAGAAATCAAAATTTGATAATCTTTCAAGAATTCAAATTGACTGTGCAAATTTTGAATAAATTTTGCAATTCGCTGTTCAAATGACACTTGCCTTTTGCCTTCAAATAAAAAACTCAATTGATCTCCATCCCCCTTTGGCTCATAAGCAAGCTTTGTGCGAGTAAACGAGTTTTTTAAACACATGCTTATGGATGGATTACAAGGTAGCTGATTGCCTTTCTTCCCCCAATATTTAATTAGAGCAATATTTGAAGGACTTTCCCAACTGACAGATCCTGAATTCTTATTATTTTTCATCGCTTACCCACAAATAGATTAGTTTGTTCCCAGTATCATTTCTTTCCAGGAAAAAATGTTTGTTAGTCCCGCTCTAAAAAAATAGGAATGAACTTCTTTTTTACTTAAATCGCTTCTTACCATAACAAAGTCACCTCCCCAGGCTCCAAGTGATTTTACAGAGCCTTCAAAATCCGGAAATAATTTTTCTTTCACACAGTCTTGTCCTAATAAATCGGATACCAAATTCTCATGCATTTTAATCACCTTATCGAATTCCTGTGAGTTTTTAGCTGAAAGCATATCCTTGCTCAGTTGAGTTAGTTCGTCTAGTTTTTCTTGCTCACACGTACCTTCATTCAAAAAAGCATGAACAGAATCTCTGCTTTTTTGCTTTTTCCCCAAGTATACAAAGTACAATTGGGTGGTGAATTTTTCAGGGAAATCAACAGGATATATTAATGGATGATTGCCATCTCGCCTATACAAAATCGGCTTACAGTAATTGGCACAGGCAATATCAAAACCAGATCCATTTGAAACCAAGGAATGCAAATCGTAAGGATTTACATCTGCCCATTGAGCAACATTATTTATTAAAGTGGAACTGCTGCCCAAACCCCAACTTCGATCAAAATCAATTTCAGTCCTTATTTTTAAACTGCCACATTTCAAAAAAGAAGGATTTAACGCTTTGGCTTTATTCAAGAGAAAACAAACAAAATCTTTTTCTGTTTCTCCTTCGTAAGTTTGATTCTCAATTTCCTGATTTGAAATTGAAAATTTCAGCCACAATTTTCCTTTTTCGTAGGCAAGCCATTCCAAATCCGTTTCTTCCGATTCAAAGACTTCCAATACCTGACCGTACTTTAAAGGAATAGCAAGTGCCAAAGCTCCGTGCAATACAAGGTATTCACCTGTAAGCAAAAATTTAGCGTTCGAATAATATTTGTATAAAGATTTCAAATTCTACTGTAGCTTAGTTCGTAGTGACTTTATAAAGGCTTCAACTTCACTGTGCGAAATTGTTTTATGAGCAAAATATTCCAATGCCTGTTTCTTTTCTTCGTAATCGGCTTTTAAAGAATTTAGCAAGTTCGACAAATGCATTTTCATATGTCCTTGCTGAATTCCTGTTGTTACCAAAGATCTCAAAGCACCAAAGTTATTAGCCAATCCGGCGGCAGCCGTAATCATCATTAATTCTTTTGCCGAAGGTTTTCCAAGCAATTCCAAGCCAAACTTTGCTAAAGGATGTAAGCTTGTTAATCCTCCAACAGTTCCTAATGACAAAGGCATCGTTAACTGATATCGAAAACGATTATGAGATATAGTAGTATGTGTTAAACTCTTATATTTCCCGCTTTGAGATGCATAAACATGTCCGTTAGCCTCAATGGCTCGAAAATCATTACCAGTTGCCAATGCTACAGCATCAATTCCATTAAATATTCCTTTATTATGGGTCGCCGCCCGATAAACATCCAGCTCGGCAATTTTGGA
>JAQBBZ010000451.1:0-4090 GCA_032125735.1 Labilibaculum sp.
AGCTTTTGTTTTCTCTTTAAAGGCATTTCCAACCAGCACCTGATAAACATCAAGTAGAGTGAACTTTTCAAACGGAATCGTATTGCTGATTGGTTTCTTGAAATAAGAAAAACGAGTCATGCTGATTTTTCGTTGAAGCCATTCCAAATTTATTCCGGCATTTGCATCCTGAATTGGAGTTAAGCTTTGTTTATTGATGTGCATGTCTTTACTTATTGCCTGAAGCAAATCGTCTCCTTGTAATTTGTAATGCAACTGCGCGAAATCAAAAACATCTCCATCGGGAATTGCTTTTTCGGTATCGGTATGCCTGGCGCAATTGTCCTCAATCATTACCTGTAATGTTGATTTACCGGCATTGAAAGGATTCTTTGCCGGAAGGCAATCCTTCCCTGAAAGGGAAAGGACTGTTGTTCCAGGATAGTACTTCTGCAAAAGATGAGCATATACATTCAACCCATAGTGGGTTTTATCTAAAATGGCTTTTCTACTATTTTCCATGACCCGCTGATTTAGATGGTGAGTAATTGGATTCCAAAGCTTTCTCGATGTCGGAAAGCTTGTAGTAGAATTTGCCGTTTAGACGGCTGAAGGGAAGGGTTTCGCTATCCCTAAGAGATTGAAGAGTCCTTTTGCTGATGTGGAGTACCTGCATTACATCCTGGCCGTCGATCCACGCTTCGTTAAATTTTTCAAGACGTGATTTGCGAAAAACTTCGAGCTGTGCCTTAATTGATTTGATCTCATCTGAGAGATTCAGCATCATTTGAACGATTTCATTCATTACTGAAGCCCTCCCGACTTTAAGGTAAAGTTGCTTGCGCGTTCCTTTATTTCCTCAACAGAGAATTGTTTTTTACTCATCAGCCACATATCAATTTCAGAGCGGTTGAAATACAATTTTTTCCCATTGGGTTTATAGGATGGAATTACTCCATTGCCTGCTAACTTATACAAGTGTGAATGTGAAACATCAAGGTAAATTGCTGTTTCGTTAAAGTTCAATACTTCTTTGTTGAGCATATTCTGCTCGGTAATGAGCTTTTTGAGCTCAAGGATTTCTTTTAAAATTTGTGCGTCCATCGCTGTTGTTATTTAATTAACGAATGGACTGTGGCCACAGTCATATTTAACTGCTATCGATACTCAAATTTAATTCAATAAAAGGGTGTTTATCAGTGATTTAAAGGTGCGAGGAGTGGAGCGCGGAGTGCGGAGTGCAGGTATAAAAGAAAATCCAACTACTTAAGGCAGTTGGACTTGGTTAAAAAGAATTAATAAAAGACAAGAGGGAGTAGTGCGGAGTTAGCTCAATAGCTTTGCTGCCTTTTCAATAATATGGGATGTTGCTTTTGGAATCTTCTGTTCTTTTAAGCGGTGCTGATCGAAAGGATTGCCATCGGCATCAACAAAGCATTTACATGCGACTTCCCAATGTTGCTGTTTAAGGTCTTTTACTGATTTATTGATATTGTGAATCAGTTTAATGAAATAGTTCAATTCACTAATTTTACCGATCCAAACAACAGGAGTCATGATTTGCCGAGCTGAGAAGATTTTCTTGAAACTTACAAAGTTGGTATTGTTGCAAATGAGTTTTTGTGATTTAAGATTATCGTAAAGAGCCATGATGTTCTCAGGATATATTTTTTTATGGATGTATTCGAAAGATTTTGAATTGGATGAGTTGTCAGATAATTGGCTTTCTTCTTTGTTTGATTTAGATTTTTCAGTTTTAGATTTCTGTGACAGGAAGTTATGGATGAGATTATCCTCCTCCTGATTAGGTGCCAGTAAATAGATTATCTCAAAATCGGAAAGTTTGTTTTCTGAAAGTAAATCCGGGAAGGAGTCTTTCATGAATGTATGAAGACGAAATAGAGAATACTTTAGACAGTTGATGATATATAGATTGTCACCATCAGTCTGTTCTACTTTAGCTGATTCTGTAATTAGAAATTCAATATTTTGAAGTAGAATGTTCGCTTCTGAATAGGCAATGTCATCATCGGTTTGAACACTAATGATATAATCTATTACAGCTTGCACCCTTAGTGTTTCATTCTGTATTAAACTGCTGTAAAATTCTCTTTTTTTGTTGATAAAAGGGGGCAATTCCAGACTTAAAGGGACTTTTAAGCCTTTAGCTAAAACTGATGATTCAAGAAAGTTATCCTCTTTTAGATCGATATTTGCATCCTTAGAAGCTGTTACAAATTCTTTAAAAAATGCATCGACGCTATGAATTTTAGATCGTAATCCATTCATCAGAATTAAGCTAAACCGTTCTTGATTTTGATTTTCGAAAATCCACGGTTTAAGCGAACCAAAGAGAATTGAGTTGAAAATTGAGAAGTTGAGTTTTGTTTCTAGTACGTTCATTTGGGCTGGCTTAATCGTTATCGAAATTTAATAGTTTCTTCTGATAGGATTCTTTTACACTACTCTCGAAACTATCGAGATAATTTTCAGTGGTGCGTAAATCTTTATGACCAAGGCTATCGCTAATGAAAGCAGTTGGTGCACCTGACCGTTTTAAAATTGTTGCAAATGAATGCCTGGCTGAATAAGTTGTGATCTTCATGTCAATCTCAAGTTTTTCGCCGATTATCTTTATGTATTTATTGATGTTTTTGGTGAGTTGCTTGGTTTTTGCCAACTGTTTTTCGGGTGAATCATTTTTAGAAATAATTCCAAATACATATGTTTCTGGCTTGATAGGTTTTATTCCCCAGTCATTTATTATCTTTTGAATTTCGGGTAAAAGAACAATAACGATGAGTTTGTGATTTTGCTTTGCTGATCGTTCGGTCTTAGCTCTCGTGAATGTAATATTCCGGTTATCGATATTTTTATATTGAAGTCTGACAATATCTTTCACATTGGCTCCATTGCATAAATAACTGAATACCCATAAATCTCTGGCCTTATTTTCAGATTCATTCACTGGCTCATATTGAATGATCTTTTTAATGTCGGAAAGTTTAAGGGCCTTCTTTATATTTTTTCCAGATGGGATTTGGTATTTCCGTTTACCAAAGGGATAAGACTCTTTATCAAGATTTCCGTTTTCAATTGCGATGTTCACAATCGTTCTGAGGCTCCTTAGATAGATTCCTACGGTAGTTAAAGAATTATCGGACTCTACAATCCATTTTTCGTATTGATTCAACCAATCAGGTGTAATGTCCCAGAAGTTAAGTTTTTTCCTTCCTTTGGAAGCTAAATATCTCTTAAATGAGTTTAATGCATTTGAATAGCTTGCGGCTGTTCCTGTTCGAGCCTCTTCTTTCAACTTAGCAATGTAGCTTTCCATGCATACAATTGCATCTTCGCTATTCTTAGTTTTATAATTGAATTTCTTTTCAAAGGCAGTAAAAGAAAATGGGCGGAGTTCTTGTATAATCTTAATAGCTCGACTTTCTATGTCTCCAAAAAATACAACGTAATCTTTATACTTCTTTTTAGGGTTCGATTCAAATACTTTTTCCCAATCATCTACAATTAAATGTATATTTAAAGGATAATACCGCTGTGTTCTTTGATGTGTGACACGGAGTTTTACGGCATAAGTATTATCTTTTCTTTTTATTCTCTTGTCGTGAATAATTGCTGTAGTAACACCAATCATAGCTTTGAATATTTGAAACAGAATTTATCTATAGAAACTAAAATATACATACAAGATACATACATGTAGAGTCAAAAACAACTAAAATGAGTTAACAAGGAGAGAAAATAGTTTTGTAATCTACTGATAATGTACTTATTGGTGGCGGGGTGATAAAAAGAAGAGTTTGCTGGGTGTGACTCATAATCAGGGGGTCCCAGGATCATGCCCTGGTGGGCCCACCCTCAATATTAAGCAGTTACAACAATGTTGTAGCTGCTTTTTTTTATTGCAAACCGTTAGGTTCTTCGCAATAATCAGGGATCAGTTTCATTTTCTGGGATCAAGCAGAAAATTTGGGGAGCTCTTTTTCAGGCATAAATATTTGATAATCGGAATAGAAAAAAAGGAATGTCTCTGACACCTCTTTGAGTTGATCTAAAAGCTTTTATTTTAGCATTGAAAGATTCTGCAGAAGCA
>JAQBBZ010000452.1:0-10749 GCA_032125735.1 Labilibaculum sp.
GCACAAAAATCTCATATAAGTACGAAGATAAAAATAAATTTTCTTCTCTCAAATGACTCGTGCTTATTTTAAAGAAGCGACCAATCAAAATTGTTCTTGTTAAATAAATAATTGCGAGGAAAAAGTATAAATGTGTAAAGACTAAAGCGCAAATAATGGCAGCGAAAAAAACCAATTTGCTTACTGGTTCTAAATCAATAAGTAAACGTGTTTTTAAAGGCAGATATTTTCTGCATATATAATATTGTCGATTGATTTTCACCCATTGACTAAATGCACATTCCGATGAAAGATTAATTTTTGCTTCAGGTTTGATACATACTGATGCTCCGGAAAGCTTGCTTAATTGTAAAATCATTAAATGATCATGCCCAGCCTCGAAATGAGAATTCTTTGCAAACCCCTTGTTAGCCAAAAATTCTGATTTCTTGTATCCCAGATTGTCACCACTACCAGAATGAGCATTTCCTGAAGATGCAAAGCTTGCATCTTTAATGCTTTTTGAAAGCAAATCAAATTTGAAAAAATTATGCAGGAACCCTTTTTTGTTTTCAAAGTTAACGTAACCAAGTTGTACTCCTTTGTCCCAGGTATTCATAAATTCCTGTAACCACTTCTTACTTGAAACTTTGCTTCGAATATTAGTAAAGACAATTTTGTCATTCTTAGCCGCTTTTATCCCTATGCTAAGGGCTAGTTTCTTGTTATGAGAGAATTTATCATCCAGAGGTATTTTTGTTGTTCGAAGATTAGGGTACTTTATTTGATGCTGTGCAATTATAGTTTCAGTATCGTCTTCACTACCATCATTAACGACAATCAACTCGAAATTGGGATATTCTTGTTCTAATAACCTGGAAAGGTTTTCTTGCAAGTAATGCCCTTTGTTTTTTGCACAAATAACTATTGAGACTGGTTCTGTTGTTTCACTGTGAGTTTTCTTTTTCTCTTTTTTGAAAAATAAAATATAGCGCAGATGATAAGATGCCTGCATGCAAAAAGCGATAAAAAGAACAATGAGTATAACCCATTGAACAGTTGTAGTAGGGAGAGTGATTATTGTTTCCAAAATTAGGCTTATTTATGTTCTGCAAAAATAAGAGAATCTTATTGATTAAAAAACTTTGTTGTGCAGAATGATTGATGCACGAAAAGCCAGCTGTTTCATATATCTGATGTTTTTATCATGGAAATCAGTCATTTACCTCTGGATTGTGTGCATGATTCACAAATAAGATTAATTAGTATCTTTGCTGCCTGATTTTTTACAGATAGGTTGCGAGACCTGTTTGTAGATGAATAAAAATAGTTGATATGGATTTTAAATTACTGCATACAGATCCGAAGTCCTCAGCAAGGACGGGTGAGTTAACTACTGATCATGGGAAAATTCAAACTCCCATTTTTATGCCAGTAGGGACACTTGGCTCTGTAAAAGGTGTGCATCAAAGAGAATTAAGAGATGATATTAATGCCGAAATAATCTTAGGTAATACTTATCACTTGTATCTGCGTCCTGGTTTGGATGTGTTGGAGAAAGCGGGAGGCTTGCATAAATTTAATGGTTGGGAGCGACCTATTTTAACAGATAGTGGTGGATTTCAAGTGTTTTCTCTTGCGGATAATAGGAAATTATCTGAGGAAGGCGCAATGTTTCGTTCACATATTGATGGGTCGAAACATTTCTTTACACCAGAAAATGTAATGGATACCCAAAGAATCATTGGAGCTGATATTATTATGGCATTTGATGAATGTCCTCCGGGAACATCTACTTACGAGTATGCAAAAACTTCACTGGAATTAACTCAACGATGGTTAGAGCGTTGTGTGAAACGATTTGATGAGACAGAGCCTAAGTATGGTTACTCGCAAACATTATTTCCTATTATACAAGGTTGTGTCTATAACGATTTACGAATTAAATCAGCAGAACATGCAGCATCTTTAGATCGGGAAGGCTACGCCATTGGTGGTTTAGCAGTTGGTGAACCCGTAGAAGATATGTATTCAATGATTGAGGTTGTAAATCAGGTTTTACCTAAAGATAAACCCAGATATTTGATGGGAGTTGGAACTCCAGTTAATATATTGGAAGCTATTTCGAGAGGTGTTGATATGTTTGATTGCGTTATGCCAACCCGGAATGGTCGAAATGGCATGATTTTCACAAGTGAAGGAACTATCAATATCAAGAATAAGAAATGGCACGATGATTTTTCACCGATAGATCCTAACGGAACATCATATGTGGATCAGAACTATTCAAAAGCTTATGTTCGTCATTTAATTCATTCGGGCGAGTTATTGGGTTCTCAGATTTGCAGTATTCACAATTTGGCTTTTTACCTATGGTTAGTACGCGAAGCAAGAGAGCATATTATTGCAGGAACGTTTTCATCATGGAAAGAAATCATGGTTAAGAAATTAGCGAACCGTTTATAATTGTTAAAAAAAACTTACAATACATTCAGCTCGATTGGTAATTGAAGAATAAGTTATACTTTTATCCCGAAACTTGTTATACTGCAATTTTCGGGAAATAAGGAATTTAAAATTCAGGTTTTGAGAAAATTAGATTTATACATTATCCGAAAGTTTTTGGGAACTTTCTTTTTCGCTATTGTTCTTATAATAAGTATTTCGGTTATTTTCGATTTTTCGGAACATATCGATGAATACATAGATAAGGAAGCCCCGTTAAAGGCAATAATCTTCGATTACTATCTAAACTTTATTCCTTATTTTGCGAATCTCTTTAGTGCGTTGTTTACTTTTATTGCGGTGATTTTCTTCACCTCGAAAATGGCTTACGATACTGAAATAATTGCTATTTTAAGCAGTGGGGTAAGTTTTCGAAGACTGATGTATCCTTACTTTATTTCAGCATTGATTATTGGTATTTTCTCTTTCCTTTTAAGTAATTACATTATTCCTCCTGCCAATCAAAAAAGGCTCGATTTTACGGCGACTTATATTAATAAGCAATTTCGAAATAACGAACGAAATATTCATAGGCAAATTGAACCAGGTGTTTTTATTTACATGATTAATTACGAATCATCCACGAATACAGGGTATAAGTTTGCGCTCGAGAAATTTGAAGGAAAGGAATTGGTCTCTAAATTAACGTCCCGATCAATTCGATGGAGTGAAGAGACTAAAAAATGGACAATAAACGATTTTTTTATTCGCACAATAGATGGTGAGAAGGAGTCGTTTGAGAACGGAAGGACGAAGGACACAACCTTTAATTTTGGACCCGAAGAGTTTGGTTCTAAAAAAAATATTGTTGAGGCAATGAATTTGCCTCAATTGAATGCATTCATCGAACAACAGTCCATGCGGGGTGATAGCAATATTGAAGCATATAAGATTGAAAAATACAAACGGATGGCAAATCCATTTTCAACCTTTATCCTTACCCTTATTGGCGTATCACTGGCATCGCGAAAAATTAGAGGAGGAATGGGGCTGCATTTAGGAATTGGGCTGCTGTTAAGTTTCTCATTTATACTTTTTATGCAGATATCCATTGTTTTCGCAACAAACGGAAGTATGAATCCATTGCTTGCCGTTTGGTTGCCTAATATTGTTTTTTCATTTATAGCGATGTATTTGTATCGGATTGCACCAAAATAGAAAAGGGCTAAATAATTTTTTTCTATGTAGACTTGATTATCAAGCTAAAGAGCTTATTTTATATGTGGCTAATTGTAGGGTGGAGTTGAGTAGAATTTTTTTCTACCCTAAAAATTAGTAATGTTGTATTTTGGAATTTCATGAATTGATGAAATTCAATATATATATGAAAATATATATTTTCTAACTAAATGTACAAATTATGTCATTGAAACGAAACATTCTTGATCTTAGAAAGAGAAAAGAAAAAGTGCTTCAAGGTGGTGGCGAAAAAGCCATTCAGAAGCAAGTTGCGATGGGGAAATTGACTGCCAGAGAAAGAGTAACGTCTATTTTAGATGAAGATTCTTTTCATGAATACGATATGTTTGTTGAGCACGAGGCTCGCGACTTTGGTATGGAAAAGATCGAACTTCACGGTGATGGCGTTATTATTGGAACCGGTACAATTTATGGTGAGCCTGTGTGTATTTTTGCACAAGATTTTACCGTAGCTGGGGGTTCTCTAGGTCTTATGCATGCACGTAAAATTACTAAAATCATGGATCATGCATTGAAAATGCGTGTGCCATTGATCGGTATTAATGATTCGGGGGGAGCTCGTATTCAGGAAGGTGTTAATTCACTGGCCGGATATGGAGAAATATTTTTCCGAAACACTTTGTCGTCAGGTGTAATTCCTCAGTTGTCAGTTATTCTTGGTCCTTGTGCTGGTGGAGCTGTTTATTCTCCTGCTCTTACCGATTTTGTGTTCGTGGTTGAGAACATTTCTAAAATGTTCATTACCGGTCCTGAGGTAATAAAAACAGTTTTGGGTGAAGAAATTACCATGGAAGAACTGGGTGGAGCTAAAGTTCATAGCGAAATCACAGGTAATGCTCATTTCTATGCTCTAAGCGAATATGAATGCTTCGAACAAATTAAGAAGCTGCTTACCTTCATACCATGGAACAATACTAAAAAAGCGAAGGCATTTCCACCAAAGCCACCAAAGCCAGAATACAAAATTGAAGAAATTGTTCCTTCTGATCCAACTCAACCATACGATATTCGAAACGTAATCAAATCTATTGTAGATGATTCGGATTTCTTTGAGAGTATGGAGAATTTTGCACGAAACATCGTAATTGGTTTCGGTAGAATGAATGGTGATACTGTTGGTTTTGTTGCTAATCAGCCACTAGTTTTAGCTGGTGTGTTGGATTGTGATTCATCGGATAAGGCAGCACGTTTTATTCGTTATTGTGATGCTTTTAACATTCCTATTGTTACGCTTGAAGATATGCCAGGTTACTTGCCAGGTGTTGATCAGGAGCATATGGGTGTAATTCGTCACGGAGCTAAGATTCTTTATGCTTATAGCGAAGCTACTGTACCAAAAATTACAGTAATTATTCGTAAAGCTTACGGAGGAGGTTATATTGCTATGAATTCCCGCCATATGAAGGCTGATTTTATGTTTGCATGGCCAAATGCCGAAATTGCGGTAATGGGACCAGAAGGTGCAGCTAATATTATCTTTAGAAAGGAAATTTTAGCGGCAGAGGATCCTGAGGCTATGAGAAAAGAAAAGGTAGCTGAATACAGAGAAAAGTTCGCAAATCCTTATGTGGCAGCAGCCAAAGGTTATATCGATACAGTTATTGAACCACAGGAAACGCGTGCTATGTTGTTGCACTCGATTGAGGTTTCTATTAACAAAGTAGATAGCAGACCTGCGAAAAAACACGGTATTCCACCATTTTAAAAAGTATTCGATATGGGAGATTTAAAAGAATTCAACGTTGACGGTACTATTTATATAACTGAATTAACTAAGAAGTTTGAGAATAGAAAGCCTTGGGTTAGACCTAATCCGAAGCATGTAAATTCATTCATTCCTGGTACAATTATTAAAATTTACGTCAAGGAAGGACAGGAAGTTAAAGAAGGTGAAACAATTATGATTCTTGAAGCTATGAAGATGAAGAATCAGATAAAAATGCCTTTCGATGGTAAAATCGGTAAGATTCATGTTGTTGAAGGTACAAAGGTTCCCAACAGATTATTAATGTTGGAAATCGAGTAGCCTTTCTGAATTGAAATAAAAATGAGCCCGTTTGTTATGAACGGGCTCATTCTGTTTTAAGACTTTTTGTTTTTATAATCTGCCTTTCCAGCAAAAATATTCACTCCATATTTCGGGGCACTCTGGTTCATCATTAAAAATCCCGAATATTGAGGATCCGCTACCCGACATGGAAGCATAGATTGCACCCATTTGATAAAGATTATTCTTAATTTTTTCTAATTCGGGATGATTGGGGAAGATGCTGTTTTCAAAATCATTAATAATTAAGTGTTTCCATTTCTCGATTGGATAGTTAATTAGTTCTTTTAATGATTTTTCCGGACGCGAAGGCTTTACCTTCGAATAAGCCTCGGGTGTACTTATGTGAATGTTTGGTTTAATTAGCATGATGTGATATCCGGAAAGATCAACAAGTGCTTCGGAGAATATACCTCCTTTACCTTCTGCAAAAACTGGTTTGTTGGCAATGAAAAAAGGACAATCGCTACCTAGCTGTCCAGCCATATTTTCCATTGCGGAAGATGTAAGTCCAAGTTTGTATTGTTCGTTCAGCATTTTTATCATGAAGGCCGCATCCGAAGATCCACCTCCCAATCCAGCACCAAATGGAATGTTTTTGTGCAAATGAATATTGGTCGGGGGGATGTTGCAGCTGGCACTTAGCAGTTCAAATGCTTTACAAACAATATTATCCTTATCATCGATATTAATTGGAATACCTGATGAACTGAAGGTGTATTTTTTTTCATTGTTCGAAACAGCAATTTCCAAACCATCGAAAAGAGGAATTGGATAAAATATGGTTTCAATGTTGTGAAATCCATCCGGCCTTTTCTCAATTATATTTAATCCGATATTAATTTTAGCATTTGGGAAGCGAAGCACAAGTAATAAGTTTTATGATTGAGTGGTAAAAATACTCGATTTATTAGAGCAAAAAAAATCAATTAGTAGTATTTTTATTTTCTATCTTTGGCCCTGCATTCTGTAATTTTTCCAGCATTCTTTTTGAAGCTGAAATAATGCTTAGAGTGTTGATTTTAAAGGAAAAGTGAACTGTTAGAATTTAGTATTTTATGGCTGGGGCAAATAAGTATAACAATCAACCGAAGAATAAAGTAGATCTTGATTACGGGAAAGTTCCTCCGCAGGCATTAGAGCTTGAGGAAGCTGTTTTGGGAGCCTTAATGCTCGAAAAAGATGCAATGATTTCGGTAGGTGATATTTTAAATGCCAATTCATTTTATAAGGATGCTCACCAGAAAATATATAAAGCCATATTGTCTCTTTCAATTAACGAAGAGCCTGTTGATATTCTAACGGTATCTGAGGAGTTGAAACGTCAGGGAACTTTAGAGGATGTTGGCGGTCCATTTTATATTACACAATTAACCAGTAGAGTAGCTTCGGCGGCTCATATCGAATACCATGCAAGAATTATCGCTCAAAAGTTTATTCAGCGGGAATTAATTCGGGTTTCATCTGAAATTCAAACACAAGCGTTCGACGAAAGTGTTGATGTGGCTGATCTTTTGGATAGAGCTCAACAAGATGTTTTCGAGATTGCTGAAGGAAATATCAAAAAAGAATCTTCTCATATTCGCCCTCTGGCAGATGAGGTAATCAATCAAATTCTTGAGGCGGGAAAACGTACCGATGGTTTGAGTGGTGTGCCTTCTGGCTTTACTGCTTTAGATCGTATTACTTCCGGATGGCAAAAATCCGATTTGGTGATTATTGCAGCTCGTCCTTCTATGGGAAAAACAGCATTTGTGTTGTCGATGGCACGAAATATGGCTGTTGATCATAAAGCACCTATCGCTATCTTCTCACTCGAGATGGGAGCCGATCAGTTGGTAAAACGTTTGATATCAAGTGAGACCGAGTTGGGTTCTGAAAAGTTGAGAAGTGGACGTTTGGAGGATTTTGAATGGGAACAATTACACGTGAAAATTAAAGATCTTATCGAGGCTCCAATATATGTTGATGATACACCAGGATTGTCTATTTATGAATTGCGATCCAAATGTCGTCGTTTAAAAGCGAAGCATAATATTAGTTGTATCGTGATTGATTATTTGCAGTTGATGACAGCTGGTTCTGATATGCGTGGTAACCGTGAGCAGGAAGTAAGTTTAATTTCGCGACAATTAAAGATTATCGCAAAGGAATTAAATGTTCCGGTAATTGCACTTTCTCAGCTGAATCGTGGTGTTGAGCAAAGAACAGGTGATGCTAAAAAACCTATGCTTTCCGATTTACGTGAATCTGGTGCAATTGAGCAGGATGCGGATATGGTGTTGTTTATTCACCGACCAGAGAGATACGGAATTACAGAAGATGCTGAAGGTAATTCTTTAATCGGTATTGCAGATATCATTATTGCTAAACACCGTAATGGTGCCGTAGGAGAAATTCAGCTTCGTTTCCGTACTAATTTAGCCCGATTTACTGATTTAGAAGGTGAATCGTTAAATGCATTCGCCACATCTGGTCTTGAGCCTGCTAAAACGTTTAGTTCCAGCATGAATCAGGAGCCTTCGGGGTTTGATGATTTTAGTGCTGGCTTTGGCGGGGGAAATGATTTTGATGATGCTCCTCCTTTTTAAATTTTACGTACAGCTTCTTACCAAATAGAATTTCTTATCTTGTTTTTATGATAGAGGATAAATTGTTCTTAAAAAGATTTGCCCGAAGAATAGTTCTTCTACTATTTCTCGTAGTATCAACTTATGCATCCTATTCCGCAAGTTTGTTAATTCAGATGGATGATAGTCAGAAGAATCATTTAAAGGCTTATGGTATTGCATTCTGGACTTTAGAGAAGAATTACGAGATTCATTGGCTCTTGAATTATCGGGGAGGGTCATTTTTACTCCCTTTCAATAAAGAAATTCAAGATGAGTGTCAGATACGAGGTGTAAGTTTTTCTGTTCTTAGTGATGTTTCTGCTCAGCAAATATTGAATGAGATTTCGAGTGATGAACTTAATATGGATGCCGTTAAGCTTGAAAAAACACCATTAATTGCTGTTTACTCTCCAAAAGGAAAGAAGCCTTGGGACGATGCGGTTACTTTGGCTTTAAGTTATGCCGAAATTCCTTACGATATTATTTACGATGATGAGGTAATGACAGGAAAATTGTCAAAATACGATTGGTTGCACTTGCATCATGAAGATTTTACAGGACAGTTTGGAAAATTCTATATGTCTTATCGAAATATGCAATGGTATAAGGATGAGGTGCAATCAAATTTGGAAGTGGCCAATCGATATGGTTTTTCGAAGGTTTCAGATTTGAAAAATGCGATATCTGTAAAAATTAGAAACTTTGTAGAGGCTGGCGGATTTTTATTTGCCATGTGCTCTGCCACCGATACTTTCGATATCTCATTAGCTGCTGAGGGACATGATATTTGTGATGCTGTGTTCGATGGAGATCCAATGGGGCCAAATGTTCAGTCTCAGCTGAATTATTCCAGAACTTTAGCATTTCAGAATTTTACTCTTGAAACAAATCCTTATGTATATGAGTTTTCGGATATTGACGTGACTTTAACCCGGAAATTGAAGCAGGATGAAGATTATTTTTCTTTGTTTGAGTTTTCGGCTAAATGGGATCCCGTACCAACCATGTTGTGTCAAAACCATAAGAATCTGATTAAAGGTTTTATGGGGCAAACAACTGGTTTTAAGTTGGAGTTAATTAAGCCAAGCGTGCTTGTAATGGGAGAGAATAAGTCAGCCGGCGAGGCACGATATATTCATGGAAACTTAGGGAAAGGAACCTGGACCTTTTATGGCGGTCACGACCCCGAAGATTATCAGCATTTGGTTGGAGATCCGCCTACAGATCTTAATTTGAAAAAGAATTCGGCAGGTTATCGCTTAATACTAAATAATGTTTTGTTCCCGGCAGCAAAAAAGAAAAAGAGAAAAACTTAAGGAGAGTCTAAAGGTCAAAAGTCTTGAAGAGTCTTGAAGAGTCTTGAAGAGTCCAAGAGTTAAATGGTTCAAAAGTCTTGAAGAGTCCTGAAAAGTCTTGAAAGTTGAAGAGTCAAATGGTCAATGGTTTTGGCTCATGTTCCTTCCTTTTTTCACCCTTTTTCCTTTCCCCTTTATCCTTGATCCTTTACCCTTCGTTTTTCACCCTTTCTCCTTTTTTACTTTCTCCTTGATCCTTTCTCCTTTTTTTACTATCTCCCTGATACTTTTGTCTTGCGTTTCCTTAATTCACGAATAACTTCATGGTTTTAAAGCGAATAAAATCTATGATTTCTTTGGATTAAGTTTGTATCATGTCTGTATGAATACGAAGATGTTACGCTCTTCTTCTTGGGATGGTACGGAGAATGTATTTGTTACTTTTTTTGAAATTTGATCGATTTGTAGTATGTCGACATCATAAAATAAAGAACAAAAGAAAAGGCTGCGTCCCCTAAACGCAGCCTTCATATTCCAACATCGGTTCTATACCAGTTCCAATATATTATTAACCATTTGTAATCTATTAACCTTAGTAACTTCACTAACCCTTTAGAAGTATTTATGAATGTCACAGTACAAACCTGATGTTGGCAACAAGACTTGTTTGCATATCAAGTTTTGTTGATTATCGATGCAAATATAATTGTTCTTCTCTTATCATTATGCAGTTATTACTTGTTTTTTGTTACGAACTGTTGAGAAACATTGAAATAAGCTTACGAATTGCAATGCAAATGTGTTGATGAACATGTTATAGAATGTTTTTGATTTCAAGCAAATCACTAATCTCAAATGTGGGATCATCTTTGTGATTCATTCTGTGTGGATTAAAATAGATTTGATCCATTTTTACTTTTTTGGCACCGGCAATATCTGTAGAAAGATCATCCCCAATCATGATGCTGTTATCTGCTAAGGCACCCGCTTCCGAAAATGCATATTCAAATATTTGCTGACTTGGTTTGTTTGCACCTGCATCTTCCGAGGTAATAATCTTTGTGAAATAGCCGTCTAATTTTGAGTTTTTGAGTTTTTTGCCCTGAACTTC
>JAQBBZ010000453.1:0-7182 GCA_032125735.1 Labilibaculum sp.
TATTTGCCTGTTGAGAAAAACAAGGTTTTACGATACTTTCGTTGGATAAAATTTGTTCTCAGAGAAATCATACAGTCAGATTATGATATTGTCTTCTTATATAGTTTTAAGTTCTGTTTCCTACTTAAAATCTTCTCAGGAAAAAGACTTTTAGTTTTAGATATAAGAACCGGATCTGTAAAGGAAAACCGATTGGTTAATGCTTGTCAGAACTGGCGAATTCGCTTTGAAAGTTATTTCTTCGATCACATCACAATTATTTCAAAAGCTCTTATTAAACACTTGGAGATTAATCCTTCAAAATGTCACTGGTTACCTTTAGGAGCTGAGATTTTGACGGATAGCAATAGTGGTTATGATAAGGTTAAGTTGTTGTATGTAGGAACTTTAAGTCACAGGAGATTACAGGAAACGGTGATTGGATTTTCAATGTTTTATAAGAAATATGGTGATGAGATTGAATGCTGTTACAACATTTTTGGCTTTGGATCTGAAAAAGAAGAAAGATTGCTTCAAGAAACCATTAAAGAGTTAAACCTGATTGAAATTGTACATTTCCATGGAAGGAAAAACTTGACTGAAATTCATGATTACTATAGAGAATCTAATATTGGAGTTTGTTATATTCCTATTACCCCATATTTTAATTATCAACCTCCCACTAAGACTTTTGAATACATTCTTGCAGGAATGGTTTGCATAGGTACTGCTACCTACGAGAATTCTAATTTGATAAATAAGGAAAATGGGATTCTTTGTCGCGATACGTCTAAGTCATTCAATGAGGCACTTCAAGAATATCATCAGAAAAGACATCTTTATAGATATGATTCTATTGTTAGTTCTTTAGAGGACTATAGTTGGAGCAGAATCGCAAATAAAAACTTGAAACCCTATTTAAACATGTTGATATCCAATGCTTAGGTTAGCACTTCATTATCTTTATTGGATATTGATTTTCATGACTGGAATTTTTCAGTTATTGGGGATCAATTCTGGAATTTATAAGCTAGGAATTCCTTTAGTTAGCGGAGTCTTATTCATTAACACATTTGTGTCTAATGGAAATCAGTTAAAATACCCTTTTGTATGGTGGTTTATTGGATTTATTGGTGTTGCAGGTATAAGCTCATTCATCAATAGAATCGACACTTTTTCCTTACTCTACTTTCTGGTATATACTAGCTTGTCCTATTTCTATTTTATTGTTCTGATCAATGAAAATAGTGTTTTAGTGATTTCAAAAGTTATTTCCTTTATCAAATTACTTGTATTTATTCAAATTCCAGCTATTCTCATAAAGTTCATTTTGATTGGTCAATCCGAGCATGGAGGAATTGGAACCTTATCGATTAATGCAGGAAGCGTGTCTGCAATTTTCCCACTATTTATTATTACAATTTTATTTTGCCTTTATCTTTTCGAAAACAAGCGAAAATATCTGATTTATATACTCTGCTTTTGCATTCTTGGGGTTATCGGAAGCAAGCGGGCAATCCTCATTTTTATTCCATTAGTCTTGATAATTTGTGGTTTTCTATTTGTTAAGCTAGAGAGAGAAGTTAATTCAGGAAAATTTTTAAGTAAGGTATTGGTGGCCTGTTTAATGGGAGCTGGTATATTTTACTTTACAGCAAAAACCAATAAAACGTTAAATCCTGAACAAAGTAATTGGGGCAGTTTTGACCTGAATTACATTACAAATTATGTGGGTAATTATACTAGTTCCGGAGCTAATGATAAATCTGAGATGCGAAGAAAAGATGGATTGATCTTTTTCATCAATTATATGTTAGAGGCAGATTCACAGAAAATGCTTTTGGGAGATGGAGCTGGTAAGCTGATTGAGTCACAGTATAATACTCGTACCGGATCAATGATCAATGAATATGGTGTTCGGTATGGAGGAAGAATGGCTCTGGTATGGTTACTTTTGCAAGTTGGTTTTTTAGGAACCACTATATTTTTACTATTTTATTTACGATTATTTTCTTTGGCTTTAAAGAAATACAGAAGCAATCCCATTGATCTCTCTTTTTTGGTTCTCACTATTGTATTTTTTATCGATGCCATCAGTTATTCTAATGTGTTCTTAAGATATGAGTATCTAAAAGGTTTATACTTTGTTTTACTTGGTTTAATTTTACTTGATCATAAATACAATACCACCTATTTTACAGATTTGGTCTCTCTATAAAAAAGAGTGATTATAATTCTGAAATGATAAATAAACATGGATGAAAGTTTTAATGTTAAGTTCACTTCCTCTAGATCTTAATTCCATTCAAGGTGGGGTTGATGCTGTGGTTGTAAATTTGCTGAAAGGGCTTGAGCTTTTTCCACAGGTGAACCTGATCGTTCTTTCGTTGGGGAGATCAGATTGCAGAAAAACCGTAAAATATGCAGACAATATTACGATTGAATATTTGTGCAAAAAAAATCATATTGGAGGAAATTTATTAGATTACTTATTTCAAGCACGAAAGGGTGTTCATGATTATATTCGAAAATTCAATCCCGACATTGTGCATATGCAAGGGGCTTCCCCAATGCTGTTTTGTCTATTGGGCTTGAATAAGAAAAATCTGGTAATTACTCAACACGGAATAATGGCAGAGGAAATTAATTACCAAAATACAACAATTGACATGTTTAAATTTTGGTTGAAAAAACTAGTTGAGCGTTATTATTTCCCAAAGTTTAAGAATTACACATTCATTTCCAGTTATAATCAAAGATTTTTAGAGCAGTTGAATAATAATTATTACAACGGAAAATTAATCTATAATCCTGTAAATCCGATTTTTTTTGATTTGAAAACTCGTCCAAATTTTGGAAAGCGGATCTTATATGTAGGAGTCATCAATCTGCGAAAAAATTTACTATGTCTTTTAAAAGCAATTCTTGAGCTGAAAAAGAAGATTGATGGAGTTAAACTAGATGTAATAGGTGGCTTTAAGGATGAAGCTTACAGGAATAAGATATTACAGTTTGTAGCAGAGAATAATTTACAGGATGTTGTCTGCTTTTGGGGATGGAAAAGCCAAAGTGAACTTCTTGAATTCTATAAAGAGGCTGATCTATTTGTTTTGCCATCTCTTCAGGAATCTTTGCCGGTTAGTATTGCAGAAGCTATGGCCGCTGGCAGACCTGTAATTGCATCAGATGTTGGGGGCATCTCCGAAATGATAACTTCCGAAAAATCTGGTTTTATTTTCAAATCGAATGATTCGGAAGAGTTGGAAAGTTACTTATTAAAATTTTGTAATGAAGCCGTACTTTATACTGAGTTCGCCGAATTTGCAAGAGAGGAGGCTGTGAGAAAGTTTCATCCCAGGAATGTCGCTTCTCAAACAATAGAATTTTATAAAGAAATCCTTGAAAATTAGACTTGTGACACCTATTTTTTCTTATGAAAGAAATTGATAAATCCAAAATTGGTGTTATCGGATTAAAGGGGCTTCCTGCATTTGGAGGAGCGGCATCGGTAGGAGAGAATATTATTGCTCAGTTAGCTAATGATTTTGATTTTACAATCTATTCAGTTAGTTCCCATACCGATTTGAAATCAGGATGTTATCAAAATTGTTTTCAAATAGTGATTCGTAAGTTACCATTCGGAAGGATTAATTCGCTTTTATATTACGTGAGATCAGCCTTGGATGCGCTTTTGTTTCGAAAATATGATTTGATTCATTTACATCATCGCGATGCTAGTTTTGTGATTCCTCTTCTCAAATTACGCTATCCTGTAGTAGTGACAACGCATGGAATGGTTCTGACATCCAAATGGATGCGATATAAATTTATTTTTGATTTTGAAGATCGTTTCTTTCTTAAGCATGCTAATTTCATCACTACCGTTTCATTAAAAGATCAACGAATAGTTGAGACGCTGATACCCTCTGAGAAGGTGAAGTACATCCCAAATGGGATAAATTCAGATATTAAAATTACAGCAAAAAAGGAAGATTATATCTCGTTTGCAGCAGGAAGAATGTTACCGGATAAAGGTTGTCACACATTTCTGGAAGCACTGGATTTACTTGAAAAAAGAGAACATGCCATAATTATGGGTGATTTAAAGCAAAATTTAGATTACGAAAATAAGTTGTTGCAATTACAAAAAAAAGTAGGCAACATTCTTTTTACCGGCTTAATTAAAGAGAAGGAAAAGCTATTTAATATCATATACAGCAGTAAATTTTTTGTGTTTCCTTCCGAGAATGAATCCATGTCGATGATGTTATTGGAAGTTGCGGCTCTTAAGGTTCCAATAATTTGTTCTGATATTCCAGAGAACAGAGATGTGTTTAACGATGAGGAAGTTTTATTTTTTAAGGTGAAAGATGCAATGGACCTTTCAGAGAAAATTAAGTATGCATCGGATCATCCTGATGAAATGAAGATTTTTGCCCTAAAAGCGTATGAACGATTGCGGAAGAACTATTTGTGGGAGAATATTGCCGAAGAATACAAAACCGTATTCAAGAAATTTATTTAAATGACATTCAATACAACGGTACAGGAGCCTTCTGGTAAGGTAAAGGGCAATCTTGAAATTATCACGGATTCTTCGATGATCGATAGAAAATCCTGGGGTGATTTTGTTCGAAATCACGTGCATGGAAATGTGTTCCAAACACCGCAAATGTATGACGTATTTGAGCAAGCTGATGGTTTTACTCCAATTTTGATTGCTGCGCGTAAGAATGGTAAGATAAGTGGGGTTTTATTAGCAGTTATCCAAAAGGAAATAAAAGGAGTTCCCGGAATTTTAGCCAAGCGTGCAATTATTAGAGGGGCCCCATTAATTGACAATGAGGATGAGGAGGTGCTGAATCAAATATTGAAAAAATTAAATGAGAAGGTTCAAACTAAAGTACTGATAATTCAAATTCGGAATTGGGCAGATACAACGAATTACAAATTGGTTTTTCAGCAATGTGGTTACAGGTATCTTGATCACCTGAATATATTATTGGATCTTGAACAAGCAGAGGAAGTCATATGGAAAAATATCAATCGTGAAAAACAAAAGAGTATAAAAAAAGCTTACCGCGAGGGCGTGAGTGTTGAATTAGAAAGTACTCATGGAGATTTGACTAGTACGTATTCTATTCTACAGGAGTTATACAATAGAATTCAATTGCCATATCCTGATATTGGCTTCTTTGAAAAATGGCAAAGTAATTTCAATGAAGAACCTCGATTTTTAGTGTTTGCAGCCAAATGGGAAGAGAAAATAATTGCTTTTCGTTATGTCTTGGCCTATAAAAACGTGCTCTATATTTCTTATGCTGGTGCTCTTAATAAGTATTATCCAAAATGCGCCAACGATCTTATTAACTGGGAAGTAATGTTGTGGGGAAAGGAGAATGGCTATACTGTATATGATTTTGCCGGAGCAGGTAGTCCTCATGTTCCTTATGGTGTGCGAGTAAATAAAATGAAATTTGGAGGCCAGGTTTGTAATATAGGAAGGTACGAGAAAATTAACCGACCAGTACTATTTTTCTTTGTGAAGCTTGGGTTCTATTTATGGCAAAAGATACAATTCAAGTAAGTAATAGTTTCTTCGTTTTAGGCGACGTGGCCTAAAACAGCTTCTTTGCAAAATAGAAGTTTCCTATGGAATATGATTTAATGGATTACAATATTTAAAATATTTTGAAGCTAGACTTTACATTAGATACTTACAAGAAATTGCTGAAAGGATTTAGAGATAATAACTATCATTTTCAGACCTTCTCAGCATATCTTAAGAATCCCAAAGAAAGGGTGGTTATCTTGAGGCATGATGTGGATAAATTACCTGCAAATGCACTTGAATTTGCACGTATTCAGTCTGATGTCGGGATTTCCGGAAGTTATTATTTTAGATCTCTAAAAAAAGGTTGGGATGAGGACGAAATAAAGCAAATTAATGATTTAGGACACGAAATAGGCTATCATTATGAGAATTTATCAAGGGTTGCCAAAAAGGTGAAATCAGATCAGGATAAGAATCAGATACTTAATCTCGGATTAAAAGATTTCGAACAGCAATTGACTAGCTTACGGCAATTGGTTCCAGTAGAAACCATTTGTATGCATGGCACTCCCACTTCAAAATATGATAACAAGGATTTGTGGGGAAAATACAAATATTCTGATTTTAACATTATTGGAGAACCGTATTTTGATCTTGATTTTAGTACTGTGTTTTACCTTACGGATACAGGTAGACGTTGGGATGGCTTTAATTTTAGTATAAGAGATAAAATTAACGGACAACAAAAGTATTGGCAAGAAAAAGGCATGGTATTTAAAAGCTCTTTTGACCTTCTTGATGCTTTGAACCAAAATGCTTTGCCACCTAAAATAATGATTACATTTCATCCTCAGCGTTGGAGTCATTTGAATATTGATTGGTATAAGGAGTTGATTCTCCAAAATATTAAAAATCCTATAAAGTGGGCACTAATTAATTTAGCACCGAAAAAGGTTTAATTTCCTAATTGTTTTTATTTAGGGATATTAACTTTTTAAAAAGCAGTAAAGATATTTTTGATATCTATTGTAGCCTATCAATCTTATATATTATGAAGAAAGGACATGATGTAATTAGTAGGTTGGAGAAAATTGGCCAAAGAATCGGATCAGAGCAGAAACTGTCCAGTTTTGTCATCTTACTTAACGATTTCACTGATCTTTCCAAGAAATTAGGACGGAATGGGTTTGAATTTATAAACAGATATTTTTGTCGTAATAATTCCAGACATCTTCTGATTTTTTCTAAAAATTCGGAAGATGTTGGTAAATTGATCAGTAAAGATTATCAGTTGTTGGTGAGCATGGAACTAATTCACAATATGACAAGTATTAATGAGTTTTTTGGAGCAATTAACAACAAACTTGAAATGGGAGGTACTTTTATCTGCCGATTTAAGCCACAAGAAAAAATAGAACAAAAATTACTGGACACTTATCGTTTTCCATTAAATCAACTGATCTATCTTATCTACTTTGTTTACCGTAGGGTGTTTCCTAAACTCAGTCTAACTCGTAAATTCTATTTCCATCTGACAAAAGGTGAAAATCGATCATTAAGAGAACTTGAAGTGATTGGTCGACTATATGCCAGTGGCTACGAATTAGTTAATAAATATAGTGCAGGGGAATATGTTTATTTGGTAGCTA
>JAQBBZ010000454.1:0-15094 GCA_032125735.1 Labilibaculum sp.
GCAATTAAGCGATAATGATTTCGGATGATTCCACTAAAAAAAAGGAAGGAAGCAAACGCATAAACCAATCCGCTGGCTCCAATGTGGTAAGCTTCGCGAGCTCCAAACCAAACTAAAATATTTGTTGTGAGGTAACACAAAGTGAATATCCAGTAGGAGAGCGGACGATAGAAATAGAAGATTCCCCAGCTTAGTACCAGAAAAGGAATCGTATTAGCCATTAGGTGACTAAAATCTTTATGAATGAAAGGACTGGTGAGTATACCAATCAAGCCTTTTGCGTGCAAAGGGAAAATACCTAAATAATACAGATTCAGGCCGAGTCCCCACTCAAATAGTTTAACAGCCCAAATTAAAACAACAAAAGTGATTGGAAAAATTAAGCTGTGCTTCAGCTTCAGTTTTTCAAAATCCTTATTGTATGGTCTGTTTTCTGGCAAAACTTAGGATTTATTAGGTATGTGTAGCCCCTTTTGGGGTTTTGGCTTGTTTTTGGATGTTTTAATCCAATTCAATCTCTACTTCTTCATCGGTTTTCGGATTCGATATTTCAAGCACTTTTCCGTCTTTGCATTCAAGAGTACGAGCAGGGAATTTCTTCAGTAAATCGTGCTGATGAGTAGCCATTACAATTGTTCTTCCGTTTTTACTGATATCCATTAGCAATTCGGCCAATTCATCAGAGGTTTCAGGATCAAGATTACCTGTTGGTTCATCAGCCAAAATAATATCCGGAGAATTTAGCAAAGCACGGGCAATAACGATTCTTTGCTGTTCACCTCCCGAAAGCTCATGGGGCATTTTGTATCCTTTCTTGCCCATTTTTACTTTCTCCAACACTTCTTCAATTCTATTGTCAATCTCCTTCTTGTTTTTCCAGCCAGTAGCTTTCAAAACGAATTCCAAATTGGCATGAACGTTACGATCGGAAAGCAATTGAAAATCCTGAAATACAATGCCTATTTTTCTTCTTAAAAATGGAACCTGTTTTGTTTTGATCATCGGTAGATTAAAGCCCGCAACAGTACATCCTCCATCTTTAATAGGTAGATTAGCATATAAGGTTTTCATTAAACTGGTTTTTCCGCTACCGACTTTACCAATGATGTAAACAAATTCTCCTTTTTCAATGTCAAGGTTAACATCAGTTAGAATAATGTTATCTGCTTGACGAATAATGACATTTTTAAGTTCAATGATAGTCGATTCGGACATGTATTTCGTTTTTTAGTATTCAAATTGTGTGTTGAGATACAAATCTAAAAAATTATTTCGGCAGAAGGTTTTTTATTGCTCTTTTTCTTTACCCAAATAGAGTGCAATTTTTCTTTCTTTCCTCCGTTTGAAATACGATAAGCTTACAGATTATTTATACCTTTATGGCTGATTTTGTAAATGGAGTTTTGATTTATAAATTAGCCATAATAAGGCACAGATGATCAACTTTTTTTACTTATAAAACCTACACACGCAAAGCAGTATGAGAAACAAATTTAGTTTGTGGATTTTAACGTTCCTGTTTTTTTTATGTTTGGGATTTTCCGCTCAAGCTCAAAAATCATTAACCAATAAAAGCAGTAATCAAGTTTGGCAATCGGCCATGGAAATGTTCCAAAATAAAAATTATGGCGGAGCAAGGCACGAATTTGCCGATTTTGTGAATATGGAGAAGGATACTTATTCCGATAGATCCACCAAAGCCGAATTTTATATGGCTTGGTGTTCCATTGAACTTTTTCGTCCTGAAGCAGAATCGGAAATGAAATCGTTTATTAAAAAACATCCCGAAAGCAATTTAAAGCAATCGGCATATTTTCAGTTAGGAAGACAACAGTATCGTGGCAAGAAATACAAGGAAGCTTTGGAATGGTTCAATCAAGTTGATACTTATGCTTTGAATCCTGATCAGCGAACAGAATATCAATTTAAAATGGGGTACTCTTATTTCAGTCTGGAAAAATATGGAGAGGCTCGAAAGTTCTTTTTTGATATTACAGAGGTGGCGGGAGAATACAATGCTCCGGCAAATTATTACTATGCACATATTTCCTATTTAAATGGAAACTATCAAACTGCATTAAATGGTTTCGAGAAGCTGATTAAAAATAAAACCTTTAAGCCAATTGTTCCTTACTACATCACACAAATTTATTACCTGCAAGAGAAGTATGCTAAGGTAATCGAATATGCACCTCAATTTTTAGACGATGCTTCGGTAACAAGAAGTGAGGAAATTGCGAAGATGATTGGTCTTTCACATTATCAATTAAAAGAATATAAAAAGGCAATTCCATTTCTGGATAAAGGAAAGAAAAGCCTGTCTCGTGAGGATAAGTTTGCATATGGATACTGTCTGTACAGACAAAAGCAATTTAGCGAAGCTGTTCATCAATTCGAGAGTGTTGGTGGTCAGCGAGATGAATTGTTTATGGTTGCCAATTACTGTTTGGCAGATTGTTATTTGCAGTCGGGAGATAAAAAAGGAGCAAAAGTTGCTTTTTCGACGACTGCCAGAATGGATTTTGACAAGGATATGCAACAAGATGCTTTGTTCAATTTTGCGAAATTGACCTATGAGCTTTCTTATTCTCCTTTTAACGAAACCATAAAAGCTTTCGATGAATATTTAGAGAAGTATCCAAACTCCGATCGTAACGATGAGGCATACGATTACCTGGTGAAAGTTTACATGACCACTAAAAATTACGGCGATGCCTTATCGTCAATGGATAAAATTTCGAGCAAGACACCGGAGATTAAAAAAGCATACCAACGAGTTTCCTGGCTGCGTGGTTTAGAGTTGATGAAACAGCTCAATTATCTTAAGGCAATAGAATCTTTTAATGCTGCTTCGCAATACAAAATTTATAATTCTCAGATTGCTGCCGAGTGCATATACTGGAAAGCTGAAGCACAATACCGAATGGGCGAATTTAGTGCGGCAACAACACTTTATAACGAATTTATACTATCGCCTGGTGCTGGTTCATCCGATTATTACAAGCGTGCCTATTACAATATTGCTTATGCGTATTTCGAACAGGATAAATACGACGAAGCTTCCGATTGGTTCCGCAAATTTGTAAATCAATCTGTTCAAAAAAACAACTTTGTTTCGGATGCTTGTAATCGAATTGGAGACTGTTTCTTTTTGAGGAGAGATTATAAAAATGCTGCAGAATACTATCATAAATCGGCTATTGCTAACACTTGGGATACAGATTATTCGTTGTATCAGGAAGCTCTTTCGGTTGGATTATTGGGCAATTTTGATGAGGAATCGCGCTTGTTGGAGCAGATACGTACTTCGCATACCAATTCGGAATATCTGGATGATGCCTTGTTTGAACTCGCCAAAGCAAAAGTGAAATTAGACGATCAGGCTACAGCCGTATCTATTTATAAAGAGTTGGTCTCTAAATTTCCAACTAGTAGTTATGCTCCTAAATCATTATTACAGTTAGGACAGCTGAATTACAATGCCAAAGAATATCAAAAAGCCATTAGTTCTTACAAGGAGGTGGTTTTAAAATATCCGCAAAGCGAAGAAAAGAAAAGTGCCTTTATTGGATTAAAGAATGTTTACGTAGACATGAATCAAGTGAATGATTATTTTGCTTTCGCAGAATCATTCCAAGGTGCTGGAGTTATGAGAAGTTCCGAAAAGGATTCTCTTTCGTATATTTCGGCAGAAAGATTGTACATGTCGGGCGAAACCAAGAGAGGTACAGATGCATTGGGTGAGTATTTATCGATTTTCCCAAATGGAATGTTCCGGTTGAATGCACAATTTTACAAAGCAAATGCAGCTTTAGATCAGGAAAAATACGATGAGGCGCTAACCGGATTCGAGAAGGTTTTGAGTCAGCCAAACAATTTGTTTACAGAAAAAGCTTTGTTGGCTTCATCGCAACTGAATTATAGGAATAAGAATTATTCTAAAGCGAAAACTCAATTTTCAAGATTGAAAGAAATGGCTGAGATTCCGGAGAATGTGAAATTGGCCAAAGTTGGTTATATGCGATCGGTTTATAGCTTAAAGGAGTATGAGAATACAATTCAGGCAGTAAGCGAGGTGCTCGAGGTAGCCAAATCGCAGGAGGAATTGATTCGTGAGTCCAAATATAAACGAGGGAAATCTTATTTAGCCTTGGCGAATAGGGAATCGGCAATGGGAGATTTTAAGGTGTTAGCCTCCGAAACGCAAAGTGTCGAAGGAGCTGAGTCGAAATATCTATTAGCAAAAATATATTCCGAAAAAACTCAATACGATTTGGCAGAAAATGAAATCAATTCGTTTATCGAAATGAATTCACCGCATCATTATTGGCTGGCGGAAAGTTTCCTTTTACTTTCTGATGTGTTCTTGAAAAAGAATGATCCTTTTCAGGCTAGATATACCTTACAGAGTATTGTGGATAATTATGCCGTAAAAGGCGATGGAATTATCGAGAGAGCACAAGCTAAATTGAATATTCTTTTAGCTGATGATAAAAAGGTAGAGGAGAAAATAGCCAATAAAGTAGTGAAAGTTCAGTTTGAAGGAGCAGACAGTACCGAAAGTAATAAGTTATTTGAAAAGACATCGACAAAATCAGATTCACTTGGCAGGGATGAGGAGAAAATAAGGATGGATAAGATGTTGAATAGACTAGAAATAAAATAAAAAATCAATAATAAAAAAGCAATGTTCAGAAAGATCATATTTACTGTTATTATAGCTGGTTTGGCATGTTCCGTGTCTTATGCTCAGGAGCAAAGAGATTTAAACAAAGAGGTTAAGGTGAAAACAGCTTACCAGCCCAAAATCAATAAATCAAAGCGAATTGGTGAATTGCCGGTTGTTCAGGATACAGCAACTTTTACTCCTTCGTTTACCTATTTTATACAAACAAAGCCTCTTGCAGTAGGGTTTTCTCCGGCTTTGATTCCAGCAGCTCGAATTGTTGGTGAGCCTTTGCAATCAATTAATAGTCATGTGCTAACTCTTGCAGGTGGTAATTATTCAACCCTTTTCGGGGATTACCGATTCAATAATCAACGTTCCAAGACTACTGATTTTGGAATTCATATTCGTCATTATTCTACCAATGGAAAATTAACATTGGAAAATGACAGAAAGGTTAAGCCCGATTGGACAGAACAATTGGCAGAAGTATATGGCAGCACCTATTTAGATGAAGCTAAAGTGTCTGGCCGAATTTATTACTCGCACAAAGGCTATAACTTTTTTGGTTCCCAATTAAAAGAAGATCTTCCTGCGAATAATGTGAATTTATTTCCTTATTCAGAGCAAGATCAAAATCGTTTTGGTTTTACTACCGAGCTTCAAACCACTTTTAAAGATGAGGAGAAATTGAATTTTGGCGTTGGTTTGCAGTTCGAGCATTTCTCAGATGATATTTATGTTGCTGAGAATGATCTTTTGATGAGTGCAGAGGCTAAACTTCGTCGTGGTGATGGTTTATGGAGTTTGAGTTCTTCTTTTGATTATTTTGCAACAGATGGCTTGTATAATTGGTCAGATCAGGGAAACACTTCGGAAAGAAAAACTCTTGTATGGAATTTGAATCCTCAATATTCGCTTCAAACGGGTAAATTGAATCTTAAATTAGGTTTGAATACTGTTGTTTCAATGGGTGATGACTCAAGAGCAAAAATATACCCTGATATTGCTATCGATGTTGAAGCGATTGATGGCATTATGACCCTGTTTGCAGGGGTTGATGGAAATCTAAACATGAACAACTATAACAATATTATTGCCGAGAATCCATTTGTTTATTCAGGTTTGGACGTGAAGTCTTCCAATCAAAAATACAGATTGTTTGGTGGTATAAAAGGGAGTCTGTCCTCTAATTCATCTTTTAAATTATCTGCAGAATATAGTTCTGTTGATAATCAGTATTTCTTTGTGCAAAGAAATGCTGGTGCGGCCAATGCGTTTTACTCTGGCCCAACATACTCAAATAAATTTGATGTGGTTTACGATGATATCAGTTTGTTTCGTTTAGGTGCAGAAGTTACTGTTGGCTGGACAGATAAATTACAGTTGAATTCAGCTGTTTGGTACAATAAATATACTCTCGATAAGCAAGCTGAAGCTTGGCACAAGCCAGAATTTGAAATGAATGTGAATGCTACTTATGCTTTCACTGATGAACTGGAATTTCAGGCAGGTGTTACCATGCTGGGTGAGAGGGCTGTTTTAACGGTATCTCAGGTGAAAACTTTAGATGCCGTGTATGATCTTAATATCGGTGCTAATTATCGCTTAAATAAGCATTTTACTGCTTTTGGTAAAGTAAATAACCTATTTGCAGACAAATACTACCAGTGGGATGGATATCCTTCACAAAGGCTTAATTTTTTATTAGGTGTAAAAGTTGTATTTTAGATTGAGTTAAACACATTTATATAAGGATGTTCTATATTGTAGAGCATCCTTTTTTTATTTTGCTTATTTTTGTAAATTGTTTTTAGCACGCTTTTTGCTAGCTTTAATTCTATTATTAATTATCAATCGAATTTATGCTCTTGAAATCGATCAATAAATTTAAATATATACTTCTGTTTACCTTCATACTTTTTACACAAGTAAGTTTGCTTAGTGCTCAAAATGAAGAGCATTGGAAGTTATCTGTTAATAATGATAGTAAGCCGCTTGAAATGTTAATGGATCTTGGTGCAGATGATATGGGAGTAACCTATTTGTTTGATATTACTAGCGATACACTTAATCTGGCTTTTGTCTCGGAAGAATCTATTGATTGGGATACGCATGGTGTTAGTGTTTTTGCAATGCCAAAGAGCAAGGAAGTTCTTAAAATTAAACTCGATGGTTCCGATATGGAAAATGTTCAAGTTGTTTTTTATAAGATGTGGAAGGCAATGCCTAAAAATTTTAAGAATGTAACAACATTATTTGAGCTTAGGGAATATGGAAGTACTAAATCGGGTACTGAGGTTAATAATTTTATCATTCGGTTTAAAATGAAAAGACCTCGCCGAAGCAATTCTATGGAATTGTAAACATAAACGGATGCATTTGCTTTGTGTTTAAGGCTTTTAAAAACAGTTTGTCAAAAACTATTAAAAAGCATGATTTTTCCAGATGAAACAGCCAGAAAACTCATCATTTTTACTATCTTTGTTTTACTTTTATTTTCAGGCTTTCAAAGGTGGGTAGTGTGCTGATTACAAGCTTGTTTCGCCTTTTCAACTACCGTTGGTTTTTATCTTTTTTTTTGAGAAAAGCTTTCCTGAGAATAAATTAATTTTTGTACAAGAAAAATATTAAAATATAAGATCATGATTTGATCAATGATTATATGATTATTGATTTGATTATTTGATTGACAACTAAAGATCTGATAAATGAGTGATTTAGAAAATAAGCCAAGTGTGAAGAATGAATATTCTGCAGATAGTATTCAGGTATTAGAAGGATTGGAAGCGGTTCGTAAACGCCCTTCCATGTATATTGGTGATGTGAATGTTAAAGGTTTGCACCATTTGGTGTATGAGGTTGTAGATAATTCAATTGATGAGGCCTTAGGTGGATATTGTAAAAATATCGATGTATTCATCAATGAGGACAATTCAATTACCGTTAAGGATGATGGTCGTGGTATTCCCACTGAGTTGCATGTGAAAGAAAATAGATCGGCTCTTGAAGTAGTGATGACTGTTTTACATGCTGGAGGTAAATTCGATAAGGGTTCATACAAGGTGTCTGGAGGTTTGCACGGTGTTGGTGTGTCTTGTGTTAATGCATTGTCAATACTTTTAACTGCCGAAATCCATCGTGATGGGAAAGTATATCGTCAGGAATATTCTAAAGGGGCTCCTTTGGCTCCTGTCGCAACAATAGGAGATTCTGATTTGACAGGAACTTATATTACTTTCAAACCAGATGATTCAATTTTTCTAGTTCTAGAGTATAAATACGATATTTTAGCCGCACGTTTAAGAGAACTTGCTTTCTTGAATAAAGAGATTCGATTGAATCTTACAGATAAAAGGGATTTGGATGAGAATGGTGAATGCCGTTTCGAAACATTTTATTCAACAGAAGGATTAAAAGAGTTTGTTGAATATCTTGATAGTACAAGAGAACGATTAATAGAGGAAACAATTCATTGTTCATACGATAAGAATGAAGTTCCTGTTGAAATAGCACTTCAATACAATTCTTCTTATTCCGAAAATATTCACTCTTACGTGAATAATATTAATACAATCGAAGGGGGAACTCACCTTACAGGTTTCCGTCGTGGATTGACCCGAACACTAAAAGCATTTGCTGATAAATCAGGGATGTTGTCAAAATTGAAGTTTGACATTAGTGGTGATGACTTCCGTGAAGGATTAACAGCAGTTGTTTCTGTAAAAGTTGCTGAACCTCAGTTCGAAGGACAAACCAAAACAAAATTAGGAAACTCGGAAGTAAGTCTTGCTGTTGATCAGGCCGTAAGCACAATGTTGGCTAATTATCTGGAAGAACATCCCAAAGATGCCAGAACTATTGTTCAGAAAGTGATAATGGCTGCTACGGCTCGTCATGCAGCCAGAAAGGCTCGTGAATTAGTTCAACGAAAAACCATTTTAGGTGGTTCCGGATTGCCTGGGAAACTGTCTGATTGTTCAGATAAAGATCCTGCCAACTGTGAAGTGTTTCTTGTCGAGGGAGATTCGGCGGGTGGTACAGCCAAGCAAGGTCGTGATCGTAAATTCCAAGCGATTCTTCCATTAAAAGGAAAGATTTTGAATGTTGAGAAAGCCATGCAACACAAGGTTTTTGAGAGTGAAGAAATCAAGAATATATTTACTGCCTTAGGTGTTACTTTAGGAACAGAAGAAGATAGTAAAGCTGCTAATGTTGAAAAAATTCGTTACCACAAGATTGTTATCATGTGTGATGCGGATGTCGATGGTAGTCACATTGCGACTCTTATTATGACCTTCTTTTTCCGTTATATGAAAGCATTAATCGAAAGTGGTTACTTGTATATTGCAACACCTCCGTTATATCTGGTAAAAAAAGGTAAGAATGAAGAATATTGCTGGACCGAAGATCAACGTATGCGCTTAATTGAAGAATGGGGTGGTGGTAAAGAATCTGGTTTGCACATTCAGCGTTACAAAGGTCTTGGAGAGATGAGTGCTGAGCAGTTGTGGTCAACAACAATGAATCCTGAAGTGAGAACTTTACGTCAGGTAACCATTAATAACGCTGCTGAAGCCGATCATGTTTTCTCAATGTTAATGGGTGATGAAGTTCCTCCTAGACGTGAGTTTATTGAAAAGAATGCAACCTATGCAAATATCGATGCTTAAGTTTTAAGATACATTATGTGAAGCCCTTGAGAATAACTCAAGGGCTTTTTTTATGATTGTAGAAGACATATTTTGTCTTTCTCTATTGTCATGTAAGGGAAAATGAATACTTTAATAGTCGTAAATTTTAATGTTGAAAAAATGAATGTTTGTGTATTTTGTTCTTCGAGTAATTCTGTAGATAAAAAGTATTTTCAGGAGGCTAAAAACCTTGGTTTAGCTATCGGTAATGCTGGATGTAATTTGGTGTATGGAGGAACCAATATAGGGCTTATGAATCAAGTTGCAGTATCGGTGAAAGAGTCTGGAGGTAAGGTTATTGGGGTGGTTCCAAAGTTGATTAATGACTATGGAATATCGGCTGATTTTTTGGATGAATTAATCATTACTCCTGATATGGCTGAACGGAAAAGAGTACTTCGTGAAAAATCGGATGCATTTGTGGCTTTACCTGGAGGTTTTGGGACTCTCGAAGAGATTTTAGAAGTAATAACTTTAAAGCAGTTGGGGTATCATAATTTACCAATTGTGTTTATTAATACCGATGGGTTTTATGATTTTTTAAAAAACCAATTCGAACTTTCCTATCAAGAGAATTTTGCCAAAGAAGATTATCGCTACTATTATGTGTTTGTAAATAATTATGATAGTGCGATGGCTTATGTTATGAATTATAAAAAAGAACAGTTAAAAACGAAATGGGATTAGTTTTTTGAAAATTGGTTTTCGATAGAATCCAGTAATTTCGTTATTCTAATCGGTTTTGAGAGATAATCGTCGCAACCTGCGGCTAATACTTTTTGCTTGTATTCTTTTTGAAAGAAAGCCGTTTGGCCAATAATCGGAATTCGTGAGTTGAATGATTTGATTTCTTTCGTTGCATCATAGCCATTCATAACTGGCATTTGTATGTCCATTAGAATGAGATCAATTGCGGTTGTTTGACATATTTCGATTGCTTCAATTCCATTTTTCGCCCATAGTAAATCTGCTTTCGTTTGCGCCAGACTTGCTTTGAAAAATGAGAAATTGGTTTTTTCATCATCTACTACAAGAATGTTTTTTCCTGCCCAGTTGTAATCTTTTTTTTCAATAACTTCTATTTTTTTATTTTGAGATTTGACTCTCCTGTAAGGCAGTGTAATGAAAAAACAAGTCCCTACATTTGCTTCAGATTCAACCCTGATATTTCCATCAAGTATTTCAGCCAATCGGTTCGAAATGGTTAATCCCAGACCTGTTCCGCTGTATTGTCTGTTGTCTGATTCATCCATTTGTCTAAAGCTTTTAAAAATGTGTTCGATGGATTGTTTTGGGATTCCAATACCTGTGTCTTTTACAAAGAATTCAATTTTAGTTTTATCAACAAGACGATAACCGAGCTCAACAAAACCCTCATTGGTAAATTTAATAGCGTTATCAATTACGTTGGATAATAATTGTTTTAATCTTTGGGAATCAGTATAAATTATTGAGTCTTCATCGCTTAAAGTCTTTTGAATTTTCAAGATTAAGTGAGCCTTGTTATTCTTGTTTTTATGGTTATAATACTTTTCATATAATTCTGATAATACAATATTGACAGGTGTTTCGCAAAGAGTAAGCTTAATTTGTTTGCACTCAATTTTCGATAAATCAATTATGTCGTTAATGAGTTGTAGTAAATTATGCCCACTTTGCTTAATTAGTGCTCCGTATTCTTGTCGCTCGCTTTCATCTACTTCCTGAGAGGTCATAATCTCAGTAAATCCAAGAATATGATTCATCGGAGTTCGAATTTCATGTGACATATTTGCAAGAAAGGCTGATTTTAATTTATCAGATTCCTCAGCTTTGTTTTTCGCTTCGGTTAAGTGTTTTTCATATTCTTTTCTTTCTGTAATGTCTCTGTAAATTCCAAAGATTGCAATTTGCTCACTATTAACTTCAATTGGGTTTCCCATAATAGAAACGTCAATTAATCTACCATCTTTGCATTTCCGTACTGTTTCAATTTCAATAAGTTGTCCTTTGGCAGTAAGGTAATTTAAGCTATTAGCTTCTCCTTGTTTTGTTTCATCAGCAAGTAAGCTATCTATTACAACTCCTTTAAGATCTTCTTTTGTATAGCCAAACAGAGTAGTGAATTGTTTATTAATTTTTATACCCTTACTCTGATTGTCGGTTATTGCAATCGCTTCTGGCGAATTTTCAAAAAGTTGTTCAAAATAAGCAGTCTCAATATTCAATTGGTGCTCAATTGATTTTCTCTTAATAATCATAGCATTGGCATGCTCTCCAATAATTTTAAATTCTTTAAAATGGAGTTTAGATATATCAATTATGTGTGAATCAGTGGCGGCATTCCTGTAAAATTGAGTCAGAATTTCTAAACCCGATTTGCTGATTTTAAGAACAAATCGAGTAAACGTAATTATGATGAGGATTGTCAATAGAAAGATCAAGCCAGCCTTGATAAAATACTCTATCATATTTGCTTTTAGCTCATTCCTTTTATTTTTAATCGATTCTGTAAGTTCTTGAATGTGAATACCACTGCCAATAACCCATTGCCAGTCTTTATAGGTCTTTGCATACATTAATTTAGTGCAGGATTCTAGATTTCCATCTTTAAACGGATCTACATATCTGACGAATCCGCCATCTTTGTCTGTTCCTCTTGTGATCAGCTCTTGGACTACTTTTACACCCTTTTTGTCTTCAATGTTCCAAAGATTCTTTCCAATAAGATCCTTTTGCGTGTGAGCTAAACAAGTTCCATTATAACTAAATACTGCAATTGAGAAGCTTTCATCAAATCGCATGTCTGTAATTTTATTCAGAATTTTATTTTGAATTCCCAGACGATAATTTTCCACATATTGGGTGCATCCGATGTACCAATTGAAGGGTTTGAATATTTTAATAAAGGATATTTTAGAATGAATTTTTTGTCCTTCGTCTTCTTGCCAGGAGTAGTTTGAGTAGCCCTCGCCTTGCGTTTTTGCAATTTCAATTTCATTCTTAATAATAGGAACACCAAAAACATCTTTTAGTAAGAGTTTGTTTTGTCCTTCCCAGTTAAGATTTTCGGGATCCATCTGCACAATACCAGTTAAGCTATTTATGTAGAAAAAACCACTGCCATTATTAAAGCGAACGGAGTGTAAAGCGTTAATAATTAGTTTCTTTATTTGATTCTCGGAAAGTTCATTTTTACAACTATTGTATATATTTGTTGCAATGGAGTGTGCTTCGTAAACTCTGCTGTTAATGTCTTTCTTTAGCGTATTTCGTGTTTGCTCCCTTTCGTTTTCAATATAATTGATAAGAGTTTGAGTTTCGTGTTGAAGAGTTTTTTCCTGTATTCTAAAAAAATCGTCCTGAATTTGTTTAGATTCTTGATCAAATTTTTGTTTTTCTTGATGCACCCAAAAAATTCCAAGAATTGAAATTAAGAGCAGTGAAATTACGAGAAGTGAAACCAAAAATACTTTGGAAATACTTTTGTCTTCAAAAATTTCAGTAAGAATGAATTTCATATTAAGTTTAAAAGAAAATTCAACTATTATATTTTAAGAGTACCATTGAAAACATGCATTGCTGGTCCAATCAGCCAAATATCTTCAATTTGTTGGTCATTTATTTTTTTGAAATGAACTTCAAGATCACCGCCTTTTGTTTTAATCTTAAATTGGTTGCAGTTTGTTTTGAAGCTGGCACTTATGGCCGATGCAACAACTCCTGTTCCGCAGGAATATGTTTCGTCTTCAACACCTCTTTCATAGGTGCTTACTGTAATGTCATAATCTTGAAATGAAACGAAATTTACATTTGTCCCTTTTTCCGAAAATCGATTATTGTATCTTATCTTTTTCCCTTCGGTAAAAGTGTCGAAATTCTCATGATCCGATATGAATCTAACAAAATGAGGAGAGCCTGTATTTAAAAAATAAAAATCGTCGCCCAATTCAATATTTAAAACATCAATCATTTTAAGGCTAACCTGAATTTCATTATCTGTCTTAATAATCTTTGCTTCATGTTCGCCGTCAACAGCAATGAATTTAGCTGTATCCGAAATAAGTCCCAGATCATAGGCGAAAGCAACAATGCAACGGCCACCATTTCCGCACATGCTTCCTTCTTTTCCATCCGAGTTGTAGTATCTCATACGAAAGTCAAAACCTTCCTCATTTTCAAGTAACATTAATCCATCTCCGCCAATACCGAATCTTCTATCGCAAAGTTTTTCAAATAAAGTAAAGTTATCACAGGCAATTAAACCATTTCTATTGTCGATTAAAACAAAATCATTCCCAGTTCCCTGATATTTTGAAAATTCAACTCTCATTTTCTAAATCTTGTTAAGAAGTGTTAAATACCAATAAATTATGAACACATGTTCAGTAATATCATTAAAATTGTTGTGTAAATGTAAAAATCTTATTGGTACTTGTTCTTTCGGTACTCAAGAAAATCAAAATAATTTGATCCATGAAATAATTTGATTTTTATTTTGATGGTAAAGTCAATATTTGGTCTTTCTTTTCGTTGAATAGTAAGAAGTATATCCTGTTAAAATTTTAAACAGGCATCATATAATTATTAATTAATAAAATTTTTTCAGATGAAAGTGAAATTGTTTTTGGGAAAATTAGCAATCGCCATATTAGGCGGTACAATTGCCATTTTATTATTTGTATTATTTGTTGATAAAAAAGAGCGGATTATTACGGTTCCAGAGGTGCGAACGACACAGCTTGCAAATCATTCTTTTACAAATGCTGCTCGGGTAGATTTAACTTACGCGGCCGAAATGTCCGTGAAGTCCGTGGTTCATGTAAAAACAATGTATTCAAATGAGGGATATCAATCCAATCCCTTTTATGATTTCTTATTTGGCGAGAATGGTAGTAGTCAGCAACCAAAAGCTAGCTTAGGCTCTGGTTCTGGTGTAATCATCTCAGAAGATGGATATATTGTAACTAATAATCATGTTGTTCAAGGTTCTAATCTTATAAATATTGTGCTAAATGACAAAAGAGAATATGAAGGGAAATTGATTGGACATGATCCGTATACCGATTTGGCTTTAATTAAAATTGATGAGAAAAATCTTCCAAAAATGGATTTTGGGAATTCTGATGATATAAAGCTTGGGGAGTGGGTTCTTGCAGTAGGTAATCCCTTTAATCTGACATCAACAGTCACAGCTGGTATAATTAGTGCGAAAGCAAGAAATCTTGGCTTAAATGGCAATAGAATGAGTATTGAGTCCTTCTTGCAAACCGACGCTGCGGTTAATCCTGGAAATAGTGGGGGGGCTTTGGTTGATTCTGAAGGTCAATTAATTGGAATTAATACAGCCATTGAATCCAGAACAGGTTCTTATTCAGGGTATTCTTTCGCAATTCCCGTTACAATCGTTGAAAAAGTAATTGGTGATTTGAAAAAATACGGTGAAGTTCAACGAGCATTTATTGGTATTTCTATTCGAACTGTAGATGCTAATTTAGCTGATGAATTGAAAATAGATAAAATAGAAGGAGTGTACGTCGCAGATCTAAATGAAGGTGGTGCTGCAGAGAATTCTGGAATTAAAAAAGGAGATATTATATTGAATATAGATGGGAAAGTTGTAAAGTCTAGTGCCGAACTTCAGGAGCCGGTTAGTTATTTTAATCCATGAGATACAATTAGTGTTTTAATAAATAGAGATGAGGAAAGGCAACAAATTGATGTAACCTTACTTAATAAACTAGGAAATACTGAT